>NZ_JBEBOW010000128.1:0-10608 GCF_040396215.1 Diaphorobacter ruginosibacter | reverse complement strand
ACGGGCGCCGCCCACACCCGCCCCGCGACTGCGCCAGCAACACCCGCCGCCGCTGCCGCACCCGCCGCGCGCAGCCATCTGCGACGCACCAAAGAATCGACCACCACCTCTGCTTCGTGCCCCACGCCGTTCATCTTTTCGCCCTTCGTTTGAGAAATGAAATCAACCCCGATTGGAGCGAATCAGCGCGCATTGGCGAAGGAAGAAAAACAGAAATCGATATGCAAAATGAGGTACAAAGCAACGAGCCTCAAACGCTTAAACGCTCAACTGCACCTGCTCGAACCGCACCGGCGCAAAGCCCGCATCGCGCACCTGCAGCGCTTCAGACAGCAAGGTCTGCACCGCCACATCCACGCGATTCGACACATCGGGATGCAGCACGCCGCCGCCTTCGGGCAGGTGCGTGACCTGCGCATCGGTCGCGTAGATGCCCGTGAGAATCTGCTTGGCGCCCAGCGCCTGCAGCACCGGGCGCAGCGCGTAATCGAGCGCCAGCATGTGATGCGGACTGCCGCCCGTGGCCAGCGGCAACACGGTCTTGCCCTGCAGCGCGGTCTGCGCCAGCAGATCGAGAAACACCTTGAGCACGCCGCTGTACGCGGCCTTGTAGACGGGCGTCGCGACGACGATCACCGTGGCGTTGGCCACCTGCTGCGCGGCCTTCACCACATCGGGATGATCGAACCGCGCCTGCAGCAGCGCGAGTGCATCGAGATTGCGGATGTTCAGAGTCTCCACATGAACGCGATGCGCTGCCAGACGTCGACCCACCTGGGCCAGCAAAGTGGCCGACCGCGAGCGCTCGGACGGGCTCCCGGCTATCAATAGAACGGACATGAATTTCCTGTTGCCTCACTTCATAACTGCAGCGATCAGACCATGCAGCCGCAGCGAGTGAGCACGAAGTTTTCAAACTAAGAAACCACGTTTTCCGAATATGCCAAAGCGCCGCTTCGCGAATCACGCAGCGCATAAGCAAGCACGCTTTTCTTTGTTCACTCCCGCAACCTCGCTGCCTATCGTGGCGGCATGACCAAAGGACTGCACCACACCATGAAGCCACATAGCTTTCGTTTTCGTTTCGCCGCAATCGCATTCGCTGCCGCGCTACCCCTTCTCACGACCTTGCCCGCCTCCGCCGAAAACTGGCCAGCGCGCCCCGTCAAGTTGGTGGTTCCGTTCCCGCCGGGCGGCGCGGCGGATGCCATCGGTCGCTACTACGCCGACAAACTGACCAAGGCACTGGGCCAGCCGGTGATCGTCGACAACAAGGCCGGCGCGGGCACGGCGATTGCCGCCGAATACGTGGCGCGTGCGGTGCCCGACGGCTACACGATCTCGCTCGCCACCAGCGGCCAACTCACCGTGCTGCCGCATCTGCAGAGCAATCTGCGCTTTGATCCGGCGAAGGACTTCACGCCGGTCTCGCTCGTCGCCTCGGTGCACAACGTCGTCGCGATCAATCCCAAGCTGCAGATCCACTCCCTGCCCGAACTGCTGGCGCGCGCCAAAGCGAATCCGGGCAAGGTGACCTATTCTTCGTGCGGCAGTGGCACGCTCTGCCACCTGACCGGCGAACTGCTGCAGAACCTCTCGGGCAGTGAATTGCTGCATGTGCCCTACAAGGGCAGCGCGCCAGCAGTCACCGCAGCACTCGGTGGCGAGGTCGACCTCGCCATCGACACGCTCACCGTGCTCGCCCCGCAGATCAAGGCGGGCAAGCTGCAAGGCCTGGTGCAAACCGCAGCCACGCGCTCACCCCAACTGCCCGACGTGCCAAGCGCCCCAGAAGCCGGCCTGCCCAGCTTCATCAGCTCCGGCTGGTTCGGCATCGTCGTCCCAGCCAACACGCCAGCCCCCATCGTCGCGCGTCTGCAAAAAGAACTCCACACCATCGCCCGCGCACCCCAGACCGACCACGACCTGCAGGAGCGCGGCATCAGCGTCGAATACAACAGCCCGGCAGAGTTCGCATCGCTGATCAGGACCGATTACTCACGATGGGGAAAGGTAGTGCAAGCAGGCAAGATCCAGCTCGCATCGCAATAAGTCAGCAATGTTGAATGAGAAATCCCAGCGTAGCGAGCCTGCGAAGCGCTCAAATCGCGGGAACCTCCCACCACAACGCAGAGATGGGGCTTGAGAGGAGGCGTCGCCGACGCAGACATACCTTCCGGTAGGCAAGGAGGCGCAACGAAGGATCAAGCCCCATATCTGCGCCCCCAAACGAATAGCCATCGAAGCCGCAAGGCTTCGTAAACCCCCAACAAAAATTCAGAACAACACTCGCGAACGAATCGTCCCCGGCACCTTGGCTAATTTCTCCAGGGCCAGATCGGAAGACTTGGCGTCCAGGTCGATCACTACATATCCGAGCGTCTCATTCGTCTGCAAGAACTGCGCAGAAATATTGATCTGATTCTCCGAAAGAATCTGATTGATCTGCGAAAGCACCCCCGGCACGTTCTTGTGGATGTGCAGCAGGCGATGCTTGCCCGGATGCGCCGGCAGCGCCACTTCGGGGAAATTCACCGATGAGGTGGTCGTCCCGTTGTCGCTGAACTTGACCAGCTTTTCGGCGACTTCAAGCCCGATGTTGGCCTGCGCCTCCATCGTCGAGCCGCCGATGTGCGGCGTGAGGATGACGTTGTCGAGGCCACGCAGCGGCGACTCGAAAACATCGGCATTCGAGCGCGGCTCGACCGGGAACACGTCCACGGCCGCGCCCGCGAGATGGCCCGACTTCAGCGCCGCAGCCAGCGGCTCGATCTCGACCACGGTGCCGCGTGACGCGTTGAGCAGAATCGCGCCGGGCTTCATCTTCGCGATCTGCTCCGCGCCTATCATCCACTGCGTCGATGGCAGCTCGGGCACGTGCAGGGTCACCACGTCGCTTTGCGCCAATAGCTCGTTGAGCGAGACCTGATGCGCGTTGCCCAGCGGCAGCTTGCTGACGACGTCATGGAAAATCACCTTCATGCCCAGCGACTCGGCCAGCACCGACAACTGCGTGCCGATCGAGCCATAGCCCACGATGCCCAGTGTCTTGCCACGCGCCTCGTAGGAGTGCTCCGCGCTCTTGCTCCAGCCGCCGCGATGCACGGAGGCGTTCTTCGCCGGAATGCCGCGCAGCAGCAAGATGGTCTCGGCCAGCACCAGCTCGGCGACCGAGCGGGTATTGGAATACGGCGCGTTGAACACCGCCACGCCGTGCTCGCGCGCGGCCTGCAGATCGATCTGGTTGGTGCCGATGCAGAACGCGCCCACCGCCACCAGCTTCTTCGCCTTGGCGAAGACGGCCGGCGTCAGTTGGGTGCGCGATCGGATGCCCAGGAAGTGAACATCCGCCAGGCGCTCGACCAGCTCGTTCTCGGGCAGGGCTCCCTTCAGCATCTCGACCTGGGAGTAGCCCGCCGCGCGCAGCACCTCCAGCGCGCCGGGGTGGATACCTTCCAGCAGCAAAAACTTGATCTTGTTCTTGTCCAACGAAGTTCTGGCAGTCATGGCAATTTCCTGTTGCGGTTCAAAAATACTGAATCCCTCAAGCATTGGGCAACGCGCAAAACCTTGTCTTTTCAATGACAATTGCAACACCCAAGTGCCGGAGTTAACAATGGCACACAACCATGACAGTCACGAACGCGTTGCGAGCCCGCTGATCAGGCGCAAGGGATTTTCCCGTTGTGGCCTGTATACGGCTGTGCGAAAACGACATCTTCCTGTCATATCGAGCGGGTTACCATCCGCTCAAACCTTTCTCTCATACCCATAGGAGTCCACATGCGGATCAAGCACCTGGCGATGGCATCGCTCATCGCAACCACCGGCATCGCCGCACAAGCACAAACAGAGATTCAGTGGTGGCACGCCATGACGGCGGTGAACAATGAATGGGTCAACGATCTGGCCAGACAATTCAATGAAAGCCAGAAGGAATTCAAGGTCATCCCCACCTACAAGGGTACCTATGATGAAACCATGACCGCCGCGGTGGCCGCGTTCCGCTCCGGCGGCGCTCCGCACATCCTGCAGGTGTTCGAAGTGGGCACCGCCACGATGATGGCATCCAAGGGCGCGACCGTTCCCGTCGCCAAGGTGCTGTCCGACAACGGCGTGACCTTCGACCCCAAGGCCTACATCCCCGCAGTGGCCTCGTACTACACGGCGCCCAACGGCCAGATGCTGAGCTTCCCGTTCAACAGCTCGACCACCGTTTTCTACTACAACAAGGACGCCTTCAAGAAGGCCGGCCTGAACCCCGACAAGGCACCCTCCACCTGGCCCGAAGTCTTCGAGGCCGCCAAGAAGCTCAAGGCCAGCGGCCACAGCTGCCCGATGACCCTGGCCTGGATGGGCTGGACACAGCTCGAATCGTTCTCCACCTGGCACAACGTGGAATTCGCAACGCACCAGAACGGCCTGGGCAAGGATGGCTTCAAGGCGCGCCTGAAGATCAACTCGCCCCTGCACGTGCGCCACATCGAAAACCTGGAGAAGGCCGCCAAGGCGGGCGAATTCGTCTACAAGGGCCGTGGCTCGCTGCCGCAGGCCTCCTTCGTGTCGGGCGAATGCGCGATGATCCAGACCTCCTCGGGCTTCTACGGCGACGTGGCCAAGAACGCCAAGTTCGCCTATGGCATCTCCAACCTGCCCTACTACCCGGACGTGAAGGGCGCGCCGCAAAATACCGTGATCGGCGGCGGCTCGCTGTGGGTGATGGCCGGCAAGAAGCCTGAAGAATACAAGGGCGTCGCCAAGTTCTTCGACTTCCTGTCGCAGACCAAGGTGCAAGCCGCCAGCCACCAGCGCACCGGCTACCTGCCCGTGACCATGGCGGCGTTCGAGCTGACCGAAAAGTCCGGCTTCTATGAAAAGAACCCCGGCACCGATACCGCGGTGAACCAGATGATCCGCAAGGTCACCGACAATTCGCGCGGTATCCGCCTGGGCAACTACGTGCAGATCCGCGCCGTCGAGGATGAAGAACTCGAACAGGTGTGGGCCGGCAAGAAGTCGTCCAAGGAAGCCCTGGACGCCATCGTCAAGCGCGGCGACGAACTGCTGGCGCGCTTCGAAGCGGCCAACAAGGGCAAGTAAGCGGTCATTACGTGCCTTTCATGCCGCTCCCCGCAGTGGCATGATTTCACAATGAATTTTTAATGCATGCCTCCGCGGCCTCATGAAGGCCGCGGCGGTTTTTTGGTTTTTGAAGGCATATGGAAAAACGTGTACTTTTCCGCTCCGCCTGGCTCCCGTGGTTGCTGCTGCTGCCGCAGTTGGTCATCATCGGCGTCTTCTTTTTCTGGCCCGCCGCGCAGGCCATCCTGCAATCCTTCCAGATGGAGGATGCATTCGGACTGAGCAGGGAATGGGTCGGGCTGCAGAACTTTTCGCAATTGTTCCAGGACGAGTCCTATATCGACTCCTTCTACCGCACAGCCGTCTTCTCGGTGCTGGTCGCCGCCTTCGGCATCGCAATCTCGCTGGCGCTGGCCATCTTCGCGGACCGCATCGTGCGCTTCGCCATGATCTACAAGACGCTGCTGATCGTGCCCTACGCCGTGGCGCCGGTGATCGCCGGTGTGCTGTGGGTATTCATGTTCTCGCCCTCGCTTGGCGTGGTGTCGTATTTTCTTGAGCGCATCGGCTACAACTGGAACTTTCTCATGAACGAGAACCAGGCCATGGCGCTGATCGTGATGGCCGCCGTGTGGAAGCAGATTTCCTACAACTTCCTGTTCTTTCTCGCGGGCCTGCAATCGATCCCCAAGTCGCTGCTCGAAGCCGCGGCCATCGACGGCGCCGGCCCCTGGCGCCGCTTCCTGAACGTGCAATTGCCGCTGCTCTCGCCCACCACGTTCTTCCTGCTGGTGATCAACATCGTCTACGCGTTCTTCGACACCTTCGGCATCATCGACGCAACCACGCGCGGCGGCCCGGGCCAATCGACGACGATCCTCGTCTACAAGGTCTACCTGGACGGCTTCAAGGCGCTGGACCTGGGCGGCTCGGCCGCACAGTCCGTGATCCTGATGTTCATCGTCATCACGCTGACCGTGGTGCAGTTCCGCTATGTTGAAAAGAAAGTGCAGTACTGAGCATGATTGACCGACGTCCCTGGCTCGATGTGCTGTCCCACGCCGTGATGATTCTCGGCGTAGCCATCGTCGCCTTCCCCATTTATCTGGCGCTGATCGCCTCAACCCACACCGCGCAGGAAATCGTGCAGGCGCCCATGCCGCTGTGGCCCGGCTCGAACATGTTCGAGAGCTACAAGGCCGCCTTCTTCGGCTCCGGCAAGCTCGGCTCCAGCACCAATCTGTTCCGGATGATGTGGGTGAGCTTCGTGACCGCCATGGTCATCACCGTGGGCAAGATCGCCATCTCGCTGCTGTCCGCGTTCGCCATCGTGTACTTCCGCTTTCCATTCAAGCAACTGTGCTTCTGGGCGATTTTCGTCACGCTGATGCTGCCCGTGGAAGTGCGTATCCTGCCCACCTACAAAGTGGTGGCGGATCTGGGCATGCTCAACAGCTACGCGGGCCTGACCTTGCCGCTGATCGCCTCGGCCACAGCCACCTTCCTGTTCCGCCAGTTCTTCCTGACGGTGCCCGATGAGCTGGTGGAAGCCGCGCGCATGGACGGCGCCGGCCCGATGCGCTTCTTCAAGGACGTGCTGGTGCCGCTGTCCAAGACATCGATCGCCGCGCTGTTCGTGATCCAGTTCATCTACGGCTGGAACCAGTACCTCTGGCCGCTGCTCATGACCACGTCGGAGGACATGTACCCCGTGGTCATCGGCATCAAGCGCATGGTGGCCAGCGGTGGCGAGGCCGCCATCGACTGGAACGTGGCGATGGCCACCACCATCGTCGCCATGCTGCCACCGGCGCTGGTGGTGATCCTGATGCAGAAGTGGTTCGTCAAGGGCCTGGTGGATACCGAAAAGTAACCCGCGCCTGCAGCCAGCGAACCCGCTCCAACCAGAACGAATTCAAAGTTTTTCATATGGCATCCATCACACTCAAAGACGTCGTCAAGCAATACGGCACCGGCAAGAGCGCCGTGCCGGTGATCCATGGCGTCAACGCTGAAATCAAGGATGGCGAGTTCATCGTCATCGTCGGCCCGTCGGGCTGCGGCAAGTCGACCCTGCTGCGCATGGTCGCGGGCCTGGAGGAAATCACCGGCGGCACGATCTCCATCGGCGAGCGCGTGGTCAACAACCTCGAGCCCGCGCAGCGCGATATCGCCATGGTGTTCCAGAACTACGCGCTCTACCCGCACATGTCGGTGTTCGACAACATGGCCTACGGACTCAAGATCAAGAACGTGCCCATCGAGGAAATCAAGCAGCGCGTGGACGGCGCCGCGAAGATTCTCGAGCTCTCGCACCTGCTCGACCGCAAGCCGCGCCAACTCTCGGGCGGCCAGCGCCAGCGCGTTGCCATGGGCCGCGCGATCGTGCGCAACCCACAGGTGTTCCTGTTCGATGAGCCGCTGTCCAACCTGGACGCCAAGCTGCGCGCGCAGACCCGCATCGAGATCCAGAAGCGCCACAACACGCTGGGCATCACCAGCCTTTTCGTCACGCACGACCAGGTCGAGGCCATGACGCTCGCGCAGCGCATGATCGTGATGAACGGCGGCCGCATGGAGCAATTCGGCACGCCCGAGGAGGTGTACCACCGCCCCGCCTCCACGTTCGTTGCGAGCTTCATCGGATCGCCGCCGATGAACCTGCTCAAGAGCGCGCCGGGCACCCGCGAGGGAACCATCTTCGGCATCCGCCCAGAGCACCTGGACGTCACGCCGGGCACGGGCTGGCCCGTCGTCGTGGACACGGTGGAGCTGCTGGGCGCCGAACGCCTCATCTACGGCCGCGTGCAAGGCGGCGACGAGCAGATCACCGTGCGCGTGGAAGAAGGCACCTTCACTCCCGCCAACGGCGAGCTCATCCACGTCACGCCACGCCCCCAGCGCATCCACACCTTCGATGCGGGCACGGGCAAGCGCATCTGAACGAAGAAAGCGTCTTCCCGGGAACGTCCATGGCCCCGCTGATCCACTCCACGGTTCCGGTCCTGCCCTCGATGGACCTTGCGGCCAGCGAGGCCTTCTACGTTCAACGGCCCGGTTTTCGCGCCACGCTCTCGATGCCGGGCACATACCTCATCGTCGAGCGCGGCGGCTGCGAGATTCATTTCTGGCCATGCGACGGCAACACCGAGCGGCCCCGCCATTCCTCCTGCCATTACTCCCGCCATGTGCGCGGCGGCACCCACGCGCCGCATGCCGATTTCACCGTGCGCGGCCTGCCGCTTGGCGCCCCGCAGGAGTGCGAATGGGGCATGCGCGAGCTGTATGTGATCGACCCGCACGGCAATCTGCTCAAATTCGGAGAACCCTTATGACTACCCTGGCCGCATGGCCCTACCCGCGCTGGGTCGCGCACCGCGGCGCCGGCAAGCTGGCGCCCGAAAACACCATGGCCGCATTCCGCATGGGCGCCTCCTATGGCTACCGCATGTTCGAATGCGACGCCAAGCTCAGCAAGGACGGCGTGCTGTTCCTGATGCACGATACCGATCTCAGGCGCACCACCAACGGCCATGGCGCCGGAGGCGAGCACACCATGGGCGAGCTCGCGCAGCTCGATGCCGGCGCATGGCATTCGCGCTCCTTCGCGGGAGAGAACCTGCCCACGCTCGAGGCGCTCGCGCGCTGGTGCATCGCCAATCGCCTGCACCTGAACGTCGAGATCAAGCCAACGCCCGGCCAGGAGGAAATCACCGGCAAGGCCACGGGCGAGCTGATGGCCCGCCTCTGGCCCCAGGATGCCGTGCCGCCGCTGTTCACCTCGTTCAAGCCCGATTCGCTGCGCGGATCCAGGGAAAGCGCGCCCCACATCCCGCGCGGCCTGCTGGTGGACAAGTTTTCGGACGGCACCGGCGAGGCCGACCTGCGAATCGCCAAAGAGCTTGGCTGCGTCGCCATGGTGCTCAACCATGCGCTGTGGGACGAGGCCCTCGTGCGGCGCGTGCATGGGGAAGGCCTGCGCTGCAGCAGCTACACCGTCAATGACGAATGGGAAGCCCAGCGCCTGCTGGACATCGGCACCGACTGCATCATCACCGACCGCGTGGACCTGTTCAGCCCGGCGTCCTGACCACGGCCACGACCGGCTGACAGGGGCGCGGTGTCAGCGCCCGGCTGCGTGAATCTGTATATCAATTCTTACGCGCCGGTCCGCTCCAGGGCGATAGAGTAGCCATCTGCCTTTCTTCCATCGCATTGTCAACCTACTCTACGGCTCCTCCGCGCGCATGAACCCTCGGACCACCCTCGACGGCACGCACCCTCCCGCAAGGCCGCGCTCCAGCCTGCGGCTGGCATGCCTGGCGATGCTGCTCTGCACATGCCAGGTGCTGTTTGCATCCGCCTGGGCCGCGGGCCCACCCATTGCCGCGAAAGGCGCTCGCGCGGCCACATCCGCCGTGGCTGAACTGCCGGTTGAAGCGCCGCCGCTGCCTCAGCCCGACGAGCTGCGCAAGCAACTGGACGCCATCCCCTCCAAGATCACGGAAGACGCCGACGCGCGCACGCTGCTGTCACAACTGAGCCAGATCAGCGCGCTCGCCAGGCAGATCGTCAAGCAGCGCACAGAGGAGCTTGCCGACGTGGACAGCCGCCTCGCCGGCCTGGGCCCGACGCCCGAAGGCGGCTCCCCCGCCGATGCGCCGGACGTCGCCGAGCAGCGCTCCACGCTGAACAAGCAACGCACGGCGGTGGACTCGGACCTCAAGCTGGCGCGGCTCATCGACGTGGATGCAGAACAGCGCAGCGCGGACATCCTCCGGCAACGCCGCGAGCAATTCCAGGCCGCGCTCACCGCGCGCGTGGACTCGCCCCTCTCGCCCCTCTTCTGGCGGCAGTGGAAAAGCGGCGCCTACGGCGACCTGCTGCTGCTCCAGGAGCTCGCGGGCGACCTGCGCATGGCCATCGGCGAGGCCACGTCCGCTCCCCGCAAGCGCAACAATTTCATCCTTCAACTGCTGGGCGCGCTGGCGCTGCTCGTCGGCGGCACATGGATGGCGGAACGCATTCTGGTGCGCGTGCTGCCCACGCGCCTGCCATCGGGCAGGCTGCGGCGCACGCTCATGGCGGCTGCGGCCGTCATCCTCAACGTACTCATCGTGACGCTGGCGGTCAAGCTGATGTGGAACGGCATCCGCGTGAATGCCCAGCCCGACGAACGGCTGCGCATGCTCGAATCCATCTGCGTGGAAATGGCGGCCTATGCCTCGTACGTGATCGCGCTCGGCCACGCCCTGCTGTCGAACAGGCGGCCATCGTGGCGGCTGTTGCCGATCTCCGATCATATGGCCCGCCAGCTCGGCCCCTTTCCATGGTGGTTCGCGCTCTCATCGGCGCTGGGGGGCGTGGCCACCAAGGTGAGCGGCCTGGCCGGCCTGAGCATTTCCTCCGAAGTGCTGGTGCTGATCATCTTTTCCCTCGCCATCGCCGCCATCACCCTTGCGTCGCTGCGCCACCTGCGCGATCTGCCGGCCGCCGAAGCAGCCGGGGAGGATGGAGCAAGCTCCT
>NZ_JBEBOW010000127.1:0-10639 GCF_040396215.1 Diaphorobacter ruginosibacter | reverse complement strand
CAAGGAGATCACGCAAGGCTCACGGGTTGAGCCACTCCTTGAGCTTTTCCTTGTAGGGCAGGTCGAAGCGGCCATAGAAATCACTGCCGTTCGGATTGCTGCACGATGCGCTTCCGCCATAGAGCTGCCCCGTGACGTAGCGCTGCCCGCCTATGCCGTAGAACACCGCCGAGCCGCTGCTGCCGCCCTCGGTCGTGCCCTGGCTCCATTTCACCTCGAGGAAGGTGGCGCCGCTGTCGCTGGAGCCGCCGCAGGTATCGCTGGAGCACAACCCCAGCCCTTGCAGCACGCCAAAGCTGATCTTCTCCAGGTCTCCCTCGGGGTGATGGAGCCCCACCAGTTCCGAGCCGGCTGCCGCCGCGCCGCCGAAGAACGATCCCGCATACACCACGCCGTCGGGAACGGCCTCGTTCAAACTCAGGAACGAGGTATCGGTGCTCGCCGTGGCATACAGCAGCGTCGCGCCCCTGGTGAGGCTCTGGACGCCGGAGCCGGCCGTGCCCGAGTTGCAGGCCGACGAACGGTAGAACCAGTCGGTCATCAGCGAGGACGCCTGCGCCTGCGTGTTGATGCAGTGATTGGCGGTCAGGAAATAGGGCGTGCCGCTGGACTGCGCGTCATTGAGCAGCGTGCCGGTGCAGTAGTACCCTTTGCCGTCCTCATGCGTGAACCGCATGCGGGCCACCGAGCGCGCCTGGCTCAGGTAGTCGGGCTGGCACATCGCATCGATGTTGCAACTGCCGGAGCCGGCCTTCGCCTCGACCAGCGTCTCCATCTGCGCGGCACTGTGCGTGAAGTGCGACAGGCGCGGCACGGCCAGCTGCACCCCGGACACCTGGGCGCCTGCCGGCACCTCGATCTCCATCACGGTCTGCTCGCCGCCGAAGTCGGGGCTCCAGTAGGTCCTGGCGGCCTGATCGTCACCGCCGCCGGCGCGGATGCGCTCCGCCTGGGCGGCCAGTTCGGCGGCGCTCACCTCGGTGGCTGTCCCGCCGGCCTGCGCGTAAAAGCGCAGTTTCGTGCCGGACGGCAATTGCATGACCAGCACGCCAAGGCGCACACCCAGTGCCGAGGGGGAGTCGAACGCCAGCGCCGCCAGTTGGCCGCCGGATGCCGTGCCCTGCCAGTCCAGCAGGGCCTGCGTCAGTTGCACGGTGGCGGTGGCGGCAACGTCGCGCTTGACGGCGATCTGGATCGGCACGCCCGGCCTGGCCGCATCCGCCGCAGCTTCCATCTTCTGCACCACACTCGCTGCAGGCGCGGCCAGCGCCACCTTGCGGATGAACCGTGAGTCGGCCTCGCCCCGCGCCGCCTGTTCTGCCTGCGTGCCCTGCGCCCGCGCTTTCGAGTCGGCCTGTGCGCTCTGCCGGGTCAGCGTGTCATAGGGTTCGATGCGCTGGGTGAGGTCCGGCTGCGAGGGCGTCGATGTATCCGTATCGGTATCGGTGGTGTCGTTACCGCCGCCACAACCCGCGATAGACAGAATGAGACTGCCCGCAATCCACCATCCAGCGCTTTTAGCCATCATGCTCTCCTGTATGACGGCTAGATTATTCAACACATCTTTGATGCTACACGGTGCAAATCGGACTATTTTCAGCAGGGCATAGCAGGGTACATCAACACACCCTGGTTGGTTTCATGGCAACAGTCTGCCCGACAACGCTATCTGGCCAGCGATTTCAGCGCCATCTTGATGCCGTCGCTCACGCCGATGTCGGCGGGAAGCGCCTTGAGGGCGTGGGCGGCTTCCTTGTCGTTGTAGCCCAGTGCGAGAAGCGCCTGGAGGATGTCCGCCTGGCTGTCGCTGGCCACGTGCGCGGCGGCTCCGATGTCCGCGCCCAGCTTGCCCTTGAGCTCCAGCAGCAGGCGCTCCGCGGTTTTCTTGCCGATGCCCGGCACCTTCACCAGCCGGCCCGCTTCCTGCAGGGACACCGCCTGCGCCAGGTCCGCCACGCCCATGCCCGAGAGGATCGACAGCGCGGTGCGCGGGCCGACGCCCGAAATCTTGATCAGCTCGCGAAACGCCTGGCGCTCCTGCTGCGATCCAAAGCCGTAGAGCAGTTGCGCGTCCTCCCGCACGATGAACTGCGTGAGCAGCGCCACGCGCTCGCCGACGGCGGGCAGGTTGTAGAACGTGCTCATCGGCACCAGGACCTCATAACCCACGCCATGGCAGTCCACCAATACCTCGGGAGGGTTCTTTTCAAGCAGGGTGCCAGTCAATTTGCCTATCATTGGAATCCTTTGCCGCGATCTGCGGCGCAACAACCAAATTATCCGCGTGATCCTGCGCCACACATTCACCCCACACAACAACCTCCGCCTGACCCATCTGTGCGGACCCGCGGACGCGCACCTGCGCACGATCGAGGACGCCCTCAAGGTCAGGATCGCCCATCGCCACGAGCAATTCAAGGTCGATGGGCCGAAGGCCAAGGCCAACGACGCCATGGAACTGCTGCAGGCGCTCTATGAAATCGCCGACCGTCCGATCAAGGAAGAGCAGCTGCAGCTGATGCTGGCGGGCGACAGCTCCATGCGGGAGGAAGGCGACGCGGACAGCGCCGTCACGCTCACCACGCGCCGCGCCGACCTGCGCGCGCGCACTCCCACGCAGGCCGTGTACCTGGAGAACATCGCCAGCCACGACATCACCTTCGGCATCGGCCCCGCCGGCACGGGCAAGACCTATCTTGCCGTGGCCTGCGCTGTCGATGCGCTGGAGCGCAGCAACGTGCAGCGCATCGTGCTCACGCGCCCCGCCGTGGAGGCGGGCGAGCGCCTCGGTTTCCTGCCCGGCGACCTCACGCAGAAGGTCGATCCCTACCTGCGGCCTCTGTACGACGCGCTCTACGACCTGATGGGTTTCGAGAAGGTGCAGAAGGCTTTCGAGCGCAACCAGCTGGAAATCGCCCCGCTGGCCTTCATGCGCGGGCGCACGCTGAACAACGCCTTCATCATTCTGGATGAGGCGCAGAACACCACGCCCGAGCAGATGAAGATGTTTCTCACCCGCATCGGCTTCGGCGCCAGGGCGGTGGTGACGGGCGACGTCAGCCAGATCGACCTGCCCAAGGGCGCGATGAGCGGCCTGATCGACGCGGAGCGCGTGCTCAAGCGCGTGAAGGGAATCGCCGTCACGCGCTTCACCAGCGCCGACGTGGTGCGCCATCCGCTGGTCGCGCGCATCGTCGATGCATACGACGCACAGCGCAAGCCCGGCGCGCGCGGCTAGCCCGGGAGCACCGAACGGTTCACCGCCATGTCACTGAATCAACTCACCCTCTCCCTGCAGTTCGCCCGATTCGACGGCGCGGCCGAGCACCGCGCCGTGCTCTCGCGCAGCAAGGTAACGCGCTGGATCCGCCATGCGCTGGCCGTCGATGCCGAAATCACCGTGCGCATCGTCGGCGCGGAGGAAGGCCGGCGGCTCAACCACGAGTTCCGCCACAAGGACTATGCGACCAACGTCCTGACTTTCGACTACCAGCAGGAGCCCACGGTCATGGCCGATCTCGTGCTGTGCGCGCCGGTGGTCGAGCGCGAAGCCAAAGAGCAGAACAAGTCGCTCGAGGAGCACTACGCGCACCTGCTGGTGCACGGCACGCTGCACGCGCAAGGCTGGGATCATGAAACCAGCACCGAGGACGCCGAGGAAATGGAAGCGTACGAGACCGACATCATGCGGGAGCTCGGCTTCGAAGACCCGTACGCCAACTGAACAGCCTCGCGCGCCCGCGCCCGCAGCCGTGTGTTAAGCAGTATTGCGCGCAGGTTGCATAAAGAACGCGCTCGGGACACCTAAGATGCCCTCCATCGCGCCGGCGAGCATCCACCACGATGTCCGGCGAAAAACATGGAAAAGAGAGACAACGCATGGACTTCTTCAGCCACTGGGGCCTGTTGCTCGCCGCCGCATTCGTGGCCGGCGCGCTCAATTCGGTGGCGGGCGGCGGCAGCTTCCTGACCCTGCCCGCGCTGGTATTCACCGGCGTGCCGCCCGTGGCCGCCAACGCCACCGGCACCGTGGCGCTGTTTCCAGGCTACGCCGCGGGCGCATGGGGGTTCCGCGAGGACATGCAGCCGCCGCCGGGCCTCTCGATGCGCAGGATGGTCGTCGTCTCTCTGATCGGGGGCATGGCGGGAGCGGCGCTGCTGCTCGTCACGCCGGATGCGGTGTTCCGCAAGGTCGTCCCCTGGCTGCTGCTCGCCGCCACGGCCATGTTCGCCTTCGGCCCACGGCTGCGCGCCTGGGCCTCGACCCGCAGCGGCGGCGCATCGGCGCATGCGGGCGCGTCGCCCGCCAAGGGCATGGCCGGAACGCTGGCCGTCGCCATCTATGGCGGATATTTCAACGGCGGCCTGGGCATTCTGCTGCTCGCGCTCTTCGGCCTGCTCGGGCAGACGCAACTCAACGCCATGAACGGCATGAAGAACCTGGTGTCCGCGCTGCTCACCGCGATCGCCGTCGCCATCTACGCGGCGGGCGGCCTGGTGCAATGGCAGCAGGCGCTGGTGATGATGATCGCCGCCACCGCAGGCGGCTATGGCGGCGCGCGCGTCGCCCGCAGGCTTCCGCCGGCATGGCTGCGCTGGGGCATCGTGGCGACGGGGCTGATCATGTCGATCCTGTTCTTCATGCGGGGATGAGAGCGGGGCGGCGGGCCGGCTGCCGCCGTCAACGGCGCCCCTGCTCCACGCATTCCCGGACCGCATCGACCAGCAGCGAGAGCAGCAATCGATCATCATTCCTGCGCCATGCCATGATGGCCGGCGTCAGCATCGTCACACCGCGCAGGGCAAGAAACCGGACCCCATTGATGCCGGCCCGCGCCATGCATGCCGGCACGAGCGCGACACCGCAGCCGGTGGAGACCAGGGCCACAACCGTCAGCCATTGACGCGCGGCATGCGTCGTGCGCGGGTGGATTCCCGCCTGATGCATGCATGCGATCACGTTGTCGTAATTGGCCGGCGACACGTCTCGCGCGAACATCACGAAATCCTCGTGCGCGATCCGGGCAAGGTCCAGGTCACCGCCACCCGCCAACGGATGGCGCTCCGGCAGGCAGGCGACCAGGGCCTCCGACTCCAGCGGCAGCAACTCCAGATCATCGGGCGGGTACCCGATGTTGAGAAAGCCCACGTCTATATCGCCAGAGCCGAGCGCACACAACTGCTCGCCGGTGGACATCTCATGCATGCACAGCTCGACCTGCGGCCTCTTCAACTGGAATGCCCTGCAGTACTGCGGCACGTTGCGATACACCATCGATCCGGTGATGCCCACGTCAAGCCGCCCTTGAGCGCCCTGCGCGACGCTGCGCACCACATCGCACGCGCGCTGCATCTGAGCGAGCACCTTGCGAGCCTCGAGCAAAAACGCCTCGCCCGCCGGCGTGAGCGTGACGTGCTTGGCGTCGCGCCTGGCCAGCATCACACCCAGATCCTCCTCCAGCGTCTTGAGCGCCGTGGACAGCGGCGGCTGCGTGATGCACAAACGCCGCGCGGCCCTGCCGAAATGGCGCTCCTCGGCCAGTACGACAAAGTAACGCAGTAGATGAGTCTTCATGAAAGCAATATCTTGCATCCATCCCGGCGATTTGCACATCCGCTTCGAACTGGCGTTTTCCCCGACGTTCATTGCACTTCCCGCCCAAGGTCACACGGCATCAGTATGATTTCGGCAATCCCAGAACCTTCTCCGCGATGAAGTTCAGGATCATCTGCGGACTGACCGGCGCGAGCCGTGGAATCCACGATTCGCGCATGTATCGCTCGACGTGGTATTCCTTGGCATAGCCCATGCCCCCCAGCGTGAAAATGGCTGTCTCGCATGCCTTGCCGCAGGCCTGCGCACCGAGGTATTTGGCGGCATTGGCCTGCGCCGCGCACGGCAGATGCCTGTCGTACAGGAAGGCGGCCTTCTGCACCATCAGATGCGCCGATTCAAGCTGCATCCAGGACAACGCCAGCGGATGCTGGACGCCCTGATTCTGCCCGATCGGACGATCGAACACCATGCGCTCGCTCGCATAGCGCGACGCCTTCGCGAGCGCGGCCCGGCCAAGGCCTACCGCTTCCGACGCGATCAGGATCCGCTCCGGATTGAGTCCATGCAGGATGTACGAGAAACCCTTGCCCTCTTCTCCGATCCGGTCCTCGACGGGAATGCGCAGGCCATCAATGAACACCTGATTGGAATCCACGCATTTGCGTCCGAGCTTCTCGATCTCGCGGATCTCCATGGAGCCGCGATCAACATCGGTATAGAACAGGCTCAGCCCTTCCGTGCCCTTGCATTCTTCGGCCGGCCTGGTGCGGGCCAGCAGCAGCATCTTGTTGGCAACCTGCGCGGTGGATATCCACACCTTCTGACCGTGCACGAGATAGTGATCGCCGCACCGCTGCGCGCGCGTCCTGAGCCCGAGCGTGTTCAGCCCCGTATTCGGCTCCGTCACGCCAAAACATGCCTTGTCCTTTCCCGCAATCAGCGGCGGCAGCCAACGGCGCTTTTGCTCGTCCGAGCCAAACACCACCACAGGATGCAAGCCGAAGATGTTCATATGCACGGCCGATGCGCCGGACAGGCCCGCGCCCGTGGCTGCGATGGTGTGCATCATCAGCGCCGCCTCGCTGATGCCCAGCCCGGCTCCGCCATACTCCGGCGGCATGGCGATGCCAAGCCATCCGGCGTCCGCCAGCGCCTTGTGAAAATCATGCGGAAAGCCGCCTTCACTGTCCTTCGCCAGCCAGTATGCATCGTCGAACGGCAGGCATGCGCGTTCGATGGCCTGACGAATCTGTTCCTGCTGTTCACTCCAGAGAAAATCCATGCTCCACCACTCCACGAAATCAAGAACGGCATTGCGCGCCGTCGACATGCCCCGTCATTCAGGCCGCCTCACACGCTTGGGGTTTTCTGCGTAGGGCGGGCTGTAGATCACCAGCAGGCGTACCGGCGTATCGCTGGTCACGCGAAAGACGTGCATGCTGTCTTCCGGGAAGAAACACATATCTCCAGGCTGCATACCGAACGCCTCGCAATTGACTTGCACCTGCGCGGTGCCTTCGAGCAGGTAGCACGCCTGCTCCATGCCAGGGTGCGCATGCGGCAGTGCTCCGCCGCCCTTCTCGAGAGTGCCGAGCAGCACCTCCATGCACTTGGCCCCGACGTTGGACGCGCTGATCAAACGCCGGTTGACCGCGCCATGGTGATTGGCCGGGACATACCCCGGAACATCGCTTTCACGAATCAGGAATCGGCTGGCAGATGTCATGCCCGTCACTCCCTCTCGATACCGGCCTGCCTGATAAGCTTGCCCCAGTATGCGAGTTGTTCGTTCACATAGGAGGCAAACTCCTGGGGTGTCCTGGTGGGCCAGACCTCGAAACCCACGCCCGCCAACTGGTCCTGTACCGACTTGTCGGCCAGGATGACCTGCAGTTCGCCATTGATGCGTTCGACCACCTCGCCGGGCGTGTTGGCGGGCGCGAAAATCCCGTTCCACGACGTCAGATCAAAGCCCGGAATCGTCTTCCCTATGGAAGGCACATCCGGCAGCAGCCTGGACCCCTTCGCCGCCGTCACGGCAAGGGTGCGCACGCGATCCGTCTTGAGCATGCTCCAGCTCGACCCCAGGTCCGCCACGTATATCTGGATCTGATTGCCCATCAGGTCAGTGAGTGCCTGCGGGCTCGACTTGTAGGGCACCTTCGTCATCTGGGTTCCAGTGACGAACTTGATTGTCTCCGAGGCCACCTCCGAGGTGCTGTTGGGCGTACCGTAGGACAGGGCGTCCGGATGCGTCCTCGCATGGTCGATCAGCTCCTGCACGCTCCTGACGGGCAGACCGGGGTTGACCAGCAGCGCGAACGGCAGTTCACCCACGCGCGTGATCGGGGTGAAATCCTTGATCGGGTCGTATTTGAGGCTCTTGAACAACCAGGGATTCGCGGAGTGCGACGTATTCGTCGTCATGAACAGCGTATAGCCATCCGGCTTTGCCTTGGCGACGAATTGCGCGCCGATCTGCGCACTCGCGCCCGCTCGGTTATCCACGATGACCGGCTGTTTGAGGCGCTCGCCAAGCCGCTGCGCGACCACGCGTGCAACCGCGTCGGTGCCGCTGCCCGCGGCAAATGGCACCACCAGCGTGATGGGCCCCGCTGAGGGATAAGGCGCCTGTGCCTGCGCCTGCGCAAGCGGCAGCCCCGCTCCAAGGGCCGCCAGCAGCACCATACCGCCGGCCATGGCGGACGTTCCAAGAAAAGCCGAACGCTTCATATGAGTGTCTCCTTGAGGTAGTTGCCGTGTATCCGGAACTTGCCTTCATGGTGATCACATCAAGTATTCACGTCCAATTGCTTTTTGATCTTCAAGAATTCGTTTTGAAAATGGGTTCCATCTCGCGATGCTCCAAAACCCGGCCAGCCCGCGGACACATGGCCGCACCCATTCCTTACTCGGAGCGCATCACCATCGGTATCGTGACCGGGCCGTCATTGACCAGATGCACTTTCATGTCAGCCGCGAATCGCCCCGTCTGCACCAGGGGATGGGCAGCCCGGGCCCGGGCCACGAAATATTCATACAGCCGCCGGCCCTCATCCGGCGCGGCCGCGTTGGTGAAGCTCGGGCGATTGCCGCCCCGGGTGTCCGCGGCAAGCGTGAACTGGCTGACCACCAGGAGGCCGCCGCCCGTGTCCTGGACGCTGCGGTTCATCTTGCCCGCATCGTCGCTGAAGATGCGCAATTTCAGGATCTTCGCCAGCAGCCTGTCGGCCAGCCGCTCATCGTCGCCCTGTTCGGCGCAAAGCAGGACCAGCAGTCCCTGCCGGATCTGGCCGATGACTTCGCCGGCCACTTCCACGCGCGCTTCGCTCACGCGCTGCAATACGGTGATCAATTCACTTTCCCCTGGTTTCTTGTTCGTTGAGTGACTCCACGGTTTCGAACACCGTGGCCTGGCCCAGCGGCAGGATTTCGATGGTGGCCCGCAGATTGGGCACGACCCGCATGAGCGCGGCCTCCACATCCGTGCGCAATTGCGCCGCGCGGCCCAGCGTCCACTCCGCGGGGACGTGCATGTGCAGATCGACGAAATTGCGGCTGCCGGCGCGGCGCGAGATCAGGCTGTCGAAGCGCACGGCGCTGTTGCGCGCCGTGCTGTGCTCGTCCAGCACGGCCTGTACACGCTGCAGTTGCTCCTGGGGCAAGGCTTCGTCCATCAGGCCCTGCGAGGACTCCCAGAGCATCGACCCGCCCTCGCGCAGAATGTTGAGCGCCACCAGTATGGCGACGACAGGGTCCAGCCACTGCCAGCCGGTGAGCAACGCGCCGCCCATGCCCACCAGCACGCCGGCCGAGGTCCAGACATCGGTGAACAGGTGCCTCGCATCGCCTTCCAGCGCGGCGGAATGGTGCACGCGCGCCGCGCGCAGCATGTACCAGGCCAGCACGCCGTTGCAGACGCTGCTGAGCACCAGCAGCGCCGAGCCCCAGCCGATCTGCTCGAGCTGCTGGGGATGTATCAGGCGCGACAGGGCGGCCCAGAGAATGGCAACGCTGGCGCCAATGATGAGAATGCCCTCGAAGCCCGATGAAAAAAGCTCCGCCTTGTGGTGGCCATACGGGTGCTCGTCATCCGCGGGCCGACGCGCGATCGTCACCATGGCCAGCGCGAACACGGCACCCGCCAGGTTCACGAAGGATTCCAGCGCATCGGACAGCATGCCGACCGAACCCGTGACCCACCATGCCATCGTCTTGAGCGCGATGGTGAGGACCGCCACGGCGACCGAGACTCGCAGCAGGGTACTGGGCGTCATCCAGTCGGGGATTTGGGGAACTGCCGCGTTCGGCTGGCTTGGGGCGGGCGCTTGGGACATGGGCTCGATTATCGCCAGCATTGCCGGCCCGCGCCCCGGGGCGCGTCCGCAATCTCCCGTGCCACACGAATGCCACCGGCGCGTGGACAATAGCGGCATGTCATCCATACCCGTGTACACAGAACCCACGCAGCACACCGATCCGGCCGACGCGCTGGCGCAGGTGCAGCGTATTTATCAACAGCAGATCAACCTCCTGCGCGATGCGATGCAGCGCTTCGTCGCCGGGGAGACGCCCGCCGAGCATGTCCGCGCCTATTACCCGTTCGTGCGCATGCGGACCACCACCGTCGCCCGCAATCCCTCCGCGCTCGCATACGGCTTCGTGGAAGGCCCCGGCCGCTATGAGACGACGCTCACGCGCCCGGACCTGTTCGCCAAATATTATCTGGAGCAGTTCCGGCTGCTGCGCTCCAGCCACGGCATGGAACTCGAAGTGGGGATGAGCACGCAGCCCATCCCGATCCACTTCTCTTTCGCCGAGAACGACCATATCGAAGGCTCGCTCAGCGCCGAGCGCCGCATGCTGATGCGCGACGTGTTCGACCTGCCCGATCTCTCCGCCATGGACGACGGCATCGCCAACGGCACCTGGGAGCCCAGGCCGGGCGAGGCGCAGCCGCTGTCGCTCTTCACCGCGCCGCGCGTCGATTATTCGCTGCACCGCCTGCGGCACTACACCGGCACGCTGCCCGAGTGGTTCCAGAACTTCGTGCTGTTCACCAACTACCAGTTCTACATCGAC
>NZ_JBEBOW010000126.1:0-11070 GCF_040396215.1 Diaphorobacter ruginosibacter | reverse complement strand
CGCGGCCAGGACCAGGACGTCAACCGCATCAAGGCGGTGAATCCGGCCATTCAGGGCGGCTTCGACTACACGTTCGGCGAGAGCGGTTTCTACGTCGGCAACTGGAACTCCAGCGTGGACTGGCTCTCGGGCAACTCCATCGAGGTGGATTTCTACGGCGGCTACAAATTCGCGGCGGGCGGCCTGGACTGGGACGTGGGCGCGCTGACCTATGTGTATCCGGGCAACTCCAGCGGCAACACGACGGAGCTGTACGGCTCGGGAACCTATGGGCCGGTCACCGTGAAGTATTCGCACACCGTCTCCGATGATTACTTCGGCTGGGCAGGCGCGAAGTCCTCCAGCCTCTCGGGCCGCAACACCGGCTACCTGAACGTGGCGTTCGCCCATGAAATCGCGCCCGCCACCACGCTCAAGGCGGCGGTGGGCTACACCCGCTTCGCAAGCGACATCAAGGACCTGGGCGTGCCCAACTACGTGGACTACAGCGTGGGCGCGGCCTATGACTTCGGCTCGGGCCTGGTGCTCAACGGCGCGATCCAGGGCGCGACCAAGAAGGGCTATTTCGGCGATGCCAACAAGGCCCGCCTGATCGTCTCCATCAGCAAGACGCTGTAAGGCGGGCGGCCGGCAAGGCAATTCATTCACACATCAGCGGGCGCGGGACGCGCCCCTTTTCGGAGGACCAGTCAATGAAAATGGTGACGGCAATCATCAAGCCCTTCAAGCTCGACGAGGTGCGCGAGGCGCTCTCGGAGATCGGAGTGCAGGGCATCACGGTGACCGAGGTGAAAGGCTTCGGCCGCCAAAAGGGCCACACCGAGCTGTATCGCGGCGCTGAATACGTCGTCGATTTTCTGCCCAAGGTGAAGATCGAGGCGGCGCTGGACGATGCCATCGTCGAGCGCGCCATCGAGGCCATCGAGGGCGCGGCGCGCACCGGAAAGATCGGTGACGGAAAGATTTTCGTCTCGCCTCTGGAGCAGGTGATCCGCATCCGCACCGGCGAGACCGGCAATGAAGCGCTTTGAGCATCCAGCCGAAGGCTCATTCCTCACCCCCTGATTCACCGAGAAGTTCTGTCATGAAAAAACTGTTTGCTTCACTCCTTCTGGGCTTCAGCCTGCTTGCCGGCGGCACGGCTGCGCTGGCCCAGGCTCCGGCGGCCTCCGAGCCGGTCGCGGCTGCGGCCGCTGCCGCGGACACTGCGGCCCCAGCTGCCTCGGCAACCGCCGCCCCCGCCGAGGCAGCGCCCGCCGCCGAAGCCGCCCCGGCTCCCAAGATCGATTCGGGCGACACCGCCTGGATGCTGACGTCCACGCTGCTGGTGATCCTGATGATCATCCCCGGCCTGGCGCTGTTCTACGGCGGCCTTGGCCGCTCCAAGAACATGCTGTCGGTGCTGGTGCAGGTGTTCGTGATCTTCGCGTTGATCTCCGTGCTGTGGGCGGTCTACGGCTACAGCCTGGCGTTCTCGGGCGAGGGCCGGTTCATCGGCGGCTTCGACAAGCTGTTCCTCAAGGGCGTGAACATGGAAACCTTCGGCGCGCTGACGACCGTTCCCGAATACGTCTTCCTGGCCTTCCAGGGCACGTTCGCGGCCATTACCGTGGCGCTGATCGTGGGCTCGTTCGCCGAGCGCATGAAGTTCACCGCCGTGCTGGTCTTCTCGGCGCTGTGGTTCACCTTCAGCTACCTGCCGATGGCGCACATCGTCTGGGGCGGCGGCCTGCTCGCGGCGGATGGCGCGCTCGACTTCGCAGGCGGCACCGTGGTGCATATCAACGCGGGGGTCGCGGGCCTGGTGGGCGCCTACATGGTGGGCAAGCGCATCGGCTTCGGCAAGGAAGCCTTCATGCCGCACTCGCTGACGTTGACCATGGTGGGCGCTTCGCTGCTGTGGGTGGGCTGGTTCGGCTTCAACGCCGGTTCCGCCGGAGCCGCCAACGCAGTGGCCGGCCTGGCCTTCGTGAATACCGTGCTCGCAACGTCCGCGGCCACGCTGTCCTGGCTGGTGGGCGAGGCGCTGCACAAGGGCAAGGCCTCCATGCTGGGCGCGGCCTCCGGCGCTGTGGCGGGCCTGGTCGGCGTCACACCCGCCGCCGGTTTCGTCGGTCCGATGGGCTCGATCGTGATCGGCCTGGTCTGCGGCATTGTCTGCCTGTGGGGCGTGGGCGGTCTCAAGCGCATGCTCAAGGTGGATGATGCGTTCGACGCATTCGGCGTGCATGGCGTGGGCGGCATCATCGGGGCGGTTCTGACCGGCGTGTTCGCGGCGCCCGCCCTGGGCGGCGTGCAGCCTGAAGACTTCGCCATGGGCCACCAGGTGTGGGTGCAGGTCAAGAGCGTGCTGTTCACCATCGTGTGGTCGGGCGTGGTGGCTTATCTGGCATACAAGGTGGCCGATCTGACCGTGGGTCTGCGTGTGAGCGAAGAAGCGGAACGCGAAGGTCTGGACATCACTTCGCACGGCGAGACGGCATACCACCGTTGAGCCTGGCGGGAGGGCGGCCGGCGTGGTGGCGCGGGCTTCCCTCTCTTTTCACGGATGGCGAGTTTTCCTCCGGATCTCGAGCCCGCATTTGCGGGCTTCTTTTTTTGCCCGGCTGGATCGCTCCCGCTGGATGGGGGGACGGTTCCAGAGGGCGTTGATCGCGGCGCGCGTTTAGCGGGAATAATCCGCGCATGAGCATTTCCGTTTCCCCGGCTTCATGGACTGCATTGCCCGGTTCCCTGGCGCAACTGGGCGAATCTCCGTTCTGGCATCCGCAGGAGGAGCGGCTTTACTGGGTCGATATCGCGGGCCGCGCGTTGCTGCGCTGGCGGCCCGGCGATGCGGGCGTGGAGCGCTGGGACATGCCCGGCGAGCCGGGCTGCATTGCGCCGGCGCAGCTGCGGGGCGTGGCCTCGGGGCTGGTGGTGGCCTTGCGCGAGCGCATCTGCCACGCGCCGCTGTGGGGCGGTGAGCTGCGCGAACTGGCTCGGCTCCCGGTGGATGCGGCGACCCAGCGCGCCAACGATGGCAAATGCGATGCGCTGGGGCGGTTCTGGGTGGGAACCGTCCATGAACCCGCAAGCGGCGCGCGCCAGCCGGTGGCGGGGCTGTACTGCGTCGATGTGCGCGTTGCCTCGAGCGTGAGCGTCCACCGGATGCTGGGCGGCGTGGCCACCGCCAATGGACTGGCCTGGTCGCCCGATGGCTCGCGCATGTACTGGAGCGACACGCCTGCGCACGTGATCCGCGTGTGGGACTGCAACGACCGGCACGAGCCGGTGGGCGCGCCGCGCGTGTTCCGGCAGTTCGCCGCCAGGCCCGAGGGATGGCAGCCGGGCATGGGGGGCTATGGCGGGCGGCCCGATGGCGCGGCGGTCGATGCCGATGGCCATTACTGGTGCGCGATGTACGAGGGCGCGCGCGTGCTGCGCCTTGCGCCGGACGGCACGCTGGCAGCCGAGTTGCCGGTTCCCGCGCCATGTCCGACCATGCCTTGCCTGGCGAGCGGCGGCGCGCCGCGGCTTTATGTGACTTCAGCGAGCCGGGGACGGCCCGCGCACGAGCTGCTTCAATGGCCGATGTCGGGCATGCTGCTGTGCGGCGCGGTCCACGCCGAGGGCCTGCCCGTGAACTGGTGCGAGATCGGCGCATAGGCGCGAGACGCGCAACGGCTCTTCGCTGCCGAGACGAGTCTTTCGGTGCGGATTGCGCTTGCGGCTACAGTGGAGGCAGCGGCGCGGGCGGCGCCGTGGTCGCCGCGCCATGGCGCGCGGCTCCGCGTTTTTGCTGGGAGTGGAGGTATGTGATGCAGATTTCCGTCAGGGCTTTCTTCAGGATGTTCGCCGCGATGCTGCTCGCGTTGTTCTCGGCCGTGGCACTGGCGAATCCGGATGCCGCCCATCGGGACGCCCAGGCGCTGCGCGGCGTGAAGGCGCTGGTGCTGCTGGCGCCTGAATTCGATGAGAAAACCGGGGCGGCGGGCATCACTCAGGCGGTGGTTGCGCGCCGCGCGGAGGTCTATCTGCGCGGAGTGGACGTGCGCCTGGTCCGGGACGCGGCCACGCTGACGCCCGCGCAGCGCGCCGAGTCGCCGCTGCTGCTGATCGCGTTCGGCGCATCCCGGGAGCGCGATTCGAGGCGCACCCATCTGCAGGTCACCGTCAGCGTGCTGCGTGAGTCCGGCGATGCGGCGGCGGGCCGCCATCCCGTCTACGCTGCGCGGCACAGCGGCCAGACGCGCCAGAAGCTCAGCCGCAGCCTGCTGATGCGGGAGCTGGACCTGGCCCTCAACATGCTGCGCGAGGATCTTCGCCGGGCGAATCGCTAGGTTTTGCTCTTGTTTTGAGAGCAAAACCTCAAAACCCTCACATCAGTTTTTCAAAAAAATCACAAGCCCGGATGGCCGGCCGGCGGGCGTGGGCGCTACCATCCTCGCATGGAATCAGCAGCGCTTTCCCAGATCATCGAACGCGTGCGCGAGAGCGCGCGGCAAGGCCGCGCCCTGCGCATACGCGGCGGCGGCACCAAGGACTTCGTCGGCGGACCCGCCGTGGCGCTGAGCAAGGCGGACGTGCTCGACATGCGCTGCCTGAGCGGCGTGGTGGATTACGAGCCCAGCGAACTGGTGGTGACCGTGCGCGGCGGAACGCCGCTGGCCGAACTGGAGGCGCTGCTGGCGTCGCGCGGCCAGTGCCTGCCGTTCGAGCCGCCCCGGTTCGCCGCCGGCGGCACCGTCGGCGGCATGGTGGCGGCGGGCCTTTCCGGGCCGGCGCGCGCCACCGTGGGCGCGGTGCGAGACTATATGCTCGGCGTCGAGATCATCAACGGCAAGGGCGAATTGCTGCGCTTTGGCGGCCAGGTGATGAAGAACGTCGCGGGCTATGACGTCTCGCGCCTCATGGCCGGCTCCTGGGGAACGCTGGGCGTGATCACCGAAGTGAGCCTGAAAGTGCTGCCCGTCGCACCCGCCGAGGCGACGCTGCGCCTCGAATGCGATCAGTCCTCGGCACTGCAGCGCCTGCATGCCTGGGGCGGGCAGCCCCTGCCGCTGAACGCCAGCTGCTGGGTGCGCGACGAGGGCCGGGGCGTCCTGTACGTGCGCCTGCGCGGCGCGAAGGCCGCGGTGGAGGCCGCATGCGCGGGCATGGGCGGCGAGCGCCTCGACACCGCGCAGACCGCCGCCGACTGGGATGCCTGCCGCGATCACACACTGCCGTGGTTTACCGACCGCGCCGGGCGGCCCGGCCTCGCGCTGTGGCGGCTTTCCGTTGCGCAGACGGCGCCGGCGCTGGGACTGCCGCAGGGCATCGAGCCCGAGCTGGTCGAATGGCAGGGCGCGCTGCGTTGGGTGCAGGCCCCCGCCGAATGCGGCACGGCGCTGCAGGCCCTGGCGCAGGCGGCGGGCGGCAGCGCGACGCTGTTCGCCGCGCCGGCGCAGGGCGTGACCCTGGAGATGCCGGCGCAGGGGCAGCGGCAACCCGCGCTGGCCGCGATCTCGCAGCGGCTGAAGCAGTCTTTCGATCCTTCGGACATCTTCCAGCCGCATCGCATGGGAACGGGCGGCTGAGGCCGCGCTCCCCCAGTCGCTCAGTACAACGGACAGACAAGCAAGCCATGCAAACCCAGCTAGCTCCCGAATTCAAGAACACGCCGCACGGGCAGGAGGCCGAGGCCATCCTGCGCAAGTGCGTGCACTGCGGTTTCTGCACCGCCACATGCCCCACCTATCAAACACTGGGCGACGAGCTCGATGGCCCGCGCGGCCGCATCTACCTCATCAAGCAGGTGCTCGAGGGCAAGGAGCCGACCCGCGCCACGCAGCAGCACCTGGACCGCTGCCTGACCTGCCGCAACTGCGAGAGCACATGCCCGAGCGGCGTGCAATACGGCCATCTGCTGGACATCGGCCGCAAGGTGGTCGATGAGAAGGTGCCGCGCCCGATGGGCGAGCGCCTCAAGCGCTGGGCGCTCAAGGAAGGCGTCACGTCGCCGCTGTTCGCGCCCGCGATGAAGCTGGGGCAGTCGGTTCGCGGCCTGTTGCCCGGGAGCATCCAGGCCAAGGTGCCGCCCCGCTCGGAGCATGGCGCCTGGCCCACGCGCGAGCATGCGCGCAAGGTGTTGCTGCTGGCGGGCTGCGTGCAGCCCTCCATGCTGCCCAACATCAACTATGCGACGGCGCGCGTGCTGGACGCCGCGGGCATCCAGACGGTGATCGCGGGCAATGCGGGATGCTGCGGAGCGGTGAAGTTCCACCTGAACGACCAGGAGGGCGCCCGCGTGCAGATGCGCCGCAACATCGACGCCTGGTGGCCCATGGTGTCCTCGGGCGAGGCGGAGGCCATCGTGGTCAACGCATCGGGCTGCAGCGCGATGGTCAAGGACTACGCGCATGCGCTCAAGGACGATCCGCAATACGCCGAGAAGGCCAGGCGCGTCAGCGCCATCGCGCGCGATCTGAGCGAGCTGTTGCCGGCAATGCTGCCGGAGCTGGCCGAGAAGCTGCAGGGGCGCGTGAAGATCAAGGGCAAGCTGGCCTATCACCCGCCTTGCACGTTGCAGCATGCGCAAAAACTCAAGGGCGTGGTGGAGCGCGATCTGAACCGGCTCGGCTTCCAGTTGCTCACGTCCCGCACGGAGTCGCATCTTTGCTGCGGGTCGGCGGGGACATATTCGATCCTGCAGCCCGAGTTGTCCATGACGCTCAAGGCGCGCAAGCTCGCGGCCATGGACGAGGCCTGCGCGGGCGAAAAGCCCGCGGTGATCCTGTCGAGCAATGTCGGCTGCATCTCCCACCTGCAATCGGGCACCGACGTGCCGGTGCGGCACTGGGTCGAGGTGCTGGACGAGGCGCTGGCCTGAGCGCGCCGCGCCGCCGCGGGCGGCGCTGTGTCAGATCAGCGGCGGATCGAACGCCCGGATGGGCGGCAGCGGCGCGTCGAACCGCTCGATCTGCACCGTGCTGATCTGACCGCCGCAGCCTTGTCCGAGGGATGAAGTCCCCACGTCCCGCACGACGATGTTGGGGTTGCCGTGCACGCACATCGCGCCATGCGTGCCGTCGGGCCTCGGGTCATACCACGCGCCGGTGGGCAACTGCACCACGTCCTTGCGCATGTCCGCGTTCAGGCGCGCGCTCGCCAGCACGGCGCCCAGCTCGTTGTACAGCCGCACGATGTCGCCTTCCTTGATGGAGCGCGCCGCCGCCGTCTCGGGATGCAACTGGCAGATCTCGCGGCCGTTGCGCTTGTTGTCCAGGCTGTAGCGGCCAAAGTCGAGCTGGCTGTGCAGCTTGGTGTAGGGCTGGTTGGCGATCAGCCAAAGCGGGTGCTGCGCGGTCGGCGCGAAGCGGGGCGCGAGCCATGCGGGGTGGCCCGGGCAATCCGCGTAGCCGAAGCTGGCGACCTTCTCCGAGCTGATCTGCACCTTGCCGCTTGGCGTGGGAAGCGGCGCATTGTCGGGGTCGTCGCGGAATGCGCGCAGGATGCCGCCGTCGTCGGGCCGCTGTGGAATGCGCAGCTCGCCCTGCTCCCAGAATTGCTCGAAGGTGGGCGCGGGAAGCTGCATCTTCTCGAGGCCGCGGCGCGTATGCTCATACAGATGCGCAAGCCACGCGCGCGCGTCGCGGCCCTCGGTGAAGGCTTGCCGCTGGCCGAGGCGCTCGGCCAGGTCGCTGAAGATGGTGTAGTCGTCGCGCGCTTCGGCGTAGGGCTCGGCCACGCGCTTCATGGCGATCACGAGCGGGTCGGTGGCGGTGGCGCCGATATCGTCGCGCTCCAGCGTGAGCGTGGATGGCAGCACGATGTCGGCATGGCGCGCGGTCGGGGTCCAGACGCTTTCGTTGATGACGAAGGTGTCCAGCGCCTGGAACGCCCTGGAGAGCCGGCGCAGGTCCTGGTGATGATGGAATGGATTGCCGCCCGCCCAGTAGGCCAGGCGGATGTGCGGATAGATCATGCGCTGGCCGTCATAGTCGAACGGCTGGCCGGGATTGAGCAGCATGTCGGCGATGCGCGCCACCGGAATGAACGCCTTCACGCCATTGCTGCCCTGCGGCAGGGGCGCGACCGGCGTGGCGTTGTTGCGCCTGCCGTAGTGCGCGAGCGTGCCCAGCGCATAGTTGTAGCCGCCGCCGGGCAGGCCCAGCTGGCCCAGCGCGGCGGCCAGCACCGCGCCCATCCACACCGGCTGCTCGCCGTGCTCGGAGCGCTGCAGCGAATGCGAGACCGTGACCAGCACGCGCTTGCCCGCCAGCGAGCGGGCGAGCGCCACGAGCTGCTCGGCAGGCACGTCGCAGATGCGCGAGGCCCAGCGGCAGTCCTTGGCGACGCCGTCGCCGCGGCCCGTGAGATAGTCCTCGAAGGTGCTCCAGCCGTCGCAGTAGCGGTCGATATAGCCGCGGTCCAGGGTGCCGTCCGTCAGCAGTTGATGGACCAGGCCGAGCATCAGCGCCGTGTCGGTCATGGGCACCGGCGCGATCCATTCGGCGTTGATTTCAGGCGGCAGATCCGAGCGCAGCGGGCTGATGTTGATGAACCGGCAGCCGCGCCGCGCGGCGGTTTCCATGGCCCAGCGCTCGGTGTGGCGGCTGATGCCGCCCGAGGCCACGCGCGAGTTCTTCAGCGCCATGCCGCCGAAGGACAGCACGATCTCGGTGTGCTCCGCCAGTTGCTCCAGCGTGACGTTCTGGCGTGCCACCTGCTCCATCGGAGCGATCACATGCGGCAGCATGGGCGCCGCGGCGCCCGCGCTGTAGGTATTGACCGAGCGCACGTAGCCGCCCAGAGCGACGTTCAGAAAACGGTGGACCTGGCTTTGCGCATGATGAAAGCGGCCGGCGCTGGACCAGCCGTAGGATCCGCCGAAGATCGCCTCGCAGCCATGGGCCTGCTGCACGCGGCGCAGCTCCGCGGCCAGGCGGTCGAGCGCCTCGTCCCACTGCATCTCCACATATTCGTCGCTGCCGCGCCGCGCGTCCGGGCCGGGGCCCTTGTCGAGCCAGCCTTTGCGCACCATGGGGCGGGCGACCCGGATCGGGTGGCGCAGCGCGTCCTTGAGATTGTCGATGATGGGGTTGGGATCGGGATCGGCCGGATGGGGCAGCACATTCAGCTCGCTGCCGTTCCAGCTTGCGCTGAAAGCGCCCCAGTGTGCGCTGTGGGGCTGCATGGGCGCCGGCGGCGCCTTTGTCTCTTTCACCAGCATGGGGGTATCACCTCTTTGTCTCTGCGGGTAGGCGTTGTTTCATATTTTGGAACGATGTCCGGAGGATTCGCCCGATGTTCCAGTACGTTCCCGGCGCACAGCATAGGACGGAATGCGTTTTCTTGCAGGGGCCGCCGCGTTGCACCCCCCGCCGCGTGGGTTTCGCGTGAGGCTGAAACCGAAAAATACCCGTGGGGTCGCGGACGATGGCATGATCATGGGTTTTTGACTGGCGCACGCCCGCGTGGGGCGGCGATGGATTGCACATGAACTCACCCGTGACTGAAGCCGAAAATTCCGCACCGAGCGCCGAGCACGCCGCTGCCGTACCGGACGTCCCGGCCCCGCAAGGCGCTGCGGCCAGCCCTCAGTCCGAGGAAAAGAAGCGGCCCGAGGGCGGCGCCAAGCCGGCGCGCAACCGCCGAGGCCGGGGCGGCGCGGGCCGCCATCAGCCGCGCGCGCAGGACGGTGCGGCGGCGGCCAGGCCCGAGGAAGCGCCGCAGCGCTCGCAGCAGCGCCGCCAGAACCCCGCCCTGCTGCAATTGCAGGCGCTGTATCCGCAGCTTTTCGGCGAACAGCCCAAGCCGCTCAAGCGCGGGATCTTCCAGGACCTGGAGGCCGCGCAGCCCGGCGTGTTCACCCCCGCCGACCTGAAGCTGGCGCTGGGCATCCACACGCGCTCGTCGCGCTATCTGCAGGCGGTCTCGCAAGGCCAGCCGCGCCATGATCTGGCGGGCAACGTGGTCGAGCAGATGGCTCCCGAGCACGTGTTCCATGCGCTGGTGGAGGTGTTCCGCCGCCGCAGGCCGCGCGATGGCGAAGACCTCGCGCAGAAGCTGCGCCGCCGCATGGCCATCGCCTTCGAGGCGTCGGGGCTGAGCCGCGAGGCCTATCTGGAGCTGGTGCGCGGCCGCGACGAAGCCACCAATGCCCTGCTCGACGAGGCGCTGGCCGATGTGTCCGCCAGCAATGCCAGGGACGAGGCCATCTTGCGGGCCTTCGAAGCCAGCGGCGCGGCCAGCGTGGAAGCCTTTGCCGATATGTATGGCATGCCCGCGCGTCAGGTCGCGCAGCAGCTCGATCGCGCAAGACGCCTGCGCGGCTGAGTCCGGCAGTCATCAGGCGCTGGAGGACGCGAGCGCCGCCTCGATGTCCGCCTGGAGCCGCGCGGGCCGGGTGCGCGGCGCGTACCGTGCGATCACGCGGCCGTCGCGGCCCATCAGGAATTTGGTGAAATTCCACTTGATGCTCCGGGTGCCCAGCACGCCCGGAGCCTGTTGCTTGAGCCACTCGAACAGCGGAATGGCCTTCGGCCCGTTCACATCGACCTTGGCCATCATCGTGAACCCGACGCCGTAGCGGGTCCGGCAGAAGTCGCCGATCTCCTGGTTGCTGCCCGCATCCTGCCTGCCGAACTGGTTGCAGGGAAAACCGATCACCACCAATCCTCGTGCCGCGTATTTTTCGTGCAGCGCCTGAAGTCCGGCCAACTGCGGCGTGAACCCGCAGGCACTGGCGGTGTTGACGATCAACAGCACCTGGCCGTGGTAGTCCGACAGGCGCAGGACGGAGCCGTCGATGCGCGCGGCCTGGAAATCATCGAGAGAGCCCATGTTCTGCCGTCCTGTCGTGGTCAGTGGTCATTGATCGCGCCGGGGCGCCGGATCCGCGCTGCGTGGCCGGGGCCATGCCGACCAGGCCGCCGCCGAGAGGATGAGCGCGCCGCCCAGGAGGCTGCGCGAGTCCAGCCGCGCGGCGCCCAGCAGCACCGAGGATACGCTGGCAAAGGCGATCTCGCTGAGCATGACCACGGCGGTGACGGACGCGGCCAGCCGCGATGCGCCATATTGCAGCGCCCAGTTGCCCAGCGCCAG
>NZ_JBEBOW010000125.1:0-11134 GCF_040396215.1 Diaphorobacter ruginosibacter | reverse complement strand
GCGTAGAGATCGTAAACACGTTCTCAGGCGCGCACCAGCAAATGCGCATGCACCGCGCCGGCCTTGAGATGGCGGTGCAGCCTGAGCCCTTGCGCGGCCAGCGCGTCAGCGGACCACTGCTCGGGCGCTTCCAGGTAGATGAAGCCGTCCTGCGCAACCGCCCGGGCCGCCGCGGCCAGCGCCGGCTCGAACAATGCGCCGCCAAACGGCGGATCGAGCAGCAGCAGATGCATGCTGCCCGCCGCGCACTGCTTCAACGCGGCCACGCCGTCCCCACGCTGAATGCGCACATTCCCTGCCTGCAGCCTGGCGGCGATCGCCTTGAGCTGCGCGACCAGGCCCGCATCGGCTTCATTCATCAGCACCTGCGCCGCGCCGCGCGAAGCGGCCTCGAAACCCAGCGCGCCCGTCCCCGCAAACGCATCGAGGCACTGCCATCCCGAAAGATCCTGGCCCAGCCAGTTGAACAAGGTCTCGCGCACCCGGTCCGGTGTCGGCCTCAGGCCGGGACGGTCGGCCACCGGCAGGCGCGTGCGCTTCCACAGGCCGCCCACGATACGCACTTCTCCCGCGCCGCGCGATGGCGCGGGCTTCGCGGCCACGGCCTTGCGGGCAGCCGGACCGGGCGTGGCCGAACGCGGCCTCACTGCTTCGCCCCCACCTGCACGGTAACCATGCGGTCGGGCTGCAGCATGCGCTGGAACGCATCGCGGATGTCGCGGGTGGTCAGCGCCTGGACGCGGTCGGTCCAGTGTTCCAGGTAGTCCAGCGGCAGGTCATTCCACGCGATGTTGACCACGTTGCCCAGCAGCTTGCGGTTGCTGTCGATGCGCAGGGCGAAGCCGCCGATCAGGTTGTCCTTGGCGGCGCGCAGCTCTTCCTCCGTGGGGCCTTCCTCCACGAATTTCTTCACGACTTCGCGCGATACCGCCACGGCCTGGGCTGCCTGATCGGGGCGCGTCTGCAGGCCCACCACGAACGCGCCCGCATCCAGCCCCGGCGAGAAACCGCTGCCCACGCTGTAGCTCAGGCCGCGTTTTTCGCGCACTTCGCTGGTCAGGCGCGATGTGAACCCTCCGCCGCCCAGGATGTGGTTGCCCACCAGGATGGCGAGAAAATCCGGATTGCCGCGCTTGATGCCCGGCTGCCCGATCAGCACGTGGGCCTGTGCGGACTGGAACGCAATGTTCTCGTCCACCGCCTTGGCCAGCGGCTGTACAGGCGCGATTTCGGGCAGCGCCGCGCAGTCGCCCGCCTTCTTCTCTGGCAGCCGCGACAGCAGCGTGCGCACCAGCTGCCGTGCCTGTTCCTGGTTCAGCGCGCCCACGATGCTCACGCGCGCGCGGCAGGTCTGCACGTACTTGCCGTGGAACGCCTGCAGGTCGCTCACCTGGATGCGGTCCAGCGTTTCCTGCGTGGCCTGGTATCCATAGGGGTGGTCGCCATAGACGGCGGCGGCGAACGCCTTGCTGGCGACGGTTCCGGGCTTGGTGTTGGCCTCCTTGATCGCCGCCTCCCAGCGCGAGCGTTCGCGCTTCCATACGTCCTGCGGGAAGGCCGGCTCGCCGATCTGGCGCGCGGCCAGCGCCGAAGCCTTGCCCAGCAGCTCGGTATCGGTGAGCGAGCGCATCGAATACACGAAGCCATCGCGCTCCGCACCGGCATCAAAGCTCGCGCCCAGATCGGCCCAGGCCTCGCCCAGCGCGTTCTCATCGAGGGCCTTTTCCTTGCCTGCCGCGCGCACGCCCTTGGACGTCATCATGCCGACGGCGCTTGCCAGCCCCGCCTGGCGCGCCGGGTCGCGGCGTGCTCCGGCATCGAAATCCACCTGCACATCCACCATCGGAATGGCCGGGCTTTCCACCAGCCACACACGCGCTCCGCTGGGTTCGGTCCAGTGTTGAATCGGCAGCAGCGCCCAGGCCGAATGCGTGTACATCACAAGGCCAGCGCCCACCATGCAGGCGCGCGCGGCCATCGTCTTGAGTTTCTTGATCATCAGCGGCATATCGTCAATCCCATTTCTTGCGTGGCGTTCAGTGCAGGCGCGCGCCATCCGCGCCCTGCGCCGCGGGGCGCTTGCTGCCCGGGGCCACGGGCTGAGGCACCAGCGTTCCCACGGTGAGCTGATCGTCGCCGAAGTAGCGCGCCGCCACCGATTGCACCTGCTCTGGCGTGACTGTCCGCAGCAGCTTGAGGATGCGGTCGTCCGCGTCGATGGGAAAGCCCTCGACCCAGTTGCTGCCAAGATCGTTGGCCTGTCCATAGAGCGAATCGCGCTCGTAGACGGTCGATGCGGTCCACTGCGCCTTCACGCGCGCCAGTTCGGACTCGCTCACGCCCTCCTTGGCGATACGCGCCACTTGCGCGCGCAGGGCCTGCTCCACCTGCCGGGCGGTCTTTCCTGGCGCCGGCACCCCCATCAGCATGAACAGGCTGGGCCCACGGCCAATGACCGATGCCGAACTGTTCGCGCTATCGGCGATGCGGTCGGCGCCCTGCGTGAGCGCACGATCAAGGCGCGCGCCATCGTAGCCGCTGAGCACGGCCGAGAGCATCAGCAGAGACAACGCATCGCGGTCATCGCTGCCCAGCTCATCGAGATTGCGCAGAGACGGCACGCGAAACGACATGGCGATGAACGCCTGGTCGGCGGGCGCCTTGAACTCGATGCGGCGAATGCCCTTCTGCTCCGGCTCGATGCGAGGCTTGCGCGCCGCGATGGCCGCCGGAGCCATGGCGCCGTAGGTCTGCTCAGCGAGCGCATGAACCTGCGCCGGGTCCACGTCGCCAACGACCACGACTGCGGCGTTCTGCGGCACATACCACTGCCTGTGGAAGTTGCGCACATCATCGGGCGTCATCGAGTCCAGATCGCTCATCCAGCCCACCACCGGACGGTGGTATGGAGAGGCGATGAACGTCGCCGCGTTCAGTTGCTCGAACAGCGATGCGCGCGGCTGGTCCTCGGTGCGCATGCGGCGCTCTTCCTTGATGACCTCGATTTCCTTCTTGAATTCTTCGTCCGGCCACTGGTTGTTGGCGAAGCGGTCGGACTCCAGCTCCATGACATCCTTCAGGCGGCTGGCCGGGATCTGCTGGTAGTAGCCCGTGTAGTCGCGCGTGGTGAAGGCGTTTTCCTGCCCGCCGAGCGCCGCCACGCGCCTGGAGAACTCTCCGGGAGCCACCTTGGCCGTGCCCTTGAACATCATGTGTTCCAATGCGTGGGCCACGCCCGAAGTCCCATCGACTTCATCCATCGCGCCCACGCGCACCCACACCATATGCACCGCGGTGGGCGCGCGCCGGTCGGGCTTGACGATGAGCGTCATGCCGTTCTTCAAGGTGAAAAGCTGCGCGCCATCGGCCGTGACGACCTCCGGGCTGGCCGCCCCGGCCGCCAGAACGGCCGTATCGGGAGAAAGGTTGGCGGGCGTGTCGGCAAATGCCGCAATGTGCGCGCAGGCCAGCAGGCCAAGAATGGAAATGGCTTGTTTCATAGAATGGATAGGATTCTAAGTACCCGACAATGTTCAGTTTCTTCAAGAAAAAATCTTCCACGGCCGCTGACGAAGCCGCCCGGACACCCACGGATGCCGCGCCCCAGCCGCCCGTGGAGCAGCCCGCCGAGCAACCGCAGCCCGCATCCAGGGGCTGGCTGCGCAACCCGTTCGCGGGCCGCGACGACGCCAAGGATACGGCCACGGCGGCCACATCAGCGGCCGCATCCGAGCCCACGCCCGCTGCCGGACAGCCCACTGTAGTACAAGAGCCGCAGGCCAAGCCGGAGGCTCCCGCGCCCGGCGGGGATCGCAAGGGCTGGATGAACCGGCTCAAGGCCGGCCTGCGCAAGACGGGCACGAGCATCTCCACCATCTTCACCGGCACGAAGATCGACGACGCGCTCTACGAGGAGCTCGAAGACGCCCTGCTCATGGCCGATACCGGCGTCAAGGCCACCAATCACCTGCTGGCCGATCTGAAGCAGCGCGTCAAGGACACCAAAACCACCGATCCAGCCGCGGTGAAGTCGCTGCTGGCCGACGCGCTGGCCGAGCTGCTCGCGCCGCTGGAAAAGCCGCTGGCCATTGGTGAGCACTCACCCACCGTCATCATGGTGGCTGGCGTGAATGGCGCGGGCAAGACCACCTCCATCGGCAAGCTCACCAAGCATCTGGCCGACCACGGCGAAAGCGTGCTGCTGGCGGCCGCCGACACGTTCCGGGCCGCCGCGCGCGAGCAGCTCGGCGTCTGGGCCACGCGCAACACAGTCGAGATCGTGAGCCAGGACGGCGGCGACCCGGCCGCCGTGAGCTTCGACGCCGTTTCCGCGGGCCGCGCGCGCGGCAAGGACGTCGTTCTGGTCGATACCGCGGGCCGCCTTCCCACGCAGTTGCACCTGATGGAAGAGCTCAAGAAGATCAAGCGCGTCGTCACCAAGGCCGACGCCAGCGCCCCGCACGAGGTGCTGCTGGTCATCGACGGCAACACCGGCCAGAATGCGCTCAACCAGGTCAAGGCTTTCGACGAAGCCCTGCAGCTCACCGGGCTGATCGTCACCAAGCTCGACGGCACCGCCAAGGGCGGCGTGCTGGCCGCGATCGCGCAGGAAAAGCCGGTTCCCGTGTATTTCATCGGGGTCGGTGAAAAGGTGGAAGACCTCGAAACCTTCAACGCGCGCGAGTTCGCGCAGGCGCTGCTGGACTGAGCGCGCCCGGCCGGCCTTGCGGTCAACCCGCCAGGCGCTCTTCCACCCAGGCCGCATACCCGCGCGAGGATCGCTCCTCGCGCAGCAGCATCTGCGGCAATTCGTAGGGATGCGCGGACGCCAGCCAGGCCATCAGGGCCGGCGCATGCAGCGGCAGGGTCTTGAACACCAGGCGCCATTCGGCGTCCTCGCATTGCTCCGCCTGCCAGATGTAGTGCGACGTGATCTGCTCGACCTGCACGCATGCGGCAAGGCGGCCGCGCACCGCCTCGCGGGCCAGGCGGCGCGCATCTTCGGCATGCGCCACCGTGGTGGTGAGCACGCTCACCTCGGGCAACTGGCTGGGGTCGGGTTCGCGCATGGCGGCGGCTCCTGGTTCTCGAATGTGATCAGCGCCCCATTGTCCGCGCTCCGGCCGCGCCGGGGGCCAACTCGCGTAAAGTGTCGCTGCGAACCCATTCCAACAACAGGAGACTCAGCGTCATGACAACCACCCGGCCCTTCAAGGCAGCCGTCATCCAGGCATCATCCATTCCCTCGGACAGCATCGAATGCGCTCTCAAGGCCGCATCGCTCATCCGGCAGGCCGCGAGCAACGGCGCCAGGGTGCTGGTGTTCCCCGAGGCCTTTCTCGGCGGCTACCCCAAGGGCAACAGCTTCGGCAGCCCCATCGGCCTGCGCAAGCCCACCGGACGGGACGCCTATGCGACCTACTACCGACAGGCGATCAGCCTGGATGGAGAGGAAGTCGAGATCATCAAGGAAGCCACGGCGGAAACCGGCACGGTGGTCGTGATGGGCTGCATCGAGCGCGACGGCGGAACCCTGTACTGCACGGCGCTTTACTTCAACGCGGAACAAGGCCTCGTCGGCAAGCACCGCAAGCTCATGCCCACGGCGGGCGAGCGCCTGATCTGGGGTTTCGGCGACGGCTCCACCATGCAGGCGGTGGACACGGCCTACGGCCGCATCGGCGCCGTGATCTGCTGGGAGAACTACATGCCGATGCTGCGCATGCACATGTACAGCCAGGGCGTCTCCATCTATTGCGCCCCCACGGCCGACGACCGCGATACCTGGCTGCCCAGCATGCGCCACATCGCGCTCGAAGGCCGCTGCTTCGTGCTCACCGCCTGCCAGTTCCTGCGCCGCGGGGCCTATCCGAAAGACTTCGAATGCAGCCTGGGCGACGATCCGCAGACCGTGCTGATGCGCGGCGGCAGCGCCATCATCGACCCCACGGGCGCCGTCCTGGCCGGTCCCGACTTCGAGGAGGAAACCATCCTCTACGCGGACATCGACCCGGTCATGGTGCCGCGCGGCAAGTTCGATTTCGACGCCAGCGGGCACTATGCGAGACCCGACGTCTTCCAGCTGAAGGTGGACGTGGGCGCGAAGAAGGCCGTCTCGACGACGGGCGGGCGGGACGCATAGGCGCACAGGCGCCTAGGGGCACAGGAGCCGCGTCAGGCCGCCTCGGCCCGCAAGGTCTGCGCCGCCTGGACCATGCGGGTCAGCGCGGGAATGACTTCCGCCCACTGGCGGGTCTTCAGGCCGCAGTCGGGGTTCACCCACAGCCGCTCGGCCGGTATCCGCCGGGCCGCCTTCTTCATCAGATCCACCATGTGCGTCTCGGTCGGGATGTTCGGCGAGTGGATGTCGTACACGCCGGGCCCGATCTGGTTGGGATAGTTGAAGTCGTCGAACGCGTCGAGCAGCTCCATGTCCGAGCGCGAAGTCTCGATGGTGATCACGTCGGCGTCCATGCCGGCGATCGACGCGATGATGTCGTTGAACTCCGAATAGCACATGTGGGTGTGGATCTGGGTCTCGTCACGCACGCCGTTGGCGGCGATGCGAAACGACTCCACCGCCCAGTCCAGATACTCCTTCCACTGCGCCCGGCGCAGCGGCAGGCCCTCGCGCAAAGCGGCCTCGTCGATCTGGATGATGCGCACGCCGGCCTTCTCCAGGTCCAGCACTTCCTCGCGGATCGCCAGGGCCAGCTGCTTGCACGAGAGCGAACGTGGCTGGTCATCGCGCACGAACGACCAGTTCAGGATGGTGACCGGTCCGGTCAGCATGCCCTTCATGGGCTTGCTCGTCAGCGACTGGGCGTAGGTGATCCATTCGACGGTCATGGCGCGCGGACGGCTGATGTCGCCGAACAGGATCGGCGGCTTCACGCAGCGCGAGCCATAGGACTGCACCCAGCCGAATTCGCTGAAGGCATAGCCTTCGAGCTGTTCGCCGAAATATTCCACCATGTCGTTGCGCTCGGCTTCGCCGTGCACCAGCACGTCCAGGCCGAGTTTTTCCTGCTCGCGCACGCTGCGCTCGATCTCGGCGCGCATGGCGGCCTGGTAGCCCGGGAGATCCAGCCGGCCTGCCTTGAATTCGCTGCGGGCGCGGCGGATGTCGGCCGTCTGCGGGAACGAGCCGATGGTGGTGGTCGGGAACGCCGGCAGGTTCAGCAACGCGGCCTGCTTGGGCGCGCGCTTGCCGTAGGCGCTCTCGCGCAGGCCCAGATGACGGCCGATCCTGGCGACGGCATCCTGCACCTTGGGATTGTGCACGCGCGGCGATGCGCGGCGCGCCGCCAGCGCGGCGCGGCGGGCCTTGAGCGCCGCGCCCACGGCGTTGCGGCCCTCGTTCAGGGCCTTGCCCAGAATCCGCAGTTCATCGAGCTTCTGCAGGGCGAACGCGAGCCAGGATTTCACTTCGGCATCGAGCTTGCCTTCGCTGCCCAGGTCCACCGGCACGTGCAGCAGCGAGCACGACGGAGCGACCCACAGGCGCTCGCCCAATTGGGCCGCCAGCGGTTCCAGCCAATCGAGCACGCTGTCCAGATCCGTCTTCCAGATATTGCGGCCGCTGATTGCTCCGATCGACAGCACCTTGTGGCCTGGCAACAGGCCGATGAGCTGCTGCACGTCTTCGCGGCTGCCATTGACGGCATCCACATGAAGGCCGGCCACGGGCAGGTTGGCCGCCAGGTGCTTGTTGTCCAGCAACTGGCCGAAATAGGTGGCGACCAGGATCTTCAGCTTCGCGGTCTTGAGGTGGTGATAAGCGGTGTTGAAGGCGTGCTGCCAATCGGCGTCCAGCTCGGTCACCAGAATCGGCTCGTCGATCTGCACCCATTCCACGCCTTCGGCGGCCAGCTTGTCCAGCAGTTCGGAATACACGGGCAGCAGGCGCGCCAGCAGGTCGAGCCGATTCGAATCATCCTTGGCCTTGCCGATGGACAGATACGTCACGGGCCCCACGATCACGGGCTTGGCTTTCACGCCCTGGGCCCTGGCCTCGGCCAGTTGTTCGAGCAGGCGGGAGGCATCGAGGCGAAACTCGGTCGCGGCGCTGAACTCAGGGACGATGTAGTGATAGTTGGTGTCGAACCACTTGGTCATCTCGCCGGCCGCCACGCCGCCGCAGCATGCGCCATGCTCCTGCGCGCCCTGGGCCGAGCGGCCGCGCGCCACGCGGAAATAGTTGTCGAGCGGATCGCCGTGAAAGCCCCGCACGCGCTCGGGCAGGTTGCCCAGCGTGAAGCTCATGTCCAGCACCTGGTCGTAGAACGCGAAATCACCCACCGGCACCAGGTCCAGGCCCTGCTGACTGCTCCAGTGGCGCTGGCGCAATTGAGCGCCGAGCGCCTTCAGCTGTTCGCGGGAGGACTCGCCCTTCCAATAGGACTCCAGCGCGAATTTCAGTTCACGCTGCGCGCCGATACGGGGAAAGCCAAGGTTGTGGATGGTGGTCATGACTGGGAAAAATCCGAATGAAAACAGGAATGGCCCGATCCTAGAATTTCATACTCATGAAGTAAAATGGTCTTTTCTCACATATTCATGAATACCATTCATACAAAATGCTGGAGCGCATCCACCTGTCCATCGTCCAGGAAGTAGAGAAGCAAGGCTCGCTGACGGCAGCCGCTGAGGTGCTCTGCCTCACCCAATCCGCGCTCAGCCACAGCATGCGCAAGCTCGAAAAGCAGCTCGGCACCGACATCTGGCTGCGCGAAGGCCGCCAGTTGAGGCTCACGCAGGCGGGCCAGTATCTGCTGGCCGTCGCCAGCCGCGTGCTGCCGCAGCTGGACATGGCGGAAGACCGCCTGCACCAGTACGCGCAAGGCGAACGCGGGGCGCTGCGCATCGGAATGGAGTGCCATCCGTGCTACCAATGGCTGCTCAAGATCGTCTCGCCCTATCTCGCCGCCTGGCCGGACGTGGACGTGGACGTGAAGCAGAAATTCCAGTTCGGCGGCATCGGCGCGCTCTTCGGCTACGAAATCGACCTGCTGGTCACTCCCGATCCGCTGGACAAGCCCGGCATCGTGTTCCTGCCCGTGTTCGACTACGAGCAGGTGCTCGCGGTGTCGGGCGACCATCCGCTGGCCCGGCGCAGGCAGGCCGAGCCTGCCGATCTCTCCGGCGAGACGCTCATCACCTATCCGGTGGCCATCGACCGGCTGGACATCTTCAGCCAGTTCCTCGCACCCGCGCGCATCGCGCCGCGCAGGCACAAGACCATAGAGACCACGGACATCATGATGCAGATGGTCGCAAGCGGGCGCGGCGTGACGGCGCTGCCCCGCTGGCTGGTCGAAGAATACGCCGGCAAGATGAATGTCCGGCCGGTACGCCTGGGCGCGCGCGGCATTCCCAAGCAGATCCATCTCGGCGCACGCCAGGCCGACCTGCGGACCGACTATCTGCAGGCCTTCATCGCCATGGCGCAGAAAGCCAATCCTCTTTCGCGGAAATAGCGCACCCGCATTCCCGGGCAATGCCTTTCCAGCAGGATTTGCCTTATATTCGCAATCTACGCAAAATCAACGCACGGTCGCGATTCCGTAAAAGCAAATATCTGCGAATGATTCGAGATGATTTTGCGAATTTTGCGAATCCACGAAAGAATCCCCGATGAGAAAAACCTTCATGGGCGTGAAGCTGCGCAAACTGCGCTCGGAGCGCGGATTGACCCAGGTGGCGCTCGCGCAGGCCCTGGACCTCTCGCCCAGCTATCTCAACCAGCTCGAGCAGAACCAGCGCCCCCTGACCGTGCCGGTGCTGCTCAAGCTCAACCGGGTCCTGGGCGTGGACATCCAGCAGTTCTCGGAGGACGAGGAGGCCCGGATGGTCGCCGAACTGCGCGACGCCTTCACCGATGCGGCCGACCCCGTCTCGCTGCCGGAACTCCAGGAGGTTGCCGCGCAGATGCCCACCCTGGGCCGCGCCATCATCGCCCTGCACCGCCGCGGCGCCGACGCGATGGAGCGGCTGGAGATGATGGCGGACCAGCTGGGCGACAGCCGCACCGACTCCGCGCCCACCACCACCATGCCGTTCGAGGCGGTACGGGATTTCTTCTTCACGCACCAGAATCATTTCGACCCGCTGGACCGGCTGGCCGAGCGCCTCGCATCCACGGCCGTGGGCCTGTACGGCAGGCACCAGCTCGAATGGCTGACGCAGCGCCTGCACCAGCGCCACGGGGTCCGCGTCGTCGCGCTTGCCGACGAGGCGCACGACAGCAAGCGCCACTTCGAGCCCGGGCACGGCATCCTGCACCTGGCCGCGACACTGAATCCGGCGCAGCGCGCGTTCCAGTTGGGAACCCAGCTCGCGCTGCTGGAGGCCGGGGAGGCGATCGACGCGCTGATCGATGTGCCGCCATTCACCTCGGACCCCGCCTCGCGCAAGCTCGCCAGGATCGGCCTGGCCAACTACTTCGCGGGCGCGCTGCTGCTGCCCTACGGCGCATTCCTGGAAGCCGCCGAAACGCTGCGCTATGACATCGAGCTGCTCGAGCAGCAATTCGGCATGGGCTACGAGACGATCTGCCACCGCCTGAGCACGCTGCAGCGCCCGGGCGCGCCGGGCGTGCCGTTCTTCTTCATCCGCGTGGATCGCGCGGGCAACATTTCCAAGCGCCAGTCCGCAACGCATTTCCACTTCAGCCGCACGGGCGGCACCTGCCCGCTGTGGAACGTATATGAGGCATTCGGCCATCCCGAGCAGATCCTGCGCCAGATCGCCAGCATGCCCGACGGGCGCAGATACCTCTGGATCGCGCGCACGGTCTGCGGCGGGCGGCGCGGGTTCGGCGCGCCGCGCAAGGTGTTCTCGATCGGCCTGGGCTGCGACATCCGCCACGCACAGCGCCTCGTGTACGCCAAGGGAATGGACCTGGCGGACCCCGACGTGGCCACGCCGATCGGCATGGGGTGCAAGGTGTGCGAGCGGGTCAATTGCCCGCAGCGCGCCTTCCCTTACGTCGGGCGCGCCCTGGCGGTGGACGAAAACCGCAGCCGGTTCGCACCCTACGGATTCGGTCAATAAGAGCTGCTAACACAACCCGGCAAACCGCAGGTTTGCGATCGAGACGAGGCGCGAAGCCGCAGGCAAGTATAAGCGTACG
>NZ_JBEBOW010000124.1:0-11216 GCF_040396215.1 Diaphorobacter ruginosibacter | reverse complement strand
TAAGTGGCGTGAATGCGCTTGTCAGGCAATCTCGTTCAGGATGGGGAGGATGTATTTCCTGAACTGTTGCGGGTTCTCGCTCATGGGGAAATGGCCCACTTCCTGCATGACGGTCACCTTGGCGCCCGGGATGCCGTGCGCCGTGCGGACGGTGTCTTCCGGGCTGCATGAAAAGTCGTACTCCCCGGTCAGCAGATAAAGCGGGGTTTTTTCCGTATCGATTCCCCCCAGCTTTCCGCGCAGGTCGGAATCGACCCGGTAGAAATACAGATCGCCCTTGAATATGCCCGGCCCGCTTTGCTTGTATTGCCACAGCGTTTCGTGGCGATACTCCTGCGGGCTCCGCGGCGCGATCAGGCCGGACACCAGGGCGGCGCAGACTTCGCCGCCGTGCACGTCGGGGCGGTTGAGCCAGCTCGTGTCATACCAGGGGCTTTGATAATCCGCGCCCTCCAGTCCGATCAGCGCGCGGAATTCCTCGCCATGCGCATGGGCGAGCTGCAGGACGATGCGTCCGCCGATCGAGCAGCCCATGACCACCGGCCTGTCCAGTTGCAGGGCCGAGCAGAATGCGCGGATCGTCTGGACGTAGCGCTCGGTGGTGAGCTCGTAGTCCTTGTCCTGAAAACCGGCGGGAGGGTACGACTTGCCATGCCATGGCATGTCGAAGGCGATCACGCGGTATTTGCCGGTGATTTCCTCGTCGCAGAGAAGATGGCGGTACTGGCGGTTGTCCGATCCGGCGGTGTGCAGGCACACGAGCGGAATGCCTTGTCCGTTTTCCTCGAAATACACGCGGCAGGGCTCACCCATGATGTCCACGTGCAGGTATTTGCCGGTAATGGGTTCAATGGTTCCATGCATATTGGTGTGCTCCCGGATTCACGCGCCGTGGAATCGGCGCGGCGTGCTCAGGACGTCCTTGATGTATTGAAGGTTGGAGAAGAGAAGATGTGAATTCCCTTCGATGGCCATCGCGCCCCGCTTGTGCAATGCAAAGATGTCGTGCGAGCCGGGCCGGGGAAACTTCTCCCACAGAGCCGCCCACGCCTGCGCGTTCGCGCGGATGCTCAGATCCGCCGTTTGGAAGAGCGGCATTTCCCGGGTCAGCTGCGTGATTTTTCCGCCGCGTATTTCCATCAGGTACGTCGCCGTATCGATGGAGATTTTCAGCAGCGCATGCGTGAAACGTCCGCGATGGACCAGATGCGCATCCTGATTGACGGCCGAGGGGATGGATTCAAAGATTTCCAGCAGGTTTTCCTGACGCATGGCGCTTGTCTCCGTGTTCTGTTCCAGGCATTGGGTGTCCCGGTATGCCCGGGCCTTTTTGCCGGGCAGTTGATTTGTAATGGTTCTGAGTAGTAGAACATATGTTCTGAATTGTTTGTACTGCTCGCAACATTTTTCTGATGAGGGTTTTCACTAGCCGTATAAACGAGTGCAAGCTGAGTCCTACGGGACGTGTGCGCTGCCGCTGTCGCTATGGCGCGGCCCGCGCTTTTAAGCTCGCGGCTATGACCTCGACTTCATCGCCCTCGCGCTTGCGCGCGGACGGGCCGCGTCTTTCATTCGTGCAGCAAGAGGACGTCCGCGCAGGCTTGCCCGCCGATGGGCAGCCGCCACAGGACGGCGGGCTCCTGGAGCGGGAGATCACCGCCGGCCTGATGCAGGCGCGGGCGGTCATCTCTCCCAAATTCCTCTATGACGAGCGGGGATCGGCGCTGTTCGAGGCCATCACCCAATTGCCCGAGTACTACCTGACACGCTCCGAGCGCTCGATTCTTCAGCGCCATGGAGAGTCCATCGCGGACTCCGTCGGCCCGGACAGGACCGTGATCGAGCCGGGCGCGGGAAACTGCGAGAAGGCGCGCGCGCTGTGCCTGCGCATCCAGGCCCGGGAATTCATAGGCATGGACATTTCCTTCGATCACCTGCGGCACGCGGTCACGCGCCTGGCGCAGAACATGCCGTGGCTGCGCGCGCGCGCCGTGGCCGCGGACATCACCCGGTCGCTGGAGTTGCCCGCCGACGTTCCGCGCGGCAACCGGCTGGTGTTCTATCCGGGATCGTCGATCGGCAACTTCGAGCCCGCGCAGGCGGTGCGGCTGCTGTCGCGGATGCGCGAACTCCTGGGGCCCGCGCAGGAGGAGGGCGGCCTGCTCATCGGCTTCGACCTGCCCAAGCCGGCGCACCTGCTCGAGGCGGCCTATGACGATGCGGCGGGCGTCACGGCCGCCTTCAACCGCAATGTGCTGGAGCATGCCAACCGCATCATCGGCGGTGATTTCAAGCCCGACGGCTGGAAGCACGTCGCCCTCTTCGATGCCGGACTCTCGCGCGTCGAGATGCACCTTGAAGCCGTGGGCGAGCAGCGGGTGCGCTGGCGCGGCGGCGGGCGCGACTTCGCCTCGGGCGAGCGCATCCATACGGAAAACAGCTACAAGTATTCCCGGGAGTCGTTTGCTTCGATGCTCGGGGAGGCGGGCTTTGCGCATTGGCGCAGCTGGAGCGATGAACGCGGCTTTTTCGCCGTTGTCCATGCGTGGTAGGCGAGCCATGTCCGGGGTGGGACGGCTTTCCATGGGAGGAGGTTGCCGGTGAACGAACAAGCGTGCGCGCCCGACGTTCGTTTCCAGCGTATCCGCGACATCACGCGCGCGCTGGCGCGTCCCTTGTCCGCCGAGGACTGCTGCGTGCAGTCCATGCCGGATTGCAGCCCGGTGAAATGGCATCTGGCGCACACCACCTGGTTCTTTGAAACCTTTGTGCTCGAGCATTTCGAGCCGGCCTTCAAGCCCTTCGACAGCACGTTCCGGATGCTGTTCAACTCCTACTACAACGGCGTCGGCCCCAGGCACCCCAGGCCGAGGCGCGGGCTGCTCACGCGGCCCGACCTGTCCACCGTGCTGCGCTACCGCGACGCGGTGGATGAGCGCATGTCGCGCCTGCTGGCGCGAGGCGGGGACGCATCGCTTGCGCGGCTGGCGGAGCTGGGTCTGCAGCACGAGCAACAGCACCAGGAGCTGATCCTCACCGACATCAAGCACCTGCTGTCATGCCATCCCTCCTGGCCCGCATACCAGGCGCCGCGGCCGGTCTCGCGCGCGAGAACCTCCCTGAAGACGCCGCGCTGGATCGCCCATGCGGGAGGCATGGCGCGGATCGGGCATGAGGGCGGCGGTTTCTCGTTCGACAACGAGCGCCCGCGCCACGGCGTCTATCTCCAGCCCTTCGAGCTGGCCTCGCGCCTGGTGACCAATGGGGAATACCTCGCGTTCATCCAGGATGGCGGCTACCGCGATTGCGCGCTATGGCTGGCCGAGGGCTGGGACTGGGCCGCCGCGAACGGGATCGGCTCGCCCGCATACTGGCGGCAGGCTGGACCGCGGGGCGAGTGGCGCGAGTTCACGCTCCATGGCGAGACCGCGCTGGCCCTGGATCAGCCGGTCGTTCATCTTTCGTACTTCGAGGCGGATGCCTACGCGCGCTGGGCGGGCGCGCGCCTGCCCACCGAGGCGGAGTGGGAGGTCTGCGCATCGGCCGGGCCCGCCGCGCCGAATCCGGATGCGGCCTGCTTCGCCGATGCGGGGGTCTTTCATCCCATGGCCGAAATCGGCGATGCGCTGCATCTGCAGGGCAGCGTGTGGCAGTGGACCAGCTCGAGCTACGCCGCCTATCCCGGGTTTGTTCCCGCCGAAGGCGCCGTGGGCGAATACAACGGCAAGTTCATGGTCAACCAGTACGTGCTGCGCGGCGGCTCGTGCGCGACGCCCGCCGACCATGTCCGCGCCACGTACCGCAACTTCTTTCCCGCTGGCGCGCGCTGGCAGTTCACGGGACTGAGGCTGGCGCGGAGCCTTGCGCCAGCGCTTTGAGGCACCTGGAGAAAGTGTGCGCTCAGACTGCCTGCAGGGCCTGTTCGAGATCGGCCAGCAGGTCGTCGATGTGCTCGATGCCGACCGACAGCCGCACCATGCCCTCGGTCACTCCGGCCTTCGCGAGTTCCGCAGCATCCAACTGGCGGTGTGTGGTGGAGGCGGGGTGCGTGGCGAGCGACTTCGCATCGCCGATGTTCACCAGACGGGTGAACAGCTTCAGCGCATCCAGGAAGCGCGCGCCCGCGGCACGGGCGTCCTCGCCGTCCGACTTGAGGCTGAACGACAGGATGCCCGAGGCGCGGCCGCCGGACTGCCTTTGCACGATGGCGTGGTCCGGGTGGTCCTTCAGTCCCGCATAGCGCACCCATTCCACCTTGGGATGCCGTTGCAGCGTCTCGGCGATGGTCTGCGTGTTCTCGCAGATGCGGTCCATGCGCAGCGCCAGGGTCTCTATGCCCTGCAGGATCTGGAAGGCGTTTTGCGGCGCGAGGGCAGCGCCCATGTTGCGCAGCGGCACGACGCGCGCGCGCCCGATGTAGGCCGCAGGGCCCAGCGCTTCGGTATAGACCACGCCGTGGTAGCTCACGTCGGGCTCGTTCAGGCGCTTGAAGCGTTCCTTGTGCTCCGCCCAGGGGAACTTGCCGCTGTCGACGATGGCGCCGCCAAGGGCCGTGCCATGGCCTCCAAGATATTTGGTGAGCGCATGCACCACGATGTCGGCGCCGTGCTCGAAGGGACGCAGCAGGTAGGGGCTGGGCACGGTGTTGTCCACGATCAGCGGCACGCCGTTGCGGTGCGCCACGTCGGCCAGCGCGCGGATGTCGGTGACGTTGCCCAGCGGGTTGCCGATCGACTCGATGAAGATGGCCTTGGTTCTGGCGTCGATGTGCCGCTCGAAGCTGGCGGGATCGCGCGGGTCGGCAAAGCGCACCTCGATGCCTTGCTGCGGGAACGTGTGGGCGAACAGGTTGTAGGTGCCGCCGTAGAGCGTGCTGGCCGAGACGATGTTGTCGCCGGCCTCCGCGATGGTCTGGATCGCATAGGCGATGGCCGCCATGCCGGAGGACACCGCCAGCGCGCCCACGCCGCCCTCGAGCGCCGCGACGCGCTTTTCCAGCACGTCATTGGTCGGATTCATGATGCGGGTGTAGATGTTGCCCGGAACCTTCAGGTCGAACAGATCCGCGCCGTGCTGCGCGCTGTCGAATGCATATGCGACGGTCTGATAGATCGGCACGGCCACCGATTTGGTGGTGGGATCGGGGGAATAGCCGGCATGAACGGCCAGGGTTTCGATGCGCATGACGCAAGGCTCCAATCAGCGTGTGGTGGATGAACAAAAGAGGATGGACGCGGCGATGTGATTTCGCGGGTCCATTGTCACAGCATCGGACATTGTTGCCCTTGAACGCGGCCAGGTGAACGACACAATGGCTATGAGCTTATCCCGTTCGGGACGGATGCCGCCAGGCGGAATGCCTGCGCCCGTCAGGGATCAAGCGCGGGGCCGACGTCCTGCCTGGCGGCGGGAGCGGGCTGGCGCCGCCGGGGCGGGCGCTGCACGGGCAGCGGCGGCTGGAGCGCCTCCCATTGGGGCAGGTGCGCGTACACCATGGCGGGGGCGTGCGCGTCGTTGGCGGCGTAGCGGCGCTGGCTGTCGCCGAGGCGCTCGACGGACCAGTTGGAGGTCGTGACCTTCTTGGATTTGCGCAGGCTCTGGCCGAGCACCAGCGCCACCGCCGCGCGCACTCCGGTGGACGAGCCGAAGCCGTGGCGCTTGAACACGCGGTCCAGGTCGAGCACGTTCTGCATCACCACCTGGAGCCGGCCCTGCAACTGGTGCCGGTCGTTGTCCAGCCCGAAACCCGCCTTGACGATGTGCGAGGCTTCCAATATCTCGCGGGTGAGGGCCAGCGCGCGCGGATGGCGCATCTGCAGCAGCCACGCCTGCGTGGTGCTGGCGAACTGCACCAGGTGCGGCCCGGTGTCCTTGGCGCCCGCCTGGAAGAGCGGCTTGCTTTCGGTGTCGAAGCCCAGCACCCGGGCGTCCAGCATGGCATGGCGCGCCTGTTCGAACTCCGCCTCGGTGCGGGGAATGTGGATGGCCGAATCGGGCAGGGCCGCGAAGGGCGGCAGGAGTGCGGATTCGTCCTTGGTCGGAGCTTTTCGGCGCGGCATGGACAAGAGGAGTGCGGGCCCGGGTTCAGCCAGCCTGGCGGGCGGGGCGCGTGCGGTAGAACTGCATGGGATGCTCGCGCATCTCCTTCATGTGCTGGTTGATGACCGAACGCTTCATCTTGCCCACCACGTGCATCTCGCAGGGCTTGCAGTCAAAGCGCAGCGTGAGCTTTTCCTTGCCGTTGATGAGCTGCAGCGGCTCGGCCTTGATCGTGCCTTTCACGCCGATCACGCCCTTGGCCTGCTTGGGGCACAGGCTCATCGAGAAGCGCACGCAGTGCTTGGTGATCATCAGCGAGACTTCGCCTTCCTCTTCCTTGCTCTCGTAGGCTGCGTCGATCACCTTCACACCATGCTTCACATAGAAGTCGTGCGCCTTGTGGTTGAACACATTGGCCAGGTAGGTCAGGGTGTCTTCAGGGAAAGGAGCAGGCGGCTCCACGGGTTTGGCACGCGGCAGGCGAACGAAGCCCTTGGCACGGGCTTCTTCCAGTGCGGCCACGGCATCGCGGCGCAGCTGGTTGAGCGCCGAGGCTGGCACGAACCAGGGCTGCGAAATCTGCAGGCTGATGTCGTGTACGGCAAAGACCGTAGCGCCAAAGCGGCCCAGTTGTTCGCGCAGCGAGATTTCTGCCTTTGCGGTATCGGTGGCTGCCTGATGGGCTTGGGCGATGGTGGCGCTGCCGGTGAAACCGTCTTCGTCGGTCAGCTGCAGCGCAAAGCCGTCGGCAGTTTCACGCAGCTCTGCCCACAGGCCGATGCGGCGGTCGCTGGATTTCTTGTCCAGCGTGCGTATCCAGTCCATGTCGCGGTTGCGGTTGATCTCCAGGCCCTTGCGCAGGTCCTTGAACTCGGCGATCTCATTTTTGGGAAACACGCGCCAGATGCCTTTCTTGGCGTTGACGCATTCGGCGCGGTTGATGTGCACGCCCACCAGTTCCTTTTGCAGGTCGTAGTAGCACAGGCCGTCGCCGTTGTGCAGCTCCAGTCCCTTGTCCGAGGTTTCCAGCTCGAACCATTTGTCGCCCACTTGCGTGACCCAGCCGATCGCGCGGCCCGGCGTCTTGGGTGTGTCGAATGCGCCGATGTCGTCCTGGCGGCCATTCACGAAATAGTCGGTGAACTCGCGGTTGAAATTCTGGTCCGGATCGGGCTCGAAGGTGAACGTGGTGCGGCCCGAGGAGGACCGGGCCAGGGGAGCACTGGAGAATTCACGCTCTTCGATGATGGCGTCCAGCAGCTTGCGGTAGTGGGCCGTGATGTTCTTCACATAGCCCATGTCCTTGTAGCGGCCCTCGATCTTGAAGCTGCGCACGCCCGCGTCGATCAGCGCGCGCAGGTTGTCGCTCTGGTTGTTGTCCTTCATCGAGAGCACGTGCTTCTCGTGCGCAATGATGCGGCCCTTGTCGTCCAGGACTTCGTAGGGCAGGCGGCAGGCCTGGTTGCAGTCGCCCCGGTTGGCGCTGCGCCCGGTGTGCGCGTGGCTGATGAAGCACTGGCCGGAGTAGGCCACGCACAGCGCGCCGTGCACGAAAAACTCGATGGTGGTCCGATCCGCGTCGGTGGCTTCGCGGATGGCCTGGATCTGCCGCAGGTCCAGCTCGCGCGCGATCACGATCTGCGAAAGCCCGGCATCCTGCAGAAAGCGCGCCTTCTCTGGCGTGCGGATGTCGGTCTGCGTGGAGGCATGCAGCTGGATCGGCGGCAGGTCGAGTTCCAGCAGGCCCATGTCCTGGATGATGAGCGCATCCGCGCCCGCGTTGTAGACCTGCCAGGCCATCTGGCGCGCGCCTTCGAGTTCATCGTCGCGCAGGATGGTGTTCAGCGTGATGAAAATGCGGCTTCCGAAGCGGTGCGCGTGCCTGATGAGGCGCTCCAGGTCCCGAATGTCGTTGCCCGCGGTCGCGCGCGCGCCAAAAGCCGGGCCGCCGATGTAGACGGCGTCCGCGCCATGGTTGACGGCTTCCATGCCGATATCGGCATCGCGCGCCGGGGAAAGCAGTTCGAGCTGGTGGGGCAGGAGAGACATAAGGGCGCGATTATCTCAGGAAGGCGCGCTGGCCGCGTTTTGCGGGAATTGCGCGGCGGGTTGCGTCCGCCGAGCGGTCTTTGCCGCTAAAGTGCTGGGGAATTCCTGCGTTTTGCACTCTGACGAGCGTTCCTTCCCATGTACCAGCCGCCGCCATTCAACCAGTCCGGCAACCGCGATCCCCTGCTCCTGTCGATGCGCGGGGGAGTGTTCGCCATGTTCCCGCCCGGGCCCGGATGCTGCGGCCTGGCGGCAGGCGGGAGCGACGGGTCATGACGAGCGTGGAAGCGACTGTCGGCAGCGCGTGCGCAAGCGATGAAGAGGGCATGCGGCTGGCTTTGAGACTCGCGCGCGAGGCGGCCTCGGATGCAGAGGTGCCGGTGGGCGCGGTGCTGGTGAAGGACGGCGTGGTGATCGCCACGGGCCGCAATGCGCCGATTTCGCGGCATGACCCGACGGCGCATGCCGAGATCGTGGCGCTGCGCTCGGCGGCACGGCAACTGGGCAACTACCGGCTGGAAGACTGCACCTTGTACGTCACTCTGGAGCCATGCCCCATGTGCGCCGGCGCGATGCTGCACGCCCGGCTGCCGCGCGTGGTGTTTGGCGCGGCCGATGAAAAGACCGGTGCGGCGGGCTCGGTGACGGATCTTTTCGCCGAGCCGAGGCTGAACCACCAGACCGAGATTCTGGGCGGCGTTCTGGCTGATGAATGCGGCGCGGCCCTGGGCGATTTCTTCCGCGCGCGGCGCAAGGAGCAGCGCGCCCAGGCCCTTGCCGCGCATCCCCTGCGCGAGGACGCGCTGCGCACGCCGGACGCCGCCTTCGCGCATCTGCCCGGCTATCCCTGGCCGCCCCGTTACGTCAGCGATCTGCCGTCGCTTGGCGGCCTGCGGCTGCATTATCTGGACGAAGGGCCCAGGCAGGCCGCGCGCACCTGGCTGCTGGTGCATGGCCATCCCACCTGGAGCTACGTCTATCGCGAATGGATTCCCGTGCTGCTGGCGGCGGGCGAGCGCGTGGTGGCCGTGGACCTGATCGGTTTCGGCAAAAGCGACAAGCCCAAGAAGGAGTCCGCGCATACGCTGGCGTGGCATGCGCGGATTCTCGGGGAACTGGTGCAGCGGCTGGATTTGCGGGATGTGGTGCTGGTCAACCACGGGCTTGCCGGATGGCCGGGCATGGCCGCCGTGGCGGCGTTGCCGCAGCGGTTCGGCGCGCTGGTGGCGGTGAATTCCTGGGTGCCCGAAGCGGGCGTCCCGCTGTCCGTTGAACTGGAACAATGGCGGAACATGTTCGCCCGCAAGCCGCGTCTTTCCGTCGGCTGTCAGATCGCGGGCGCGGGCCCCGGGACGGCGGCCTGGGATGCGCCTTTTCCCGATGCCGGATACCGCGCGGCGGTGCGGGCATTCGCCTCTTTCATCGGGGATGCGGGTGACGAGGAAACCCTGCGCGGCGCGCTGGAGTTCTGGCGCAATGAATGGCGCGGGAAAGCCTTGCTGATCGAAGGCGGGCAGGACGTGCTGGCAGGCGGCCACGCCACGCAGCGGCTGCTGAAGCTCATCGGCAACGGGCCTGGCCTGATGCGCATTTCCCCACTGGATCACTTCATGACGGAACACGGCGCCGACGCGGCCATGCGCGCTGTGGAATACTTCACGCCATCCTGACCGCCGCCGTGGCTGGTTTCCGCCCGGCTTTTTCGCATGCCGGCCCGCGGCGGTCATCACCTTATTTTTGGAGCAGGCGCGCAGCCGCCTGATAACCGAGTTGGCTACAAGACAGAAAGCACATCAGGAACACGATCACGGGCATGACGCGCACGCGCATGACGGGCATGGAGATCATGCCGCCTGCGGCCACAACCACGGCCCGCAGCACATCTACGTTTATTCGCCCTCCAGCGCGGTGCTCGACAAGGCCGCGTTCCGCCGGGGCGTGGCGCGCCTGAAGGCCATGGGGCACGAGGTCGAGATCGACCAGGATGCGCTGGCCCGCAGCACCCGCTTCGCGGGCGATGATGAAACGCGCCTTGCCGCCATCCACCGGGCGGCGGCCAGCGGCGCGGACATCGCGCTGATCTCGCGCGGCGGGTATGGCCTCTCGCGCATTCTCCCGGGCATCAAGTACAAGGCGCTCGCAAAGGCGGTGGAAAAGGGCACGCGCTTCATCGGCCAGAGCGACTTCACCGCGCTGCAGAACGCGCTGCTCGCGCAGACCGGGGCGACGAGCTGGTCCGGCCCGTCGCTCGTCGCCGACCTGGGCGTGGAAGGCGAGCCCGACGACATCATGCTGGCCTGCCTGGATGATCTGTTCACCGGCCACGGCGAAGGCAGCGGCTGGCGCATGAACCACGAGAAGCCGCTGGAGGGCGGCAAGCCCGCCGTGCCCGACGTATACATCAGGAACGCGACGCTGTGGGGCGGCAACATGGCGATGCTGTGCTCGCTGCTGGGCACGCCGTATTTCCCGCAGGTCAAGGGCGGCATCCTGTTCCTCGAAGACGTGGCGGAGCATCCCTACCGCGTCGAGCGCATGTTCGCGCAACTGCTGCAGGCGGGCGTGCTCAAGAACCAGAAGGCCGTCGTGATGGGCCAGTTCACCGGCTACCGCCTGGCGCCGCACGACAAGGGGTACAAGATGCAGTCGGCCATCGACTGGGTGCGCTCGCAGATCAAGGCGCCCGTGCTGACCAACCTGCCTTTCGGCCACGTGGCCACCAAGGTGCTGCTGCCGGTGGGCGCGAACGTGTCGCTGTCGGTGGAAGGGCGCGACGCGCTGATCTACTGGGGCCACGCGCACTGAGTTCGCCGCGCGCTTGGGGCAGCGGCTCGCCACATTCCGCTGGCGGATTCCGCGTCAGGCTGCCGGATCGGTTCCGCGACGGGGTGTTGCGATGCGGGAAGTGTTTCTCGAGTCAGCGGCGCGCGCGCTGGCGCAGTATCGAGCGCGCGCTTTGCACCAGCTTATGGATCAGCGTCAGGCGCGAGGACGAGCGCAGCCACATCACGCCGAATCGCCGCGACTGCGTGGCATCGGGCAGGGGCAGGCGCACCACGCTCTGCCCATCCGGCAGGTTCAGCGCCGTATCCGGCACCAGCGCCACGCCCAGGCCGCGATCGACCATC
>NZ_JBEBOW010000123.1:0-11224 GCF_040396215.1 Diaphorobacter ruginosibacter | reverse complement strand
ACTACCCCGCACAGAAAAAAAACCTCCCAGCACGGTATTCGCGTTCGCTGCCTGATCAGATGCAGCTTCGCGCTGCAAAACCACCCCCGCTCCACGCTCGCAGTCGTCACTTGCCTGATGGCCGGGGATTGCGAGGTGGCTCGTACGCATGCCGTATGCATGCCGGGTTCTTGCGTATTTTTTGCTCCGGGACCTGCCGATGGGAGGCCTGCCCGTACATGATTTGTACTTTCTGATTCTGCGATGGTGCAGGGTGTGCCAAGTTGGCGTCAAGAGCGGACAAATTTTCAAATTGATGCTGGCTTGATCCACTCTGGGATATATTGACGTTTACGTCAACTGGAGACGCCGCGCGCTGCCAGGCGGATGCTCCCTACTTCACCAAAATCCAACCCATGGGTACGACCTACACCATCAGTGACCTTGCGAAAGAGTTCGACCTCACGACACGCGCCATGCGTTTTTACGAGGACATGGGCTTGCTGCGTCCTGATCGAACCGGGCCCGGTGGCCGCAGCCGTGTCTATAGCCCCCGCGATCGCACGCGGCTCAAGCTGACACTGCGTGCCAAGCGCCTGGGTCTGTCGCTGACCGAGGCCAAGGAAATCATTGATCTGTATGACAGCCCACGTGATACCGGCAATCAGCTGCGCAAGTTCCTGGAGGTGCTCGCGCAGCATCGCAAGCAGCTCGAAGCTCAGATGACTGATCTGCAGGCCAATCTGGATGAGATCCGCGAGCATGAAAAGGAAGCACTGGCTCACTTGCAGCGCCTGGGTTGCGAAGCTGAAATCAGTGATAATTGACGTTTACGTAAACGTCATATGTAATATTTACACTCTCACTCTGCATGTTGCGGGGTGACACGATGAAGCAGGCCGGGAGCATATCCAGTGGCCGCACCGCCTGCCGGATCCGTCCGTCGTTTCAACATCTCAAATGTCTCGGAGACAAACCATGAGCCTTGCCAATCTGCCCGGTCTGAATTTCCAACTCGGCGACGACATCGATGCGTTGCGCGACGCGGTGCGTGAATTTGCACAAGCCGAGATCGCGCCGCGCGCCGCCGAGGCGGATCGCACGGATCAGTTTCCCATGGACCTGTGGCGCAAGTTTGGCGAGCTGGGTGTGCTTGGCATCACGGTGCCCGAGCAATACGGCGGCGCGAACATGGGCTATCTCGCGCACATGATCGCGATGGAGGAAATCTCGCGTGCCAGCGCTTCCATCGGCCTGTCGTATGGCGCACACTCCAATCTCTGCGTGAACCAGATCAATCGCAATGGCAATGAGGCGCAGAAAGCCAAGTATCTGCCCAAGCTGATCAGCGGCGAGCATGTGGGGGCATTGGCGATGAGCGAGCCGGGTGCCGGATCCGACGTGATCAGCATGAAGCTCAAGGCCGAGGACAAGGGTGGCTATTACCTGCTCAACGGCACCAAGATGTGGATCACCAATGGTCCCGACGCCGACACGCTGGTGGTCTATGCCAAGAGCGAGCCCGAGCTGGGAGCGCGTGGCGTGACGGCTTTCCTGATCGAGAAAGGCATGAAGGGGTTCTCGATCGCGCAGAAGCTCGACAAGCTGGGCATGCGCGGCAGCCATACGGGTGAGCTGGTGTTCGACAACGTGGAAGTGCCGGCGGAAAACGTGCTTGGGCAGGTCAATGGCGGCGCGAAAGTGCTGATGAGCGGCCTGGACTATGAACGAGCCGTCCTGACCGGAGGCCCGCTGGGCATCATGCAGTCCGTCATGGACAACGTGGTCCCCTACATCCACGATCGCAAGCAGTTTGGCCAGAGCATCGGCGAGTTCCAGCTCATTCAGGGCAAGGTGGCGGATATGTACACCGTGCTGCAAGCAGGGCGCTCCTTCGCCTATACGGTCGCCAAGAATCTCGATCTGCTCGGATCCGAGCACGTCCGTCAGGTGCGCAAGGACTGCGCCAGCGTCATCCTGTGGTGTGCCGAGAAGGCGACCTGGATGGCGGGCGAAGGCGTGCAAATCTATGGCGGCAATGGGTATATCAACGAGTATCCGCTCGGCCGTTTGTGGAGGGATGCGAAACTCTATGAAATTGGCGCGGGCACGAGCGAGATCCGCCGCATGCTGATTGGCCGCGAGTTGTTCGCCGAAACCTGCTGACAACACCGTTTGCCACGCACGGCGCCAGCGCCATCTTTCATCCGCAAACAAAAAGGATTGCCCTATGAGCACCAACTCCATCGAACAGCTGTTTGTCCACAACCGCGAGTGGGCCGAGCAGGTGGAGCGTGAGCGGCCCGGCTTCTTCACCGGGCTGATGGCGCAGCAAAAGCCCAAGTACATGTGGATCGGCTGTTCCGACAGCCGTGTTCCCGCCAACCAGATATCCGGTCTCGAGCCCGGCGAGGTGTTCGTGCATCGCAACGTGGCCAACGTGGTCGTGCCCAGCGACCTGAACTGCCTGTCCACGATCCAGTACGCGGTGGATCACCTGAAGATCGAGAACCTGATGGTCGTGGGGCACTATGGCTGCGGCGGCGTTCTGGCGGCTCTCGAAGGCCTGCGCCTGGGTCTGGTGGACAACTGGACTCGCCACGTGCGCGACGTGCGCGACAAGCATGTCGAACTGCTTGAATCGATCTCTCCGCAATGGCGCCACGATGCGCTGTGCGAGCTCAACTCGATCGAGCAGGTCGTCAACGTGGCGCAGTCCACCGTGATGCAGGATGCGTGGGCGCGCGGGCAGAAGGTCACGCTGCATGGCTGGTGCTACAGCATCAAGAACGGCCTGATCACGAACCTGCACATGACGGTGCCTGGCGTGGGCGGCCTGGCGGAAGTGCATGCCACCGCCGTTGCGGGGGTGGCTTCCCGCAAGCGCGGCTGACCGCGTGATGCGGACTGCGCCGGCCCCGTGCCGTCGCGGCCCGCAACGAGGCAAAGGCACCCATCCATGTTTCCGCAACGCCTGGATGCCCCGCAGGCCTATGACATCGCCAAGGCGATGATGGATGGCTTCAACCGGCACTACAAGCTCTTTCGCGCCGAGTCCGCGCGCGCCAAGCATCGCTTCGAGACGCAGGACTGGCGCGGACAGCAGCGCGCGCAACGTGAACGTATCGAGTTCTACGACCTGCGCGTCAAGGAGTGCGTGCTGCGGCTGGACAAGGAGTTCGCTGCGGGCGGGCTGCCCATGAACGTGTGGCAGCAGGTGAAGCTGCACTATATCGGCTTGATGGTGGAGCACCTGCAGCCCGAACTGGCCGAGACGTTTTTCAACTCGGTCACCACCAAGATACTGCATCGCACGCATTTCCAGAACGACTTCATCTTCGTGCGCCCCGCCGTGAGCACGGAGTACCTGCAAAGCCGCGCGCCAGGCGCGCTGCCGACCTACCGCGCCTACTACCCGCAAACGCTGGAGAGGCTGCCCGGCATCCTGCGGGAGCTGTTCGAGCAGCTTCACCTGCAATGCCCGTTCGATGACCTGGAGCGCGACGTGCACCTGCTTGCCCGCCGCATTGCCAACCGGCTGGAAGGGCTGACGCTGCGCGCGAATTTCCAGATCCAGGTGCTGTCGAACCTGTTCTACCGGAACAAGGGCGCATACCTTGTCGGCAAGATCATCACCGGCTATACCGAGCTTGCGCTATCGGTGCCCATTCTCCACGATGGGCATGGAAGGCTGCTGTTGCACGCAGCGCTGTTCGGCGAGGATGACATGCATGGCCTGTTCAGCTTTGCGCGCGCGTATTTCATGGTCGACATGGAGGTGCCCAGCGCCTACGTGCACTTTCTGCGCACGCTCATGCCGCGTAAGCCGCGCTCCGATCTGTACACCGCCCTCGGTCTCGGCAAGCAGGGCAAGACGCTGTTCTACCGGGACTTTCTGCATCACCTCAGCTACTCCAGCGACAAGTTTCGCATTGCGCCGGGCATCAAGGGCATGGTGATGCTGGTGTTCGATCTGCCGAGCTTCCCGTATGTGTTCAAGCTCATCAAGGATCGCTTTCCGGCGCAAAAGGAAACCACGCGCGAGCAGGTCAAGGGCAAGTATCTGCTGGTCAAGCAGCACGATCGCGTGGGGCGCATGGCCGATACGCTGGAGTACAGCCTGGTCGCGTTTCCACGCGATCGCTTCTCTGACGAGCTGATCGAGGAAATCAGGAAGTTCGCACCTAGCCAGCTGGAAATCAGCGACCGTGACGGCGATGGCCGGCAGGAAGTCATCATCAGCCATCTCTACATCGAACGCCGGCTCGTGCCGCTTAACATCCATCTGCAGGAATGCCTCGACAAGGGCATGGATGATGCGCAGGCCCGCCGCAGCATGTCGGACGCGGTCGTGGAATACGGCAATGCGATCAAGGACCTGGTCGCGGCCAATATCTTTCCGGGCGACATGCTGTGGAAGAACTTCGGCATCACGCGCAACGGCAAGGTCGTGTTCTACGACTATGACGAGATCGAGTACCTCACCGATTGCAACTTCCGCCACGTGCCCGCGCCGCGCAACGAAGAGGAAGAGATGTCCGGCGAGATCTGGTACGCGGTACGGCCGCGCGACGTATTTCCCGAAACCTTCGCCCCCTTCCTGCTTGGCAACGATGCGGTGCGTGAAGTCTTCATGCGCCATCATGGCGACCTGCTCGACCCGCGGTTCTGGCAGTCGCACAAGGAGCGCATTCAGGCAGGCCACATGCTGGACGTTTTTCCGTATGACGCCCAGCGGCGCCTGCACGCGGGCCATGCGCCGCAGCGCAAGCGCGAAGCCACGCCCTGAGACGCGGTCCATTCAATCCAACGAATTCATTCCACACTCAACTTCAAGGAGATAGACATGAGCCAGCAACACAACGACCCGGTCGTCATCGTCAGCGCCGCGCGCACGCCGATGGGCGCATTCCAGGGCGATTTCGCCGAGTTGTCCGCCAACGACCTGGGCGGCGCGGCCATCAAGGCGGCGGTGGAGCGCGCGGGGATCAAGCCCGAGCAGGTGGAGGAGGTTCTGTTCGGCAACTGCCTGATGGCGGGCCAGGGCCAGGCGCCGGCCCGCCAGGCGGGATTCAAGGGTGGATTGCCGCAAAGCACGGGTGCGGTGACGCTCTCCAAGATGTGCGGCGCCGGCATGGAGGCCACCATCCTTGCGCACGACCAGCTGATTGCGGGCAGCCGCGACGTGATGGTCTCGGGCGGCATGGAAAGCATGACCAATGCGCCCTATCTGCTGAAGAAGGCGCGCGGCGGCTACCGCATGGGCCACGACAAGATCTTCGATCACATGATGCTCGACGGCCTGGAGGACGCCTACGAGCCGGGCCGCTCCATGGGCACGTTCGGCGAAGACTGCGCGGCCAAGTACCACTTCACGCGCGAGCAGCAGGACGAGTTCGCCATTGCCAGCGTCAAGCGTGCGCAGGCAGCGACCGAAAGCGGCGGCTTCAAGGACGAGATCACGCCGGTCACGGTGAAGACCCGCAAGGGTGACGTCACGGTGAGCGTCGATGAAGGCCCGGCCAAGGCCAAGCTCGACAAGATCACGAGTCTCAAGCCCGCGTTCAAGAAGGACGGCACCATCACCGCCGCGTCGAGTTCCAGCATCAACGATGGCGCGGCAGCCATGGTGCTGATGCGCGAGTCGACCGCCAGGCAGCTCGGCTGCAAGCCGCTGGCGCGCATCGTGGCGCATGGCACGCATGCGCAGGCTCCCGAATGGTTCACCACGGCGCCGGTGGGCGCGACGCAGAAGGCGCTGAAGAAAGCCGGATGGACGGTCGAGGATGTGGACCTGTGGGAGGTGAACGAGGCGTTCGCCGTGGTGCCCATGGCGCTCATGAAAGAGCTGAATGTTCCGCATGAGAAGGTCAACGTGAACGGCGGCGCGTGCGCCCTGGGCCACCCGATCGGCGCAAGCGGCGCGCGCATCCTTGTCACCCTGATTCACGCGCTGAAAGCCCGCGGCAAGAAGAAGGGACTGGCCACGCTGTGCATTGGCGGCGGCGAAGGCACCGCCATGGCGATCGAACTCGTCTGACGTACGGCGCGCCATGCGACCGGGCGGGGAGCACCGTCGCTTTGCCTTACAGTGAGCCCATGTGCAACGACGGCCATGCGAATCCCGCGCATGGCCCATTCCACAGGAGACCAGCATGAGCGACGACATTGAGCACGATGGCGCCAACGCGGGCGCAACGCCGCTCGGCATGCAGCAGATCACCGCGTTCTGGCGCGATTTCTCCAGCCGGCTGGATGGGCTGGAGCAACTGGAGCCGCACGAATTCGTCGAACGCGCCCACGAGATGCTGCAGCCCTACGCCCCGGAGCTGGCTCTGGAGATCGAAGGCAGTCCGAAGGAGCCGGGTGCCCGGCTGATCGTCACGGCCCACGGCAATATCGACCAGTTCGAGAACGTCCAGGCGCTGGCGCGCCATGCCCCGAGCCTGGAGCATTACGAAGTGCGCGCCTTTCGCAGCCGCTCGCCGGGCGGGGATTTTGCGATGCGCATGGATGGCTTCGAGCTGTCGTGTTCCGACGTCCTCGTCGCGCACTATGATGCGGGCGGCATTGTCGGCCTGGAGCTTTCGTTCGAGAAAATCATTCCCCAGGACATGGCGGAGCATGCGCGCCACATGGCCTTCATCATGCTGGACCATGTGCTTGGCGAATGGGATTTTTCGGTGCGGGTCGGGCCGGTGGAGTTCGTGGATGCGTTTTCCGACAGCGTGGCGGGGGCCGAGCCGCTGTCGGCATTCGCGCCGATCTTCGATGCCTTCCAGCGCGAGGACCTGGGCCGCACCTATGAGTATCCCCGCGAGGGCAGTGGCCGCTGGATGTCGCTTGAAGTGCGAGCGCGGGATGCGGGTGAGGACGACCCGCCGGATCTGCTCTCGTTCCACGATTCGGCGAACGCGGTGGCCACGCGGGCCGATTTTCCTTATTTCCTGAGCTGGAGCCTTCCCTTCGGCGATCAGGATGAGCTCGATGCGGTGCGCGATGCGCAGGACGCGCTGGAGACGGAGCTGGAACTGCGGCAGCGCGGCATCCTGGCATTCTCCCGCGTGGAGGGCATGCGCTCGCGCACGGCGTCTTTCTATGTGGAGGATGTGGAGCACGCCACGCGGCTTGCCAACGAACTGGCCGCGGAATACACCCCCGATCTGCCTGGCGAGCTGACGGTGGCCTACGATCCTTCATGGCGCGAGTACCTCGCGCTGTATGCCGCCATTCATTCACGCGATGCTGATGGTGGTGACGATGGCGACGAGGGAGGCCGGGCATGATCTCCACGCTGGAACAGTTGCGCGCGCTGTATGCGCAGCCCACGGAGCGTGCCGTGCGCAAGCAGATGGACCATCTCGACGCCTACTGCCAGCGCATCATCGCGCTTTCTCCGTTCTGTGTGCTGGCCACCGCTGGAGACGAGGGCGCGCTGCTGGACGCCTCGCCGCGTGGCGGCCCCAGGGGCTTCGTCAAATGCGCGGATGCGCACCATCTGCTCGTGCCCGATGCCGGCGGGAACAACCGGCTCGACTCGTTCACCAACCTTCTGCGGGACCCGCGCATCGCCATGCTGTTCATGGTGCCGGGCGTCGATGAAACCCTGCGCGTGAATGGCGTGGCGAGGCTGCGCGACGAGCCCGGGTTCATTCAACGTTTCGAGGCCGAGCGCCAATTGCCCCGGCTGGTGATCGAGGTGCGGGTGAGCGAGGCCTATCTGCATTGTCCGAAAGCGCTCATGCGCTCGAAGCTATGGGATCCCATGGCGCGGATCGAGCGCGGCGAGCTGCCGACGCTCAACCAGATCATTCATGCGCAAACAGGAGCGAGCGCGGAGCCGGAGTCGCAGGACGACATGCTGCGCCGTTATCGCAAGCAGATCGTCGAGGAACAGGGAGAGGGCTGAGCATGTCATCCACAGTGCTTGTGATTGGAGCGTCGCGCGGCATTGGCCTGGAGTTCGTGCGCCAGTACCGGAGCATGGGCTGGCGGGTGATTGCGACCGTGCGCGACGATGCGGCGCGCGAGCGTTTGCGTGATCTCGGCGCTGAAGTGCATCTGATCGATGTGGCCAGGCCGGCAAGCGTCAGCGGCCTGGCGTGGCTGCTTGATGGCGAGAGGATCGATATCGCACTGTACGTGGCCGGCATGATCCGCAGGCACGATGCGCTGACGCCTCCGTCGCTGGAGGACTTCGATGCCGTCATGCACGTCAACGTGCTGGGCGCCATGCAGGTGATTCCCCAGGTGGCGCCGCTGCTGCAGGAGTCCGGCGGCGTGCTCGCCTGCCTGTCCTCCTCGATGTCGCAGATCGGCAGCGTGCAGGCCGGCAATGCGTGGCTTTACCGTGTGAGCAAGTCGGCACTGAACATGGCGGTGGCTGCCGCGCAGAACGATTATCCGGGCGCGACGCTGATCACCATCGACCCGGGCTGGGTGCAAACCGACATGGGCGGCGAGGATGCGCCGGTGCGGCTCGAGGACAGCGTGAGCGGCATGCGCAGCGTACTGGCGTCGCTCACGCCGCAAGACAAGGGGCAACTGCTGCACCATGACGGCCGCCGGGCCGCGCATTGGTGATGGCGCCGGGCGGATGCCCACCCGGATGATTTGAAATTTCACCAACCCACACAGCAAGAGAGACAAGCAAGATGCTGCTCACAGAAGACCAGGAAATGATCCGCGATGCGGTGCGACAGTTTGCACAGGAACAGTTGTGGCCGAATGCCGCGCGTTGGGACAAGGAGCATTTTTTCCCGCGCGACACGCACCGGGGTCTTGCTGAACTCGGCGCATACGGCATCTGCGTGCCGCAGGAGCATGGCGGCGCGGGGCTGGACTATCTGTCGCTGGCGCTGGTGCTGGAAGAGATCGCGGCAGGCGACGGCGGGACGAGCACAGCAATCAGCGTGACCAATTGCCCCGTCAACGCCATCCTCATGAAATACGGCAATGCGGCGCAGAAGAGGCAATGGCTGGAGCCGCTGGCGCGTGGCGAGATGCTGGGCGCGTTCTGCCTGACAGAGCCGCATGTCGGCTCGGACGCCTCGGCGCTGCGCACCACGGCGGTCAGGCAGGGCGGCGAATACGTGATCAACGGCGTCAAGCAGTTCATCACCAGCGGCAAGAACGGCCATGTCGCCATCGTCATCGCGGTGACCGACAAGGGCGCGGGCAAGAAAGGCATGAGCGCCTTCATCGTGCCGACCAGTACGCCGGGCTATATCGTTGCGCGGCTCGAGGACAAACTGGGACAGCACAGCAGCGACACCGCGCAGATCAACTTCGATGGTTGCCGCATTCCCGCTGAAAACCTCATCGGCGCGGAGGGCGAGGGCTACAAGATCGCGCTTGGAGCGCTGGAGGGCGGGCGCATCGGAATCGCCGCGCAGAGCGTCGGCATGGCGCGCAGCGCGTTTGAATGCGCGCTGCAGTACAGCAAGGAGCGCGAGAGCTTCGGTACGCCGATCTTCAACCACCAGGCCGTTGGATTCCGGCTGGCCGATTGCGCGATGCAGATCGAGGCGGCGCGCCAGTTGATCTGGCATGCCGCCGCGCTGCGGGATGCCGGCCGTCCATGCTTGAAGGAAGCCGCGATGGCCAAGCTTTTCGCCAGCGAGATGGCCGAGCGCGTGTGCAGCGCCGCGATCCAGACGCTGGGCGGCTATGGCGTGGTGAGCGATTTCCCGGTCGAGCGGATTTACCGTGACGTGCGTGTGTGCCAGATCTATGAGGGCACGAGCGACGTCCAGAAGATCATCATCCAAAGAGCCCTGGCCTGATGCTTTCATCACCCGCCGCATGCCCTTGCGGCCGTACCGATGCCAGAGGACGGGTGCTGGATTTTTCCCGGTGCTGCGGGCGCTATCTGGAGCACTTTGACACGGCGCCGGCCCCGGATGCGGAATCGCTCATGCGCTCGCGCTACAGCGCCTTCGTCCTGGAGGACGCCGCATATCTGCGCGCGACATGGCATGCGGCGCAGCGGCCCGGGGTGCTGGATTTCGAGCCCGGCGCCCGATGGCTGGGGCTTGCCATCAGGCAGTCGCGGGAGACGGGGCCGGACACTGCGGAGGTGGAGTTCGTCGCGCGCTATCGCATTGCGGGGCGCGCGGTGCGCATGCATGAGCGCAGCCGCTTCGTGCGCGAGGGTGGCCGCTGGTATTACGTGGACGGCGATCTGCTGTGAGCTGCCCGGGCTCCGGCCCGGGGCTGTCGATGAATGGCCGGGCTGCCGCATAATGATCCCGATGTGACGGGATGCGAGAGAGGAAAGAGGCGCGCGGTGCGCCTCTTGCGCTTTGAGGCGCATCGCGCGGCCTTTCTGCGCCTTTCCCGGATGCGCGATACGCGCGATTGAGAATGCGAGCCAACCTGATGAATCCGATGTTTGAAGCCGTCCTGTTTGATTGCGACGGTGTGCTGGTGGATAGCGAATCCATCACCAATCGCGTGTTGCGCGACATGTTGAACGAGGCCGGCTGGCCCATCACCACCCATGAGTGTCTTCAGCAATTCATCGGCAAGACGGTGCGCAGCCAGGCCCCCCTCATCGAAGCGCGGACCGGCAAGCCCTTTACCGAGGAGTGGCTGCAGCAGTTCTATCTGCGCCGCAATGAAGCGCTGGGCGCCGAACTCATGGCGATCGAGGGCGCGCTTTCCACCGTCGAGGACCTTCACGGGCAGTTTGGCGGGCGCATTGCCTGCGCTTCGGGCGCGGATCGCGCCAAGGTCGAGATGCAGTTGCTGAAGGTCGGGCTTGCGCCCTATTTCGACGGCAGGGTGTTCAGCGGCCATGAAACTCCGCGCAGCAAGCCTTTTCCCGACGTGTACCTGGCCGCGGCGGCGTCCTTGCAGGCCCATCCCGGGCGTTGTCTGGTGATCGAGGACACGATCACCGGCGTGCAGGCCGGAGTGGCCGCGGGAGCGACGGTCTGGGGGTATTTCCCCTCCGATCAGGGGCATGCCCAGGCGGGCGATCTGCTGGGCGCGGGAGCCGCGCGCATCTTTGATCACATGGGCGAGCTGCCCGCCCTGCTGGCGGCCGCGGCGCAGGCGGGCCGCTGAGAGCCGCTAACACAACCCTCGATACGTCGTTGCTTCGCCTTGTCGTACGCTTGTACTGCCTGCGGCTTCGCGCCTCGTCTCGATCGCAAACCTTCGGTTTGCTGGGTCGTGTTAGCAGCTCTAAGAACGTGTTTACGATCTCTACGCAGCCGCGTTGGAGTGCAATCGGGATGAG
>NZ_JBEBOW010000122.1:0-11333 GCF_040396215.1 Diaphorobacter ruginosibacter | reverse complement strand
CGCTCCCCGCGCGGCAGGTCAGAACGGCAGCTTGGGCATTCCGCCGCCGCCCATCATGCCTTTCATCCCCTTCATGCCGCCCATGCGCTTCATCATCTTCATGAGCCCGCCGCCCTTCATCTTCTTCATCATGGCCTGCATCTGCTCGAACTCCTTGAGCAGCCGGTTCACTTCCTGAACCTGCACGCCGGCGCCGTCCGCGATGCGCTTCTTGCGCGTGGCCTTGATGAGCGCGGGGTGCTTGCGCTCCTTCATGGTCATCGAGCAGATGATGCCTTCCTTGCGGCGTACCTCGCGCTCGGCCCTGTCCATGTCGACCTGGCCCGCCTTGCCCGCAAGCTCGGTGGGCAGCTTGTCCATCAGGGTGGAGAGCCCGCCCATCTGCTTCATCTGCTGCAGTTGCGCGAGAAAGTCGTTCAGATCGAAGCCGTCGCCGCTCTTGACCTTTTCAGCCAGTTTCTGGGCGGCTTCCATGTCCACGCCCTTGGTGACCTGTTCGACCAGGGCGACGATGTCGCCCATGCCGAGCACGCGCTGCGCGTGGCGCGAGGCGTCGAACACCTCAAGGCCGTCGATCTTCTCCGAGACGCCGGCGAACTTGATGGGCGCGCCGGTGATCTGCCGCACCGACAGCGCCGCGCCTCCGCGCGAGTCGCCATCGAGCTTGGTCAGCACGATGCCGGTGAGCGGCAGGGCCTCCTTGAACGCCTTGGCCGTGTTGACCGCATCCTGGCCCTGCATGGCATCGACCACGAACAGGGTCTCGACCGGCTTGAGCACCGCATGCAGGTCCTTGATCTCCTGCATCAGCAACTCGTCGATCGCCAGGCGGCCCGCCGTATCGACCAGCAGCACATCGAAGTAATGCTTGCGGGCATAGTCCAGCGCGGCGATGGCGATGTCGCGCGGCTTCTGGTCCGGCGTGGATGGGAACCACTCGGCGCCGGCCTGCGCGGTCACGGTCTTGAGCTGCTCGATGGCGGCCGGGCGATACACGTCACCCGATACGGTCAGCACCTTTTTCTTGCGCTTGTCGATCAGGTGGCGTGCAAGTTTGGCCGTCGTCGTCGTCTTGCCCGCGCCCTGCAGGCCGGCCATCAGGATGACTGCCGGCGGCTGCGCGTTCAGGTTGATGTCGGCGACGCCGTCGCCCATCGTCGCCGCGAGCTCGCTGTTGACGATGCCCACCAGCGCCTGGCCTGGCTTGAGGCTGCCCAGGACTTCCTGCCCGAGCGCCTTCTCCTTGACGCGGGCGATGAAATCGCGCACAACAGGCAGTGCGACGTCGGCTTCCAGCAAGGCCATGCGCACTTCGCGCAGCATGTCCTGGACATTGGATTCGGTGATGCGGGCCTGGCCACGCATCTCCTTGACGAGCCGTGAGAGTTTATCGGTGAGCGCGGAAGCCATGTGGATGCTCCAGAGGCAGCAAATGGGCCGGTGAACCGGCAGATGCTGCGATGTTTGGCCCGAAAAGAGCGGGCGAAAGGCTAAACTGTAAGTCTATGATTTTACCCAGTGCTTCCCCGCTCGGATGGCTATTGGCCTTGGCGGCCGCCGTGATCTATGTGGTGTCGGCCATCGCGGGCTCACGATTTTCGTCATCGCAGGCGCGCATCGCCCTGACACTGGCATGGGTGCTCCACGGCGCTTCGGTCGCATGGGGGCTGCTGGGGCAGGCGCCGCACTTCGGCTTCGCTCCCGCGCTGTCAATGACGGCATGGCTGGTGCTGATCGCCTACCTGGTGGAACGCCAGTTCTTTCCGCAGATGCGCGCGCTCTGGGTTCTCACGCTCCTTGGCGCGGCCGCCGTGCTGCTGGGCGTGATCTTTCCCGGCAAGCCGCTGCACGCGCTTTCTTCACCCTGGCTGCCGCTGCACCTGACGCTGGGCATTGCCTCCTACGGCCTGTTCGCCGCCGCCGTGGTGCACGCCTGGCTGATGACGCGCGCTGAAAAGCACATCCGCCTGGCCGCGGATTCGCCGTCGGGCATGCCGCTGCTCACGCTGGAGCGCCTGACGTTCCGCTTCGTCACCGCCGGCTTCGTCGTGCTGACCGCCACGCTGATTGCCGGCTGGCTGTTTGGCGAAGTGATCTATGGACGCGCCTGGATATGGGACCACAAGTCCGTGTTCTCGGTCCTCTCGTGGATCACCTTCGCCGTGCTGCTGATCGGGCGCTCGCGCTTTGGATGGCGCGGCCGCCATGCGGTGAACGTGCTCTACGCGGGCGCGGTCCTGCTGCTCCTGGCCTACGTGGGCTCGCGCTTCGTGCTCGAAGTGCTTCTAGCCAAGGCCGGCACATGATCATGAAATACCTCCTGCTTTTCATCGTTCTGGTGATCGCCTACCAGATCTGGCGCAAGCAGCAGCGGCTGGACGCCGCGGAACGCCAGGGCAAGGCCGCGCCGCGTGCGCCCAAGGGCATTTCCCAGGAGAAAATGGTGCCCTGCGCGCGCTGCGGGCTGATGCTGCCGGTGAGCGACGCGCTGGGGCGGGACGGCCGCCACTATTGCTGCGCGGAACACAGGCAACAGGGCCCGGCGGACTGAGCCCCGCCCGGCCTTCGACAAGCGCAGCACCGTGCTGAACACCCCACGCATCGGCAACAACACCTTCCTGCGGATCTGGCTCGCGTTCCTGAACGGCCGGGTCATGGTGGCGCTGCTGTTCACGCTCCAGCATGCGGCGGGGCTGATCTGGCAGTTGCCGGTCAACCCCGACACGCTGGCCATCTGCGTGGCCTATCTGGCGCTCACGCTGCTGGTGCGCATCCTCACGCGCACGGTTCCGTCGCCGCAGCCGGGGCCGCAGTGGCTGCCGACCATCGGCGTGGACATCGTCATGTTCAGCTACCTGCACATCTTCGCCGGTGACGTGCTGAGCTACACGCCGCTATACGGGCTGCCCGTGCTGATGGCGGGCATGCTCGGCACGCTGATGATGGCGCTGGGCACCACGTCGATCATCACCATCGTGCTGCTGGCCAGCTCGCTGTGGGCGGCAGACCATTCGGCGGGCGACAGCACGCGGCGCTATCTGCAGGCCGCGCTCACATGCGTGGGCTTCTTCATCGTGACCTATCTGGTGCACCAGTTGTCCGTGAAGCTGCATGCCGAGCACGAAATAGCGCGGCGCAACCGCATTGCGGCGAAGACCCAGGAGGACGTGAGCGCACTGGTCATGCAGCACCTCGGCGAAGGCGTGCTGGTGATCGACCGCCAGGACACGGTCCGGCTGGTCAATCCCTCGGCCCGGCTGCTGCTGGGCGATGCGGCCCCGGCCGCCATGCCGTTCGAGCTGAGCCAGCTTCCCCAATGGGAGCCTTTGCTCGCGCTGGTGCGCAAGACGTTCGAGAACGCGACCCAGCAATCCGCCGACATCGCCATACCGCAGAGCGGCCACAGCCCCATGGGCCTGCGCGCGCGCACCTGGCTGACGACGCAGCACGGCGGCATTCCCGCGCACCGCCCACAGGAGCCCGAAGATGTGCTGTGCGTGGTGTTCCTGCAGGACCTGCGCGAAATGGAGGCCCGCCTGCGCACCGAGAAGCTGGCTGCCATGGGCCGCATGTCGGCGGCGGTGGCGCACGAGTTCCGCAATCCGCTGGCCGCCATCCTCCAGGCCAACGCGCTGCTGCAGGAAGAATTGAACGACCCCGTGCAACTGCGCCTGAGCCAGATGGTCCGCCAGAACGCCGACCGCCTCACCCGCATCACGGAGGAAGTGCTGGACATCGCGCGCGTTCGCCACCAGATCGACAATGCGCCCTCGCCCGGCATCGCGCTGGACGACTCGGTGCGCCAGATGGTCCATGACTGGCAGGGCCAGGACCCGGCGCGGCGCAAGGCCCTGCTGCGGCTGGATGCCCCGCAGGCCGAAGTGAACTTCGATCCCGATCACCTGCGCCGCGTGCTCGTCAATCTCATGGACAACGCCCTGCGCTACAAGGGCGCGCATGAAGACTCCATGTGCATCCAGTCCGGCACCACGGCCGAAGGCGCCGCTTTCGTCTATGTATGGAGCGACGGAGCGCCGCTCGAGAAGTCGGTCGAGCAGCATCTGTTCGAGCCGTTCTTCTCCTCGGAGAGCCGCTCCAGCGGACTGGGGCTCTATATCAGCCGCGAGCTGTGCGGCCGCCACGGAGCGACCATCCGCTACGAACGCTCCATCCTGCCGCTGGACCGCGGCGACATCGAGGGCAATATATTCATCGTCAGTTTCCGCCAATCGCTCCGGCTCTCCGGGACGGCCTCACTTTTTGACACAATCATGGTCTGACAGTCCAACGAACCCATGTCCGCATACGCCGCATCCATTCTCGTCATCGATGACGAACCCGACCTGCGAACCCTCTACGAGCTGACTCTGCTGCGTGAAGGCTACCGGGTGGAGACCGCCGCGTCGGTGCAGGAATCGCTGCAGCAATTGCGCGTGCAGCGGTTCGATGCGGTGATCACCGACATGCGGCTGCCCGACGGCTATGGCATGGAAGTGCTCGCCTACCTGCGCGAGGCCAGGCGGCCCGAGCGCTGCGTGGTCATGACGGCCTATGGCTCCGCCGAAAACGCCGTCGAGGCTCTGCGCGCCGGCGCGTTCGACTATCTCACCAAGCCCGTGGATCTCAAGCAGTTCCGCTCCGTGGTGGCATCCGCCGTGCAAGGCACCGGCGGCGTTCCCGCTCCCGGCGTCGGCCCGAGCGCCATGGGCGCCCGCAATGCGGACCATGCGGCCTCGGCCATTGCGCGCAACGACGAAGCCTCTGCGGGGGCGGCGGCATCGGGCGCTCTGCAGCAGCTGGTCGGCGACTCCCAGGCCATGAGCCATATGAAGCAGCGCATCGCCAAGGTGGCGCGCAGCATGGCCCCGGTGCTGGTGCGCGGGGAATCTGGAACCGGCAAGGAACTGGTCGCGCGCGCGCTGCACAGCAGCAGCCAGCGCGCCGAGGGACCGCTCATCGCCGTGAACTGCGGGGCGATTCCAGAGAACCTGCTGGAGGCCGAATTCTTTGGCGCGCGCAAAGGCTCCTACACCGGCGCGAACGCGGACCGCGAAGGCTTCTTCCAGGCGGCGCGCGGCGGCACATTGTTTCTCGACGAAATCGGCGATCTGCCGCTGCCCATGCAGTCCAAGCTGCTGCGCGCCATCCAGGAGCGCAGCGTGCGCCCGCTGGGCGCAACGCAAGAGGAGAACGTGGACGTGCGCATCGTCAGCGCCACGCACAAGGATCTCGCGGCCGAAGTGGCGGCGGGCCGCTTCCGCCAGGATCTTTATTACCGGCTGAACGTGATCGAGCTGACCATCCCGCCGCTGCGCGAGCGGCGCGAAGACCTGCCCGCGCTGTGCGAAGCCCTGCTCGGGCGGATCGCCAGGGACTCCGGCATGCCGGTTCCCCGGCTCACGCAGGCGGCGCTGCAGCGCATCTCCATGCACCCGCTGCCCGGCAACGTGCGCGAACTGGAAAACCTGCTGCACCGCGCCGTCGCACTGAGCGACGGCGATGAACTGTTCGTCGATCCGCCCTCGAGCCAGGCGGGCACGAACATGCCCCCAGCTCCGCAGCCCCCCGCGCTCGCAAGTGAAGATGCCGTCTCCGCGCCCGCCGAACCCGCGGCCCGGCCGGGCGAAGCCCCCGCGCCCTATCCCAGCGACGCGCCCGTGCCGCGCGATCTCCAGGCCTGGCTGGACAAGCAGGAGCGCGACATCCTGGTGCGCGCGCTGCGCGAATCCGGCTTCAACCGCACCGCCACCGCCGCGCGGCTCGGTATCAGCCTGCGCCAGATCCGCTACCGCATCGAACGCCTGAACATCTCCGAAACCGAAGGCGGTCCCGACCATGCGGGCTGAGAGCAGCCCCGGCGGCGCCTCGCCCGGCAGGCCGCAGGCGCGCTGGAATCGCGGCTGGTACGAAAAAGCCCGCCACACCCCGTCGCCCAACCATGGGCCGCGCCCCGAGGGAGCCCGCATCGACCTCGTCATCGTGCACTCCATCAGCCTGCCTCCGGGAGAGTACGGCACGGGCGATATCGAGCGCCTGTTCACCAACTCCCTGGACTGGGACGCGCATCCTTACTTCGACACCATACGCGGCATGGAGGTCTCCAGCCACTTCGTGATCGACAGAAAGGGAGCGCTCACGCAGTTCGTCGATTGCGACCGGCGCGCCTGGCATGCGGGGCGCTCCCACTTTCGCGGGCGCGGCAACTGCAATGACGACTCGATCGGCATCGAGCTGGAAGGACTGGAGGGCGGATGCTTCACCGAAGCACAGTATGCCGCGCTGGCCCGCCTGTGCAGGGACCTGGCGCGCCGCTATCCGATCCGCTTCATCGCGGGCCATGAACATGTGGCGCCCGGGCGCAAGCACGACCCGGGCGCGGGATTCGAATGGCGGAAAATACGCAACAAATTGTGTGATCTGGGCTGGTGGTTTCCACCCATTTACTAGCAGCCGACCCCAGCACGTGGTCTTCGCCTCGCGAAGACATCCAGGATTCTTTTCCCAGGCTTTTCCCCGCTGCATGCGGGCTTGCGGAGCTTATTGCCGGATAGGTCGCACCCACCGGCGGTTTCGCCATTCAAACGCCGCCGCACCGGCGGCTGGAAGCGGTCCGCGGGCTCCGCGATCTCGTCCGCGGACCCGATTTCCTTCAGACATGCCGCCGCAGCGGCTACACTACAGATAGTGTCTTGCAGCGCACAGACACCCCAGATATAGTGTGTCACGGCCTCCCGTGTCATGCACCTGACGATAGCGCAGCGCCGTTGATAGACCCGCTGTTCTGCTCCTGAATGCTCCAATAGAGGAACTCATGCAAGCTGCTCAAAACCCAGCCAATGAAGCGAGCCACGCGCCCGCAAAGACAACTGCCTCCCCTGCCCCCAAGAGCGCGGCCGCCGGCAGTCATTTCGTCCAGTTCCAGATCATCCGCCGCAACGGCGCCGTCGTGCCGTTCGAGCCGCAGAAGATCGCCGTGGCGATGATGAAGGCATTTCTTGCAACCCACGGCGCCCAGGGCGCCGCATCGGCCAGCATCCGCGAAGTGGTGGACAACCTCACGCAGTCCGTCGTGTACGCGCTCACCCGTTCGCGCCCGGGCGGCGGCACGTTCCACATCGAGGACGTGCAGGATCAGGTCGAGCTCGGCCTGATGCGCGGCGGCCACCACGAAGTCGCGCGCGCCTATGTGCTGTACCGCGAACGCCGCGCGCAGGAACGCGCGCAGCGCCGCGAACAGCTGCTGCCGCAAGTGCCCGCCATGCATGTGCTGGAAAACGGCCAGCGCGTGGAGCTCGACGTGCTGCGCCTGCACTCGCTGATCGAGTCGGCCTGCGCCAACCTCGGCGAAGGCGTGACCGCGGCGCCGATCGTCACGGAGACCATGCGCAACCTGTATGACGGCGTGCCCATGGAAGAAGTGCTGAAGGCCGCCATCCTGGCCGCCCGCACCAAGATCGAGAAAGACCCCGGCTACACCTACGCAACCGCCCGCCTGCTGCTGCACACCATCGTGCGCGAAGTGCTGGAAGCCGACGTCGCGCCCGCAGGGATGCAGGCCGCCTATGCGGACTACTTCCCGAAATTCATCCGGAAGGGCGTGGACAACGAGCTGCTCGACCCCCGCATGCTGGACTATGACCTGCCGCGCCTGGGCGCCGCGCTGCGGGCCGAGCGCGACCAGCAGTTCGACTACCTCGGGCTGCAGACGCTGTATGACCGCTACTTCCTGCACGTGCGCAAAACCCGCATCGAACTGCCCCAGGCGTTCTTCATGCGCGTGGCCATGGGCCTGTCGCTCAACGAGAAGGACCCCAACGCGCGCGCCATCGAGTTCTATGAAGTGCTGTCGTCCTTCGACTTCATGTCCAGCACGCCCACGCTGTTCAACAGCGGCACCCTGCGCTCGCAGTTGTCCTCGTGCTACCTGACCACGGTGCCCGACGATCTCGACGGCATCTATGAGTCGATCAAGGAAAACGCACTGCTCTCCAAATTCGCGGGCGGCCTGGGCAATGACTGGACCCGCGTGCGCGCGCTGGGCTCGCACATCAAGGGCACGAACGGCGAATCGCAGGGCGTGGTTCCGTTCCTCAAGGTGGTCAACGACACGGCCGTCGCGGTCAACCAGGGCGGCAAGCGCAAGGGCGCGGTCTGCACCTACCTGGAAACCTGGCACCTGGACATCGAGGAGTTCCTCGAGCTGCGCAAGAACACCGGTGACGACCGCCGCCGCACGCACGACATGAACACGGCCAACTGGATCCCCGACCTGTTCATGAAGCGCGTGATGGAAAAGGGACAGTGGACGCTGTTCAGCCCCGCCGATGTCCCGGACCTGCACGACCTGTATGGCGGCGCGTTCGAGAAGGCGTACAGCGCCTACGAAGCCAAGGCGGCATCGGGCGAGATCGGCCTGTCCAAGCAGATCCCCGCGGTCGACCTGTGGCGCAAGATGCTCTCGATGCTGTTCGAGACCGGCCACCCCTGGATCACCTTCAAGGACCCCTGCAACATCCGCTCGCCGCAACAGCACGCGGGCGTGGTGCACTCCTCGAACCTGTGCACGGAGATCACGCTGAACACCAGCGACTGCGAAACCGCCGTCTGCAACCTCGGCTCGGTGAATCTGGCGCGCCACATCAAGGACGGCAGGATCGACCACGACAAGCTCAAGAAGACCGTCAGCACGGCGATGCGCATGCTCGACAACGTCATCGACATCAACTACTACGCAGTGCAGAAGGCCAAGGACTCGAACATGCGCCACCGTCCGGTGGGCATGGGCCTGATGGCGTTCCAGGACGCGCTGTATGAAATGCGCATTCCCTACGCGAGCGACGCCGCGGTGCAATTCGCCGACGAATCGATGGAGGCGATCTGCTACTACGCCTATTGGGCATCCAGCGAACTGGCGCGGGAACGCGGCACCTACTCCACATACGACGGCTCGCTGTGGTCGCGCGGCATCCTGCCGATCGACTCGCTCGACCTGCTCGCCAGGGAGCGCGGCGGCTATGTCGAAGTCGATCGCTCTTCGACGCTCGACTGGAACGCGCTGCGCGGCAAGATCGCCAAGGACGGCATGCGCAACTCCAACTGCGTGGCCATCGCGCCGACCGCCACCATCTCCAACATCGTGGGCGTGGACGCATCGATCGAGCCCTCCTTCGGGAACCTGTCGGTGAAGTCGAACCTGTCGGGCGAGTTCACCGTCGTCAACCAATACCTGGTGCGCGACCTGCAGAGCCTGGGCCTGTGGGACGACGTGATGGTGATGGACCTGAAGCACTTCAAAGGATCGCTGCAGCCCATCGACCGCGTGCCGCAGGAAGTGAAGAACCTCTATGCCACCGCGTTCGAAGTAGCGCCCACATGGCTGGTCGAAGCCGCGGCACGCCGCCAGAAATGGATCGATCAGGCGCAGAGCCTGAACATCTACATGGCTGGCGCATCCGGCAAGAAGCTCGATGAAACCTACAAGCTCGCATGGATTCGTGGCCTGAAAACGACGTACTACCTGCGCACGCAATCCGCGACGCACGTGGAGATGAGCACGGTCAGCGGCCGCCAGCTCAACGCCGTCTCCGCAGGCAATGAAGGCAATGCGGGCGCAGCGCCGAAAGCCGCGCCAGCCAACGCTCTGGAGGCTGCGGCCGCTGCCGCGCAGGTACAGGCCGCGAGCGTTCCAGCCACGGACATCAAGTTCTGCGCGATCGATGATCCGGGCTGCGAAGCCTGCCAATAAAGGCATTGCGCACGTGCGTTCGAGGTGCTTCGCATAACAACGCACGTGCGATGAAGCAACAAAACTTGGCGAAGCATCACCGCAGCGCTTTTCTTTTTGAGGCGCTGCTTTCATAATTCGAGCACTGGAAAACGTATGCTGACCTGGGACGAAGAAGTCAAGCCCTCATCGCAAAATACAACGGCAGGTGGTTCTCAACAAAACCACGCTGCGGATGCCGCGTCCGCCTTCGCGCAACCTGCGCCGCAGACCGTCGCATCGGACGCATCGCAACCCGCCGCATCGCCTGCAGCCCATCAACGCGTGAATGCCGCCGACAAGCGCATCATCAACGCCAAGACGGACGTGAACCAGCTGGTCCCCTTCAAGTACAAGTGGGCCTGGGAAAAATACCTCGCCACCTGCGCCAACCACTGGATGCCGCAGGAAGTGAACATGACGCGCGACATCGCACTGTGGAAGGACCCCAACGGCCTGACCGAAGACGAGCGCCGCATCGTCAAGCGCAACCTGGGCTTCTTTGTGACGGCCGATTCGCTGGCCGCCAACAACATCGTGCTGGGCACCTACCGCCACATCACGGCGCCCGAGTGCCGCCAGTTCCTGCTGCGCCAGGCGTTCGAGGAAGCGATCCACACGCACGCCTACCAGTACATCGTCGAATCGCTGGGCCTCGACGAAGGCGAGATCTTCAACGCATACAACGAAGTAAAGTCGATCCGCGACAAGGACGAATTCCTGATCCCTTTCATCGAGGCCATCATGGATCCGTCCTTCAACACCGGCACGCCCGAGACCGACCAGATGCTGCTGAAGTCGCTCATCGTCTTCGCCTGCCTGATGGAAGGCCTGTTCTTCTATGTCGGCTTCACGCAGATCCTGGCGCTGGGCCGTCAAAACAAGATGACCGGCGCGGCCGAGCAGTACCAGTACATCCTGCGCGACGAGTCGATGCACTGCAATTTCGGCATCGACCTCATCAACCAGCTCAAGCTGGAGAACCCGCACCTGTGGACTCCCGAGTTCAAGGAAGAGATCAAGGCCCTGTTCGTCAAGGCCGTGGATCTTGAATACCGCTACGCCGAAGACACCATGCCACGCGGCGTTCTGGGCCTGAATGCCTCGATGTTCAAGAGCTACCTGCGCTACATCGCCAATCGCCGCGCCACGCAGATCGGGCTGGAAGCGCTGTTCCCCAATGAAGAAAATCCGTTCCCCTGGATGAGCGAGATGATCGACCTGAAGAAGGAACGCAACTTCTTCGAGACGCGGGTCATCGAGTATCAATCCGGCGGCGCCTTGTCCTGGGACTAATTGATCATCCAATTACAGCAGGCCATGTTTTTCAACCGCACCCCCGCAACCAAGCGCCCGCCCGAGGCGCGGTGCGGGGGTGTTACCGCATTTGTGGCGTGCGAGATCGACATCCAGTTTCTCGCCGCCATGAATCTCTCTGTGTCCAAAGTAGACACAGGGTGCTCTTTGCTAATCGACCCAAGGAGAAAATGATGGCAACTGCGAAGAAAACCGCTGCTAAGAAGGCAGCACCTGCGAAAAAGGCGACCGTAGCCAAGAAGGCAGCCCCGGC
>NZ_JBEBOW010000121.1:0-11585 GCF_040396215.1 Diaphorobacter ruginosibacter | reverse complement strand
ATCGGTTCCGGCGGCGGTTTCCGCGCTGGTCCCGGCGCGCACGTCGAACTCGACCTTCCAGCGCTCGTTGCCGCCCACGGGGACGGCGCTCAGCTCCAGCGTGCCGATATCCGTCACGCGCGCGAGCAGCGTCACCGGCACCACCTCACCCGCGTTGCGGCCCTCGGCGGGCAGGGTGGCCTCGATCTCCTGGAGTTCGACCAATTCGTCGGGCCCCCAGAAATCCAGCAGCGCGCCCACCGCATCGCCGCGGCGCACCGACGAGCCAAAGAAGCGCAGCCGCACCGGCTCGCCGACGACCAGGCCGAACTCCTGCGTGTCGAGCCGCGCTTCGGAGCCTTCCTCCATGCCGAACGGCGCAAGGCATAGCGCGCTGATGGGCGGCTCCATGCCCGGGATCGCGGGCATGTTGGATTCCACGCCCACGTAGTACGACTGCGCCGTGCCGCCGCGGATGCGCACGCCCGTGCCTGTCCGCGCATGGCCGTAGTAGGCCGCGCCGCGCGCCACCGCCAGGTCGAGGTTCGCGCCGTCGAGTATGCGCAGCGCGGGCGCCGCGTCGGCGGCCAGCCAGCCGTTGATGACTTCGATGATGCGCTGCTCGATCCGGCTGGCCTTGAGCACGCCGCCGTTGAAGAGAATCGCGCTGGGATGCAGGAACGCGGCGTTCGCGGGCTGCGTCTCGCGCAGGCCGTCGATCTGCCCGGCCGCGCCGGCCTGGCGTGACAGGAATGCCGCGAGATGGCGCGTCACCGCCGCGTCCTGCGCATAGGGCAGGCCGAGCTGCGTGAGCGCGGCGCGGGCGCGGGTTTGCGGCCGCTCGTCCACGGCCACCTTGGGGAAGAAGCCTTCCACCAGCATCTGCAGCACTTCCGCGCGCGTCAGCTCGGTGCGGATGCTGCCGCCGATCAGCTTGCTGCCGCGGCTGGGAACCACGACGGGCACGCTCTGCAGGCTCTCGTCGGCCAGCAACTGCTCCTTGGCGGCGCGGCAGCCATGCGAGAGCGCACGTGTCTGCCATGCGTCGAGCTGCCTGCCTTCCTGGGCGAGTTTGCGGGCCAGGCCATAGGCCAGCGCCAGGTCCATGTTGTCGCCGCCCAGCAGGATGTGCTCGCCGACGGCCACGCGCTGCAGCTCCAGGTTCCCGTCGCGCTCGAGCACGGCGATCAGCGAGAGGTCGGTGGTCCCGCCGCCCACGTCCACCACCAGGATGATGTCGCCGTTCTTCACCTGCTTGCGCCACTGGCCGCCGCTTTGCTGGATCCAGCTGTAGAGCGCCGCCTGCGGCTCCTCGAGCAGCGTGAGATGCCTGAAGCCCGCGTCGCGGCAGGCCTGCGCCGTCAGCTCGCGCGCCGCCGGATCGAACGATGCGGGAATGGTGACGGTGATGTCCTGCGCGTCGAACGGCGCTTCGGGGTGCGCCTTGTCCCAGGCCCAGCGCAGATGGCTCAGGTAACGGGTGGAGGCCGCGAGTGGCGACACGCGCCGCACTTCGGGCGGCGCATCGGCGGGCAGGATGGCGGCGCGGCGGTCCACGCCCGGATGGCACAGCCAGCTCTTGGCGCTGCTCACCAGGCGGATCGGCGTGTTCGCGCCGCGCGCGCGTGCGAACTCGCCCACGACGAGGCTCTGCTCGCCCGCGCCCGGCAGCGCCATGTCGGCAGCCGTGAGCTCGTTCTCATGGGGCAGGTAGAGAAACGAGGGCAGCAGCGGCCTGGCCTCCACGCTGGCCGGCGCCGTGAGCTGCGGAATGTCCAGCACGTGCTGCTCGACCTTCTCTCCATCGCTTGCGGCCCGGCTCACGTAGGACAGCGCGCAGTGCGTGGTGCCCAGGTCGATGCCGATGCAGTACAGCGCCGCCGGCTGGGAAGCGTTCGCGGTGTTCATCGCGCCGTCCGTCACAGTTCGACCTCGGCCTGCGCGACGATCTCCGCCGCCTTCTCATCAGTGAGCTGCGGCAACTGCATGTGCGCCACTTTCCAGCCGCGATGCGTGAGCGTGCCGCTGAACGGAGCCTGCCCCACCACGTTGCCGGTCAGGCGGATGGCCGTGGTGTCGAAGCCCTGCGCCACGGTGATGCGGCTGCCCTCGGCTTCCTCGCGCACGGGCACGAGGCTGAAGTGCTCGCCGAGCACCTTGCGGCAGCCTTCGTGGACCACGCGCGCGGCGGCGCCGATCTCGGCGTCGGTGTAGTTCTTCACGTCCTCCTGGACGAAGTCCACGAAGCGCGCCTCGCGCTGCAGCAGGCCCAGCACCTGCAGCGCGGCAGTGTCGGTGGGCACGCGGATCTGCACGGCGCGCTCGACGATCTTCTCGACCGGAACCTCCACGCGGGTCTCGACGATCTTCTCCACGGGGACTTCGACGCGCACTTCCCGGGGCTCTGGCGCGGGCGCATCGGCGGCGAGCGTCTCGCCGCCGCGCAGGCGGACGATGTCGGATGCCAGGCGCGCATTGCCGAGTATCGCGAAAAAGCTGCCGATGGCGATCGCCACGCGGCTGAGGAATGAGGGGGGTGTTGGTTGGGTCATGTCGTGATTCCCGGAATCGGGCCGGGGTCAACCCCCGCCGCGCATCGCGCCAGGGCGGGGATTCGGGGCAAATCGGTTCGCTCGCGTGCCGTTCGCAATACGCCGCAGCGCCATGCACGTGCACGCGCGAAGGACGCAATGTTACCGAATCCCCGCAATCCCGGCATCGCCGTCGGACTTGGGACATGTGCTCGGGCGCCCTGAGGACGCCCGGCGCGGCTCAGGCCACGCCGCGAGGCCGCGCGTCAGCCTCAGTCGATGCGCGCCAGCGCGGCGCCCAGCGCCTGCGGCGTGCCAGCGCCCGCGAGCAGGGCGATCCTGCCGCTTTTGTGCGCTGTGACCTGCATCTCCATCTTCATGGCTTCCATCACCGCGATGACGTCGCCTTCCCGCACGGCGTCGCCATCGCGCACCTTCCAGGCGTGGAGGTTGCCCGCGATGGGGGATTCGACGACGCCCGGATCATGGGCTGGCGCTGCGCCCGCGGCTGCCGGATGGGCCGCGCCCGGCATCGCCGCGAGGCCCTGCAGCAGCGCGGCGGGAAGGCCGAGCGACACGCGCCTGCCGTCGATCTCGATGGCGGTGCGCGTGAGGGAAGCGTCCGCCAGCGGTTCGGCGCGCGCGGCGGCGGCCAGCGGCTCGGCGAACTCGGTCTCGATCCAGCGCGTGTGCACATTGAAGTCACGGGGGCCGTTGAAGTCCGCATGGCCGAGCACCGCGCGATGGAACGGCAGCACCGATGCGACGCCGTCGATCCGGAACTCCTTGAGCGCCCGGCGCGCGCGGGCCAGCGCCTGCTCGCGCGTCGCTCCGGTGACGATGAGCTTGGCCATCATCGAGTCGAACGAGCCGGAGACCACGGAGCCGGTCTGCACGCCGGAGTCCAGGCGCACGCCTGGGCCGCCGGGGGCATCGAAGCGCGTGATCGTGCCGGGCGTGGGCAGGAAGCCGCGGCCCACGTCTTCGGCGTTGATGCGGAATTCCAGCGCATGGCCGTCGGGCCGGGGCGTTTCCTTGATCGACAGCGGCAGGCCGTCGGCCACGCGCAGTTGCTCGACCACCAGGTCGATGCCGGTCGTCTGTTCCGTGACGGGGTGCTCCACCTGCAGGCGCGTATTCACTTCGAGGAACGAGATCGCGCCGCTCCTGCTGAGCAGGTATTCCACCGTGCCCGCGCTCACGTAGCCGGCCCTGGCGCAGATGTCGCGCGCCGATTGGTGAATGCGCTCGCGCTGCTCGTCGCTGAGGAAGGGCGCGGGCGCTTCTTCCACCAGCTTCTGGTTGCGCCGCTGCAGCGAGCAGTCGCGTGTGCCGAGCACCACGACGTTGCCATGCGTGTCGGCCATCACCTGGGCTTCGATGTGGCGGGGCTTGTCCAGGAACTGCTCGACAAAGCATTCGCCGCGACCGAATGCGGTGATGGCCTCGCGCGTCGCGGAGGCGAAAAGTTCCTCGACCTCGTCCATGCGCCAGGCGATCTTCATGCCGCGCCCGCCGCCGCCGAATGCTGCCTTGATGATGATCGGCAGACCGTGCTGCTCGGCGAACTCCAGCACCTGCGATGCGTCCTGCACCGGGTCCTTGGTGCCGGCCACCAGCGGCGCGCCGACGTCCAGCGCCACTTTGCGCGCGCTGACCTTGTCGCCCAGCAGGGCGATGGTTTCGGGACGGGGGCCGATCCAGGTCAGGCCAGCGCCGATCACCGCCCGCGCGAAGGCTTCGCTCTCCGAGAGGAAACCGTATCCGGGATGCACGGCATCGGCGCCGCACTGGCGGGCGATGGCGATGATCTTGGCGATGTTCAGGTAGGTGTCGGCGGGGCGCTCGCCCGCCAGGCCGTAGGCCTCGTCGGCCATGCGCACGTGCAGTGCGTCGATGTCGGAGTCGGCATAGATGGCAACGGATTTCACGCCATAGTCCGCGCAGGCGCGCGCCACGCGGACGGCGATTTCGCCACGGTTGGCAATCAGTACTTTTTTCATGGCGTATCTTCTTCAGGAACGGGAGCGGCCGGGGCGGGCGCGATTTCGCCGAAGCGGCGAACGGGATGAAAACGCAGCCAGGCGCCCACGGGAATCTGGCCGGCGCGGTCCAGGTGGTATGGCGCGATGCAGGCGATCACCGGATAGCCGCCGGTCAACGGATGGTCGGCAAGGAACAGGACGGGCTGCCCGTTGGCCGGCACCTGCAGCGCGCCCAGCGGAGTGCCTTCGCTGGGCAGTTCGGCGGTGACGGTGCGCGAGAGCGGCGTCTCGCCGTTCAGGCGTAGTCCGACGCGGTTCGATTGCGGCGTGACCTGCCAGCGCTGGCTGCACAGCAGGTCCAGCGCCTGCGCGGTGAACCAGTCGGTGCGCGGGCCGAACTCGATGTCCAGCACCACGTCTTCATCCAGCGTGGGCAGGCCCTCGGGCGGCAACTGGGCGTCAGCCACGATGTGCCGGGCCGCGGGGCCGTGCAGGCGCAGCACGTCGCCCGCCTTGAGCGCCGCCGGGCCGACGTTCGCCAGCGTGTCGGTGGCGCAGCTGCCCAGCACGGGCGCGACGCTGAAGCCGCCGCGCGCCGCCACGTAGCAGCGCGCACCGGCGCGGGGCTGGCCGATGGCCAGCGTATCGCCGTCGGCCAGCGCCACGGGCGCGTAGCGCGGGGCGTCCCAGCGCCGGCCCCCGGAGGTGGTGATGGTGACCGGCGCATCGGCTCCGGTCACCGCGACGACGGTCTCGCCGCGGCTTTCAAGCCGCAGGCCGCCGCCCACGGTCTCCAGGGCCGCGATGTCGCTGGCATTGCCGACCAGCCGGTTCGCGGTTTTCAGCGCCGCCTGGTCCATGGCCCCGGACGCGGAAACGCCCTGGCCCGCCTGGCCGTGGCGTCCGGTGTCCTGGAACACGGTGAGCAGGCCGGTGGCGCGCACCAGCAGGGCAGCGTCGCCATGCATGTCCGCGCGAGGCCGAGGGGCGGGCGCGGCTTGCGCGGGCTGGCAGCCGGAGGAGGCGGTGGAGGTAGAGGCGGCGGCAGGCAGCGTGGCAGCGTCCACGAAACGCACGCGGTAGCCGGGCTGCAGCAGCGCGGGGTGCTCGCGTGACAGATCCCACATGGGCGTTTGCGTCACGCCGATCAACTGCCAGCCGCCGGGGCTGGCCTGTGGATAGACCGCGCTGAAATTGCCCGCCAGCGCCACCGATCCGGCGGGCACGCGGGTGCGCGGCGAGCTGCGGCGCGGCACGTCGAAAATGGGGTCGCCGCCCACCAGATAGCCGAAGCCCGGCGCGAACCCGGTGAAGGCCACGGTGTATTCGCTGCCGGTATGGCGGCGGATGACCTCTTCCTCGCTGATGCCCAGCAGCCGCGCCACGTCGCCCAGGTCCTCGCCGTTGTAATGCACGGGGATCTCGACCAGCACGTCGCTGCGTTCCGTCTGCTCGCCCAGCGTGCGCGATGCGATGTCGCGCACGACCTGCGCGGCGGATGTCGCCGACGCGCGGAACTGCACGAGGATGGTGCGCGCGGCGGGGACGAGTTCCTCGACGCCGTGCACGGGCGTTTTCTGCAGCGAGGCGAGCAGCGCCAGCGTATCGTCCAGTCCGGGCAGTTCCACCAGCAGCGTGTGGCGGTTGACCGGCAGAAAGCGCATGGTGTTCTTGTTCTCTACGTTCATGGAGCAGCCGGTCAACCCGCGAAGGACGCGATCTGGATGTTCTCGCGCTCGAAGCGCTCGCGCAGGCTGCGGGCGATGGCGACGGCTCCCGGGCTGTCGCCGTGCACGCAGATGGAGTCGGCCTCGATGCGCACGGTGCTGCCGTCCATGGCGGTGACCGCGCCTTCGCGGACCAGCCTGACCATGCGTTCGGTGATCTCGTCCTCATCGTGCAGCACGGCGCCGGGCAGCGTGCGCGAGACCAGCTCTCCGGCGGGCGTGTAGGCGCGGTCGGCAAAGGCCTCGGCCACCACGGAAAGGCCTGCGTCGCGCGCCCACCGGATCAGCGGAGCGCCCGCAAGCGCGACGAGCACGAGCGATGGATCGAGCGCCAGCAGCGCGTTGATCACGTCATCCGCCTGGCGCCTGTCCTGCGCGATCTTGTTGTAGAGCGCGCCGTGCGGCTTCACGTACGTCACGCGCGTTCCGGCGGCCCGCGCCAGCCCTTGCAGCGCGCCGATCTGGTAGATGACGCCGGCGACGAGATCGGCGCTGCCGATGTCCATGTTGCGGCGGCCAAAGCCGACCAGGTCGGGATAGGACACGTGCGCGCCGACGGACACGTTGCGTTCCTTCGCGGCCTTGAGCGTCTTCAGGATGCCTGCGGGATCGCCCGCGTGGAATCCGCAGGCCACGTTGGCGCTGCTCACGATGTCGAGCATCGCGGCGTCGTCGCCCATGCTCCATGCGCCGAAGCTCTCGCCGAGGTCGCTGTTGAGGTCCATCTTCATCATGGTGCTCGCTCTTTCTTTTCTTCAATGTTCAGGATATCTGGCCCGCGCTCAGCCGCAGGTCGTCCCGGGTGGTCATGGCCGCGGCGATGGCGGCCCGGATGCCCTTGACCTGCTCGCCGAGCTCCATCGCGCTTGCGTCCCGCGCGCGGCTGGCCTGTCCGGGCAGCGGCGGCACGTGGATGAAGCCGCCGCGCGCGTCCTTGCGCGCCGCACCCTTGGCGAGGCGGTCCATCACCGCATAGCAGATATGGTTGCAGACGAACGTGCCGGCGGTGTTGGAGACCGACGCGGCGACCCCCGCGTCGCGCATGGCCTGGGTCATCGCCTTGATGGGCAGTGTGCAGAAATAGGCCGGCGGGCCGTCCGCGAGCACTGGCGCGTCGATGGGGCGATTGCCCGCGTTGTCGGGGATGCGGGCGTCATCGATGTTGATGCCGACCCGCTCGGGCGTGATGTCCGAGCGGTTGGCCGCGTAGCCGAGGCAGACGATCAGCATCGGTCCGGTCTCGGCGATGGCGCGGTCCAGCGCCGCGATGGAGTCGCCGAAAACGCAGGGCAGCCGCACGCTTCGCACGATGGCGCCTTCGATGATCGCGCCGTCGAGCGCGCGGGCGATTTCCCACGATGGATTGACGGAGTCTTCGCCGAACGGCTCGAAGCCGGTCAGCAGGATCTGGTGCTTGCCATGCGCCATGAGCAGCCCTCTTTCATTTCGTCAGGGAAGGAACATCAGGAAATACAGGATGAACACGTTCGCGGTCAGAAGCAATAGGGCAGTCGGCACTTGCGCCTTGATGACGGCGTTCTTGTCGATCTCCAGCAGCGCCGCCGGAACCAGGTTGAAGTTGGCCGCCATGGGCGTGAGCAACGTGCCGCAATAGCCCGAGAGCATGCCGACGGCGGCCATCACCGCCGGGTTGCCTCCGAAGTGGTGCACCAGCACCGGCACGCCCACGCCGCCGGTCATGACGGGAAACGCCGCGAAGCCGTTGCCCATGATGACGGTGAACAGCGCCATGCCGACCACATAGACGGCCACGGCGATGAACTTGATGTCCATGTTGATGTATTCGGTGGTCACGAAGGCCACGGCCTTGCCCACGCCCGCCTCGGAGAAGACCAGGCCGAGCATGCCCAGCATCTGCGGAAGCACCAGCGCCCAGCCGAGCGCATCGGTCAGCCGCCACGATTCGCGGATGCCCTGGGCGGGCGTCTCGCGCGTCATCCAGCAGGCCAGGCACAGCGCGATCACGCAGCCCACGCCCAGGCTGACCAGCGTCGTGTTCTTGGGGTCGAGCAGCGGCGTTGCGCCGACGAGCAGATATTTGCCCGACAGCGTGCCGATCATGGTGATGAGCGGAATGGCGAGCGCCGGCACGAACAGCTTGTTGCCCAGGCGCTTGGCGCTTTCGAGATACTGCGCGTCGGTGCGAGGCTGGTGCCTGCCGCCCGCCACGCCGTTGAAGCCGGCGATCAGCGCCATGGCAACCGCCATCACGCCGACGATCACCGGGTCGAGCCTGTCGCCCACCAGGAAAACGACGGCGTAGATGGCCCAGAACAGGGCGCTGCTGTAGCGGCGCGGATTGGTTGCGTCGCGCACGGTGAGCACCGCCGTGATCGCAAGGATGACGCCGACGAGGTAGTACAGGTGCTGGATGGTCAAGGTCATGATGTTCAGGCTCCCTGTGCCTTGCTGTTGTGCATGTCCGGCGTGCCGGTGTCGGCCGCGGCCTCGTCGCCCCACTCGCCGGTGTTGCGGGCGTGCTCGATGTCCTTGGCGAGCGCCGCGTCGAGCCGGTACAGGCGCACGGCATGGATGATGAATGCGGTGATCGCCGTGGGAATGCCCCACAGCGCGACATGGATCGGCTCCACGTCAATGCCCGCTTCCTTCAGGAAGGTGGTCATCAGCACGATCGCGCCGAACGCCACGAAGATGTCCTCGCCGAAGAACAGGCCCACGTTGTCGGTCGCGGCGGAGAACGCGCGCAGTTTCTCGCGCACCTTGGCGGACAGCCGGCCAAAGCGGTTCTCGGTGGCGCCTTCGGCCATCGGCGCGAGCAGCGGGCGCACCATCTGCGGGTGGCCGCCCAGGCTGGTCAGGCCCACGGCGGCCGTCAATTGGCGGGCCGCCAGATACACGATCAGCAGGCGTCCGGCGGTGGCCGACTTGATGCTGCTGATCCAGCGCTGCGCATGCTGGCGCAGGCCGTGGCGCTCGAGCAGCCCGATCACGGCCAGCGGCAGCAGGATGATCAGGGGCAGGTTGCGCGTCTTGACGAAGCCGGTGCCGATGGCGGCCAGAACCTTGTCGACCGGAAAACCGGCCGCGAACGCTGTGCCGATGGCCGTGACGACCACGACCAGCATCGGATTGAAGCGCAGGATGAATCCCGCAATGATGATGGCCACGCCTATCAGCGGCCAGAGGTTGACGTCGTTGAGCATGTAGGTTCCTTCGGATGAATGCGACGCGATGGTGGACTTGGCGGCATGGCCCGTGAGGCAATCCTGGGCGTTTTGCTCCCTTGATTGCTTTCAATGCCGTACAAATATTTGTGAAGTGTCTGACAATTTAATATTTTGCATAAGACAATAAATACAAAGCATAGGTGATAACCCTTAGGATCGCTAACACAACCATCGATACGTCGCTGCTTCGCCTCGTCTCGATCGCAAACCTTCGGTTTGCTGGGTCGTGTTGGCAGCTCTTGATTCGAAATACCGGATCGAAGGCGGTTGGCTTCGGACAAGGCGCCGGGCGCTCCTGCCGCATGCGGCGGCGGGCCGGGGTGGATACACTGCGGGCTCAAGCAACAGCCGAATTCCATGTCCAGCATCGCCGAAGCGCAAAACCTCACCGACCGAATCGCGGAACTCCTGCGCGAGAAGCTCATCCTTGGCGAATGGGCGCCAGGGCAGCGTTTGTCCGAGGCCGCCTTGTGCGAGAGCCTGGATGTGTCGCGCAGCACCCTGCGCGAGGCATTCCGCATGCTGACCAAGGAAGGGCTTCTGTCCCACGAGCCGAACAAGGGCGTGTCGGTCGTGGTGCCCAGCATCGCGTCCATCATCGATATCTACCGGGTCCGCCGCATGATCGAATGCCAGGCGCTGGCGCAGGGCTACCCCATGCACCCCGCGCTCGAGCGCATGCGCGCGGCGGTTGCGCATGCGCTGGCCTGCCGCGACAGGGAGGACTGGCTCGGCGTCGGAACGGCCAACATCGCGTTTCACAAGGCCGTGGTGGAACTGGCCGACAGCGAGCGGCTGAACGTGATGTTCTCGCACCTGCTGGCCGAGCTGCGCGTGGCCTTCGGGCTCATGCAGGATCCGCACTTCCTGCATGCGCCCTATGTGGAGATGAACCAGCAGATTCTTGCGTTGTTCGAGGCCGGCAAGCCGGATCAGGCGTCGCGCGCGCTCAACGACTACCTGGTGCATTCCGAGCGGCTCATCCTCGCCGCCTACGCGCGCAGGCTGGCCGAAAAAGGCATCAAGGGATAACGCGCCCGGCGTTGCGCGACAATGCGGCTGTCTGCCTGAACGACTTCAGGCGCCACAGAAATTCCCAGCGCACGCATGACCATCCATACCGACGATTTCGCACCCATCCCGCAGCAGCAGCGCGTGGTTTCCGCCGCGCCCGCCTCTTCGCAGGAAGACGCGCTGGAGCGCGCGCTGCGCCCCAGGATGCTGGAGGAATACGTCGGCCAGTCCAAGGCGCGCGAGCAGCTCGAGATCTTCATCGGCGCGGCGCGCAAGCGCTCGGAGGCGCTGGACCATGTTCTGCTGTTCGGGCCGCCGGGCCTGGGGAAAACCACGCTCAGCCACATCATCGCCGCCGAACTGGGCGTGAACCTGCGCCAGACCTCCGGGCCGGTGCTGGAAAAGCCCAAGGACCTGGCCGCGCTGCTGACCAACCTCGAGCGCAACGACGTGCTGTTCATCGACGAAATCCACCGACTCTCGCCGGTCGTCGAGGAAATACTGTATCCCGCGCTCGAGGACTACCAGATCGACATCATGATCGGCGAAGGACCGGCCGCGCGGTCCATCAAGCTCGATCTGCAGCCCTTCACGCTCGTGGGCGCGACCACGCGCGCGGGCATGCTCACCAACCCGCTGCGCGACCGCTTCGGCATCGTCGCGCGGCTGGAGTTCTACACGCCGCAGGAGCTGGCCCTGATCGTGCGCCGCAGCGCCGGGCTGCTGGGCGCGCCCATCGATGACGAGGGCGGCTTCGAGATCGCCCGGCGCTCGCGCGGCACGCCGCGTATCGCCAACCGCCTGCTGCGCCGCGTGCGCGACTATGCCGATGTGAAGGGCGACGGGCGCATCACGCTGGACATCGCGCAGCGCGCGCTCACCATGCTCGACGTGGACCCGCAAGGCTTCGACGTCATGGACCGCAAGCTCCTGGAGGCCGTCATCCACCGCTTCGACGGCGGCCCGGTGGGCCTGGACAACATCGCCGCCAGCATCGGCGAGGAGAGCGGCACGATCGAGGACGTGATCGAGCCCTACCTCATCCAGCAGGGGTACCTGCAGCGCACCCCGCGCGGGCGCGTGGCCACCGTGGCGGCGTTCAGGCACCTGGGCGTCACGCCGCCCAGCGCCGCGGGCGGA
>NZ_JBEBOW010000120.1:0-11760 GCF_040396215.1 Diaphorobacter ruginosibacter | reverse complement strand
AGCTGCGCGAAGCCATGCAGGAAAAAGGCCTGGGCACGCCAGCCACGCGCGCGGCGATCATCGAAGGGCTGATCACCGAGAAATACATGTTGCGCGAGGGGCGCGAGCTGATTCCGACGGCCAAGGCGTTCCAGCTCATGACGCTGCTGCGCGGCCTGGGCGTGGAAGAGCTCTCGCGAGCCGACCTGACCGGCGAGTGGGAGTACAAGCTCTCGCAGATGGAAAAGGGCCAGCTCTCGCGCGAAGCCTTCATGCAGCAGATCCAGGCCATGACGGAAAAACTCGTCAAGAAAGCCAAGGAATACGACCGCGACACCATCCCGGGCGACTACGCCACGCTGGCCACGCCATGTCCCAACTGCGGCGGCGTGGTGAGGGAAAACTACCGCCGCTTTGCCTGCACGGGCCCGGGCGGCGACGGCAGCGGCTGCGGCTTCTCGTTCACCAAGTCGCCCGCGGGCCGCACGTTCGAGACGGCGGAGGCGGAGGCGCTGCTGCGCGACCGCCGCATCGGCCCGCTGGAGGGCTTTCGCTCCAAGGCGGGCTGGCCGTTCACGGCCGAGGTCGCGATCGTGCGCGACGAGGAGAACGACAACTTCAAGCTCGAGTTCGATTTCGGCGACGACAAGGCCGATGAGGAATCCGGCGAACTGGTGGATTTCTCGGGCCAGGAAAGCCTGGGCAACTGTCCCGTCTGCGGCTCGCCGGTCTATGAGCACGGCGCCAACTACGTGTGCAGCAAGGCGGTTCCCACATTGCAGCAGCCGGCGCCCAGCTGCAAGTTCAAGAGCGGCAAGATCATCCTGCAGCAGCCGGTCGAGCGCGCGCAGATGCACAAGCTGCTCGCCACGGGCAAGACCGACCTGCTCGACAAGTTCGTGAGCATGCGCACGCGCCGCGCGTTCAAGGCCTTCCTGGTCTGGGACGGCGAGCAGGGCAAGGTGAATTTCGAGTTCGAGAAACGCGATTCGAAATTCCCGCCGCGCAAGACCGCATCCGCCGCCGCCAAGACCCCGGCAGCTAGGAAGACCACGGCCGCCGCCAAGAAAGCGCCCGCAGCAAAGAAGACCACGGCCAGGAAAGCGCCCGCCGCCGGCACGCTCAAGCCCAGCGCCGAGCTTGCCGCGGTGATCGGCGACGCCACGGTGTCGCGCCCCGAGGTGGTCAAGAAGATCTGGGACTACATCAAGGCCCACAATCTCCAGGATCCGGCGGACAAGCGCTCGATCATCGCTGATGCCAAGCTCCGCCCGGTATTCGGCAAGGACAAGGTCACCATGTTCGAGATCGCGGGCATCGTGGGCAAGCACGTGAGCTGACCGCGCAGAACGCTCCCGGCCAGCCAGGAGGCCGCAGCCGTTTCACGAAACGTGAGGGGCTGCGGCCTTTTTCATTGATTCATGCTGAAAATGACCGCATTCGTGATCGATTGCGATAAAGGTGAATTTCCGATTGTTCTGAATATGAAAGGAGATTAATCTGATTGATTAATCAATACATGAACTTCAGTGCCTGCTGTAAAGTCAATTTTTTTGACTTCGAAAAATGGATTGGAGTTGATGTGATTAATTTCAGAAATATCGAACGTGTCGTGGTTCTGGGCGGCGGTACGGCAGGCTGGTTCATGGCGCTTGCCATGCGCAAGATATTCAGCCCCAAGGTGGAGGTGCGCGTGATCGAGTCCTCCTCGATCGGCATCGTCGGCGTGGGAGAGGGCGGACTGCTGAACCTGCAGGGCGCGCTGGATTCGCTGGATATCGATTGCGCCGAGTTCATGCGCGAGACCAATGCCACCTACAAATGGGGATTTTCCTACGAAGGCTGGCGCACCGGTGAAAAGGACGACCGGTATTTCCATCCATTCGCGGCTGCGAATGGAGCTGCGTCGCAATGGGAGAAAGACGGTAGTTATCCGCTGTTTGCGGCAATGATCCACAATAATTTACCATTGCCGGATTATCTTCGCGGTATTGATTTGATAAAGAATAATGCGAGCCAGGAAGAGGCTCGGCTGGCATTGGAGCAAAAACGCGCCGACGTGATCAACTCCTACCATTTCGACAGCTACAAAATCGCGAAGTACCTGAAGAAAACGGCATTGAGCCGCGGCATCGTGCACCAGGACGCCATCGTGACGGAGGTGCAGACCGACGACAAGGGGCACGTCACCGCGCTGGTGACCGAGGAAGGAGAGCGGATCTCCCTGGACTTCGTCGTGGACGCCACCGGCCTTGCGCGCACCATCATCGGCAAGGCCGTGCCCAGCCAGTGGCGCTCGTTCAGCAAGTATCTGCTGCTCGATCGCGCGGTCCCGTTCTACATGCCCCATCCGCTGCCCAATCCCTATCTGGTCAGCCGCGCGATCGCGATGTCCGCCGGCTGGATGTGGCAGATTCCGCTGACGGACCGCGTGGGCGCGGGATACGTCTACAGCAGCAAGCATATTTCGGACGAGGATGCCGTCAGGGAAGTGCAGAGCCATCTGGGCTACGACATCGAGCCGCAGCGCGTGATCCGCTTCGAGCCGGGCTGCTATGAGCAAATCTGGGTTGGCAACATGATGTGCGTCGGGCTGGCTTCCGGCTTCGTGGAGCCGCTGGAGGCGACGTCCATAGGCCAGATGATCGAGACCGTGGGCAATTTCGTGCGCGTGGTGGTGACCAGCCGGGGCGTCGTCTCCGACAACACGATCCGGGAGTTCAATGAGTCCAATCTGCGCTCATGGCTGGAGATCCAGGATTTCCTGCGCATGCACTACGACTGCCCGCGCCGGGATACGCAGTTCTGGCAGGATGTGGCCGCCACGCCGCTGCCCGGGAACTACCGGGCGTTCAAGGAATGCATACAGCTGCGGGCGCCGCGCATGATGGACCTGGACGGCTACATCGCCCATGGCAGAAGAGGCATCTTCCACATCATCAACTGGATGTTCGTGGCCAACGGGCTCGGGCTGATCCCGGCATCGGCGGCCAGGAGCGAGTTGCTTGCGCTGCCTGAAGCGGAGCGCGAAAAGGTCAAGGAGTTTCTCGCCTGGCTGGGCGGCAAGTACGCGCACGACGCGAACGGCGCGCGGCAGCCGTCCTGAAAGTCCTGAAAGCAGCCGGAGGAATCCATAATCTCCGGGGGCCGCCCGCGCGGTCTCCGGCTTGCGGCGCGAACGGTTCAGGAAGCCACGTAGGCGGAATACAGGATCGAGACAGAGAAAAAGCACAGGCACAGCGCGGCCCCGCGCAGCAGCATGCCGGCGGAGAGCCACGGAGCCCGCCGGCTCCCGTCCCGGGCGAGGTGCCCCAGCGCGCACCAGCAGACCGACACCGGTACGAGCGCCGCCATGAACGTGGCCATGGCCGGCAAGTAGATCTCCCATCGGCCGAATGCCGCGCCGGGGATGACGAACGATGCGAACAGGAACGCCTTGGGATTGAGCAGCGTGGCGATGAATACATGCCGGGCCGTAATGGGCGCGGTGTTCTCGAAGCGGTGATCGAAGCGCCAGATCTTCCATGACAGCCATGCGATGTACAGGGCCGCGAGGGTCTTGAGCAGCATGGCGATCCAGGGCCGCATCTGCATGAGCTTGAGCAGCAGGAACCCCCAGCAGCTGATGGCCAGCAGGTAGGCGCTCAGTTCGGCGGCGACCAGCGGAAGCGCGCGCCCGAAGCCCCGCGCGAGGCTGGAGGAGAAAAGCAGCGTGTTGGTCGGCCCGGGCATCATCAGGATGAGGGCGCAGACCGAGAGAACGTACCCGAAGTCGGCCGGTGTGAACGCCATGTCATTCTAGCCCGGCAAGCGCGGGAGCGCCGGCCGGCATCGTGGATTCGCCAACGGTCTGTGCGTCAGGCCCGGTTGCGGCGGGCGGTGTTTTTCCGGTCAAGATGTCTTCCGTGGGTGCGTCATGTGTGGACGCACTCTACGGAGGCGGTCGGCACCCTGGTGTGATGGGAGTCAATGCACGGGCAGGCTTCGGAAATGTCCGAGGTTTTCTTGCAAAGACTCACATGACGGGGCGGCTGCGCGATTCAGCGCCCGACGTCGTCCGATCCCCAGCCGCCGCCGAGCGCGAGGAACAACGCCAGCTGGTCGTCGACGATGCCGGCCTGCGAGGCGGCGAGCGCCGCGTCGGCGCTTGCCAGAACGCGTTCGGCGTCCAGTGTGTCCAGATAGCCTGTCTTGCCGTTCACATAGAGGCGGCGGGTTTCCTGCGCCACCTTCGCGCTGGCATCGCGCGCGGCCTGCAGGCGGGCGTTGCGGTCGAGTTCGCGCGCATAGTTGTTGAGCGCGGTTTCGGTTTCGCGCAGCGCATTGAGCACCGTGCCGTCGAACCTGGCGAGCGCGCCCCTGGCGCTGGCTTCGGCCTGCGCGATGCGCGCGTGCGCCACGCCGTTGACGGGAATGCTCCACGAGATCAGCGGACCGAGGCTCCAGCTGAAGGTGTCGCCGCGCCCGATCCCGCTCATGTGCCCCGCCGAGGCGGCCGACAGGCCCAGCGAGATCTTCGGGTACAGGTCCGCCGTGGCCACGCCGATCCGCGCCGTGGCCTGCGCGAGCTGGCGCTCGGCCTGCCGGATGTCGGGCCTGCGGCTGAGCAGCGACTGGCCGTCGCCGACCGGGATCGCGCCAGCCACCAGCGGCGCGCTGTGGCATTGCCGCACGGACGGCGGGAAATTCTGCGGCTGCTCGCCGGTCAGCGTGGCCAGTTGGAACAGCGCGTTCTGCCGCGCCGCCTGCAGCGGCGGCAGTTCGGCCTTCAGCTGCTCGACCTGGGCGCGGGCGCGCTGTGCGTCGATCGAGCCGACCTTGCCCGCTTCGTGCAGGCGCTCGGAAATCTCCGCAGACTGTATCTGCAGCGATATCGAATGCCGCATCACATCCAGCCGCAGGCCCGCCGTGCAGGCGGCGGCATAGGCGCGCGCGGTTCCGGCGGCGACGTTCACGCGCGTGAGATCGACGGCGGCCTGCGCCGCGTCCGTGCCCGCGCGCGCGGCCTCGATGGCGCGGTGGATCTGGCCGAACAGATCGATCTGGTAGGAGATGCCCGCGTTCGCCGAGTAGTTGAAGGCATTCGCCGGAACGTATCCGGGCGAGAGCAGCGAGAGGCCGGACGCATGCCCATAGCCGGGGCTCGCGCCCACGCTCAGGCTGGGGCGGCTGGCGCCGGCGGCTTCCTGCTCCATTGCCTGGACATGCTCCAGGTTGGCCAGCGCCTGGCGCAGGTCGGTGTTGTGCGCGAGCGATTTCTCGATCAGCGCGTTCAGCTCGTCGTCCTGGAACAGCCGCCACCAGTGGTCCGGCAGTTCGGCTCCGCTGACCAGCTTGTCCTGGCTGGCGGCGAGCGTGGCGTCGCTGGTTCCAGCGAAGGGCTGGGCGGGCTGGATGCGGCGGGCGACGGCGTCCTGCGGCACCGCATAGTCGGGGCCCACCGGCTGGGTGCCGCAGGCGGTCAGCGCGGCGAGCGCCATCAAGGCGAGCGATGCGCCGAGCCAGCGCCGTGAGTGGAATGTCCTGTCCGGCATGGCGATCATCCCTTGCGCTGCCGATCGGCGGAGGCGTCCTGCGCGGCGGCTTGCGCGCCGGCCTTGCGGCGGCTGGCGTCCTCGACGATTTCCACGGTCACGGTCTGCCCGGCGACGAGCGTCACGCCGGCGGGCGTGGGGTCGAGCTTCACGCGTACCGGCACGCGCTGCGCCAGGCGCACCCAGTTGAACGTGGGATTCACCGTGGGCAGCAGGTTGGCGCTCGTCACCCGGTCGCGGTCGGCGATGCCCGCGACCACGCTCTCCACCGTCCCCGTGAGGGCGCTGGCCGCGCCCATGGGCGTGACCTTCACCGGGTCGCCGATGTGGATGCGCGCGAGCTTGGTTTCCTCGAAATAGCCCTCCACGTAGAACGAGTCGGCATCGACCAGGGCCATGGCCGGATGGCCCGCGCTGGCGTAGCTGCCCTTGCGCAGATCGAGATTGGTGACGATCGCATCGGATGGCGCGAGGACCTTGGCGCGCTGCAGATTCAGCCTGGCGGTGTCGAGCGACACCTGGGCCTGCGCCTGCGCGGCCCGCGCCTGCTCGACCTTGGTGCGCGTCTGCTCGCGTGCTTCCTGCGAGATCAGGTTGCCGAGCCCGGCATTGCGCGCATCCTCGCGCCTGGCCTGCGCCAGCGCGGTCTTCTGCGAGGCGAGCGATGCCTCGGCCTGGCGCAGCGCAAGTTCGAAGCGCGCCTGATCGACCTCGAACAGCAACTGGCCGGCCCGCACGCGCTGGTTGTCATGCACGGGGACCGCCGTCACCAGGCCGGATACATCGGGCGCGATCTGCACGACGTTGGCACGCACGCGGCCGTCGCGCGTCCACGGCGCGAGCTCGTAGTGATCCCACAACTGCAACGCCGCGCCGATGGCCGCTGCCGTCACGGCGAGCGTGATTCCCACGGGCGCTGCGCGCAGGAGCTGCCGCTTGATCCATGAGGGGAGCGCGGGCGCCGTGGCGGCGGCTGCGGGCGTGCTGGAGGATTCCTGGGGTTTGGACTTGTCGTTCATGTTCTTGTTCTCGTCATTGCAAAAGCGCGCTCAGGCGCGTGAGGCACCACAGCACCACCACGTAGAGCGCAATATCGAAGAGGGCCGGATGCCAGATGCGCCGGTACAGGCCCATCGCGGCGAGCATGCGCTGCACGCCCATCAGCACCAGCAGCGCGAGCAGCGCCAGCGGCAGCAGCCAGGGCAGATACAGCCCGTAGAAGGAAGCTTCACCAATCATGATGTCGTCATGGCAGCCTCGGGGGAGGCCGCGCTCGTCAATGCCGCGGGCGCGGCTGGAAAAAGATTGCGGCGCAGGCCCACCAGCGCCGTGACCGCGCCGCGCCATTGGGGCGTCGAGTCCGGGCGCGCGGCTGCGTAGCCCAGCACTTCGTCGATGTGCGCGAGCAGCCCGGGCGTCAGGCGCGCGCCGGCGCTGTCGCTGCCCCGCAGCGCGAAGTAGCGGCCGATCTCGCGCAGCACGCCCGCGATGCGCGCAGACTCCATGGGAATGTTCTGGCGTTGCAGCGAAACGAGGTCGGCGCCCACGCGCAGATCGCGCAGCGCCATATCCTTGGCCACGCCGTCGATCTTGCCGCCCGCCTGCGCGATGCGCGGCGCGAGCAGGCCGATGCGGTCGAGCATGCGCACCGCATAGGCGTCGAGCTGGCGCGCGCTGGCTGTCGGCTGCGCCAGCTCGGACAGTTCCTTCCAGTTGGCGCGCTGGATGCGCCGTGCGGCCCAGTCCACGCCCACGGTGCGTACCAGCGCGGTCACGACTGCGGCGGCGACGATGCCGGCGATCTGGCCGACGATCGAGTTCACGAACGTGATCATGTCCACCGTGCCGGTGTCATACAGCGCCAGCGTGCCGAAGAAGCCGCCCATCAGGATGCCCATCGCCGCCATCATGTTCCTGGGCCGGGCCATGTAGCAGCCCAGCAGCAGGAACACCGGCGCGCAGACCGCCACCAGCATGCCGAAGTCCTGCACGTTGGGCAGCATCACGAGCACGTAGAAGATCGACAGCGGGAGCGACCACAGCAGGTACTTCAGGAAGCTGCGGATCGCGGGAACCGGGTTGTCCATCGTGGCGAAGAAGCAGCAGAAGATCGCGGCCATCATCGTGGCCGCCGAGCCGACCGGCCAGCCGGTGAGTATCCAGAACGCGCCGCACAGGCAGATCGCCAGCACCGCCGCGAAGGCGGAGAGGAACGCCATGCCGTGGTCCAGGTGCAGCGCCCGGTGGCTCAGGCTGGCCAGCCTGTGCGACTGCTGGCGCTCGCCCCGGATGCCCGCGTCGATGTCGCGCCGCAGCCGCATGCAGGCGTCCCAGGCATCGACCAGCTCGGCCAGCCGCGTGGCCAGCGCCACGCGCAGCAGGCGCGGCCAGTCGCCGTGCAGGCTCCATTCCCGCGTGGCGAACTGCTGGATTTCCTCACGCAACTGCGCATGCATGCGGGCGCGTTCGGCATGGGGGGCGTGGATGTCCAGCTGGCTCTGCCATGCGGCGACGCGCCCGAGCATCTCCACCACGTCGGGCGCGAGCCCGCCCTCGGCCTGTTCCAGCGCCAGCAGCCGGTCTTCCACGGCGGAAACCGTGGGCATCAACGAGGCGATGCGGTCCTGCATGGTGCCGACGGCGCCCGCCGTCCAGCGCAGATTGGTGGTATCGAAAGGAATGTGCGTGGACAGCAGGCGCAGTTGGGTGATGTCGCCGGCGACCAGGCTTCTGTCGGCGCTCAGCCCTCCCGGCTTCGGCGTCTCATGCGCAGCGGAAGCGCCGGCGTTGTGCGCGCCCGTGCTGAGCAGTTCCTGGATCCAGTGCCTGGTGTGCTTCATCGCACCGTCCAGCAGGCCGAGAACGGCCGGTGCGAGACCCTTGGGAAAGATCACGCTGTGCACGACGGTGGCGCAGAGAATGCCGATGCAGATCTCCTCCACGCGCAGCGTGGTGTTGTCGAACACGGTCTGCGGCGTCTGCACGTTCGGAAAGCCGATCAGCGCGGCGGTGTAGCCCGCCAGCATGAACACATACGAGCCGGGAGAGCGGTCCAGCAGCGAGAGGTAGAGGCAGGCGCCCACCCACAGCGCCAGCGCGAGCGTCAGCAGCTCGGGCGCGTTGGCGAGCGCGGGCACGATCAGCAGCGTGGCCGTGCTCCCCAAAAGCGTGCCCAGCACCCGGTACACCGCCTTCGAACGCACGGTGCCGGCCAACGGGCTTGCCACCACGTAGGACGTCATCATCGCCCAGAACGGGCGGCTCAGGCCGACGCGGCTTGCCACATACAGCGACAGCACCGCGGCGAGAAAACATTTCACCGAGAAGAGCATCTCCGCCATGGTGAAGCGGGGTAGCGAAGGCAGCTTCATTGCGGAGGATTCGACGGCGGATTCAGCGGAGCGACGTCCGGCGTGACGCGCCCCAGGCGATCCTCGAGGACGGCGAAAACGCGCAGGCAGGCGGCCACATCGGCGTCGTCGGCGCCCTCGAAGAGCCTGTGGCGCAGCGTCTTGAGCGCGGCTTCGATGCGGTGCGTGAGCGCGCGGCCCTTGTCGGTCAGGTGCAGCGTCTTGGCGCGGCCATCGACCGGGTCGTCGCGGCGCTCGATCAGGCCCTGGCGCTCGAGGTGGTCCAGCGGCCGCGTGAGCGACGGCGCCTTGATGCCGAGAATGTCCGCGATCACCCCCTGGCGCAGTCCGTCGCCGTAGCGCGATACCGCCACCAGCGGCCAGGTGGTGGCTTCGGACAGCCCCAGATGCGCCACGGCCTTGTTGGCGATGGCGGGATAGCGCGCGTTGCAAAAGCCCATGCTGCGGGTGAGCTTGAGCAGCGCATCTTCGCGTGATCCCGGGCCTGCCTGGGGGGATGTGTCCGTATGGTTTTTTGTCATTTAGTTAGCCTGCTTATTAATTAGTATAGTGAAATATTTGGAAGCTCGCATGAAGAAGGGAATTCATCACGCGCACCGCCACCATGTCTTCGTTAACATGGCTTCCTTGCCATTTGCGGGGAATCCCCATGAAACTGCAGACCCGCCTGTTCGCCGCCATGCTGGCGGCATGCGCCCTGGCTGCCTGCACCGCGACCACCCCCAACCGCGATGCGGGCTCGCAGGCAGGTGATCCCGGCGGCGTGACCGTGTTCGGCACCGTGGATGCGGGCATCGGCCGCGTGAAATGAACCTCCGCCGGGAGCCCGTCCCGGCGGCATGGGCCGGTGTTCCCCGCATGCTTCCAATACCGCAGTGCGGGTGTGGACAGGGAAGGTCGGCGATACTTTCCCCGCCGTGATGCCCATGGCGTCGTGGCGCGTGGCCATCCGGCGCGCAATGCCCGCGCATCGCCTCACGGTTTCTTCTTTTCCCATCTTTCAAGTTCATCGGGAGCGTGCGTGCAATCAGCAAGCGAGCATTGGTTTGACGAGGCCTACTACGAGCGGTTTTATTACGACAGGAAAACCAGCGTGGTGGACGTCGGGCATGCGCGCAGGCTGGGCGACTTCGTGTGCTCCTATCTTTCCTATCTGCGGGTGCCGGTGGAGCGGGTCCTGGACATCGGCTGCGGCATCGGGCTGTGGCGCGAATCGGTGGCGCGGCATTTCCCCGGCGCGAGCTACCAGGGCGTGGAGCTGAGCGGCTACCTGTGCCAACGCTTCGGCTGGACGCAGGGCTCGGTGGTCGACTACAGCGCCGGCGAGCCCTTCGATCTGGTGATCTGCCAGGGCGTTCTTCCCTACCTCGGAGCCGCCGATCTGAAGCGCGCGCTGGCGAACCTCGGGCAACTGTGCCGTGGCGGCCTGTATGTGGAGGCGGTGAGCCGCGAGGACTACGACCGCGGCGTGATCGATGAGGACCTGACCGATCAACGCCTGTTCCGCCATCGCGCGGCGCTGTACCGCCGGGGGCTCGAAGGCGCGGGCCTGCGTGAACTGGGCGGCGGTGTCTGGCTGAGCGGACGATGCGATGTGCCGATGTTCGAGCTCGAATGCCGCCAGGGCTGAGCGCATGCGGGACGCGATGCATGGAGCGAGCGCGATGGGGAGCATGCTGATCGAGGACGCGGCGGCGACGGGTGCTGCGCCCCGGCCCGCGCACGCCGTGGCGCGCTTGCGCGCCGCGCGCCTGGCGGTCAGCACGCGCCCGTTCCTCGCGCGCGGCGGCCCCAAGGGCGAGCGCTGCGAGGGGTGCAGGCTGCGGCCTTCGCATTGCCTGTGCGGCCTGCCGGTCCGGCAGGCGTCGGTGCGCGCGGGCGTGTGCCTGTTGATGCACGACGCGGAGCCGCTCAAGCCGAGCAACACCGGCTGGCTGGTCGCGGATGTGGTGCCCGATACGTTCGCGTTCGGCTGGTCGCGCACGCAGGCCAGCGAGGAGCTGCTGGCGCTGCTGGACGACCCGCGGTGGCAGCCCTATGTGGTGTTCCCCGGGGAATATGCCGACAGCGCGCGGCTCGTGGTGCATGCGCTTGAAGACGTCGGTTGCGCGCACGGCGAGCCGGCCTCGCGGGGCAGGCGGCCCCTGTTCGTGCTGCTGGACGCCACCTGGTCGCAGGCGCGCAAGATGTTTCGCAAGAGCCCTTATCTGGACCGCTTTCCGGTGCTCAGCCTGCATCCCGGGCAGGTATCGGCGTACCGGCTGCGGCGCGCAAGCCGTGGCGACCATTTCTGCACCAGCGAGGTGGCCGCGCTGTGCCTGGAGCTGTCACATGACGATGCGGCCTCGCGGGTGCTGGCGCAGTGGCTGGAGGTCTTCACCCATCACTACGAGCAGGCGCGCAACCAGTTGCCCGTGCAATGGGACGGCGCGCAGCACCAGCGCCTGAACGCCTGCCTGGCGCATGCGCGGGGCGAAGCGGCAGAGCGCTGATTCAATCCACCGCGAAGCCGGTTTCCGTCAACTGCAGTTCGCCATAGGGCCCCTCGCGCAGCCAGCCCCTGTCCTTGGCGAACCGCACGGCCTGCTGCTGGTCTGCGCCGGTGATCTGGTGGCGGGCGAGATCGTGCGCGAGATTGTCCGGGCTCATGCCGTCGCCGGCGCGCAATCCCTGTTCGTTGACCATGATGAAGAGAATGCGCTTGGCGATGGTTTCTTCGTGCGAAATGGCGTTGGACATGACTTTGGACTCCAGGTTTTCCCGGTTGAATCGGATGGCGGATGCTCTCCTGCGCCATTGTGGGCGCAAAGCCGTTGCCCTGGATGTCGGCTGAGAACGTGTTTACGATCTCCTCGCGCCGCGACAGCGGCTTTGCG
>NZ_JBEBOW010000119.1:0-11860 GCF_040396215.1 Diaphorobacter ruginosibacter | reverse complement strand
GGTCGGGCTTGGCCAGCCATGCTTCCACCTTCTCGATGCGGCGCTCCAGCGTCTTCGCGTCTTCGTAGCCATCGGCGATCATGTTCTTCATCAGAACGATGTTCGACTTCAGGTACTCGGCGATCGGCTCTGGGTTGAGCTTGATCGTGCAGCCGGCGGCGGAGCGTTCAGCGGAGGCGTCGGACAGCTCGAACGCCTGTTCGACCTTCAGGTTGGGCAGGCCTTCGATTTCCAGGATGCGGCCCGAGAACTCGTTGATCTTGCCGGCCTTGGCAACGGTCAGCAGACCTTGCTTGATGGCGTACAGGGGAATCGCATGCACCAGGTCGCGCAGAGTCACGCCGGGCTGCATTTCGCCCTTGAAGCGCACCAGAATGGATTCGGGCATGTCCAGCGGCATCACGCCGGTAGCAGCGCCGAAGGCCACGAGGCCGGAGCCCGCGGGGAAGGAGATGCCGATCGGGAAGCGGGTGTGCGAGTCACCGCCGGTGCCGACGGTGTCGGGCAGCAGCAGGCGGTTGAGCCAGCTGTGGATCACGCCGTCGCCAGGACGCAGGGACACGCCGCCGCGGTTGGAGATGAAGGCAGGCAGCTCACGGTGCGTCTTCACGTCCACCGGCTTGGGATAGGCGGCCGTGTGGCAGAACGACTGCATGACGAGGTCTGCCGAGAAGCCCAGGCAGGCCAGGTCCTTGAGTTCGTCACGCGTCATCGGGCCGGTGGTGTCCTGAGAACCCACGGTGGTCATGCGCGGCTCGCAATAGGTGCCCGGACGAACACCCTGGCCTTCGGGCAGGCCGACGGCGCGGCCCACCATCTTCTGCGCCAGCGTGAAACCGGCGTTGGATGCGGCGGGAGCCTGCGGCAGGCGGAACACGGTGGAAGCCGGCAGGCCCAGCGCCTCACGCGCCTTGGCCGTCAGCGAACGCCCGATGATCAGGTTGATACGGCCGCCGGCACGCACTTCGTCGAGCAGCACGTCGGACTTGAGCTGGAAGTCGGCAACCTTGGCGCCGTTCTTCTCGATCTTGCCGTCATACGGGAAGATGTCGAGCACGTCGCCCATGTCCATCTTGGAGACGTCCACCTCGATCGGCAGCGCGCCGGAATCTTCCTGCGTGTTGAAGAAGATCGGAGCGATCTTGCCGCCCAGCGTCACGCCGCCGAAACGCTTGTTCGGGACAAAGGGGATGTCCGCGCCGGTAGCCCAGATCACGCTGTTGGTGGCGGACTTGCGCGACGAGCCGGTGCCGACCACGTCACCCACGTAGGCGACGAGGTGGCCCTTCTTCTTCAGGTCTTCGATGAACTGGATCGGGCCGCGCTTGCCGTCTTCCTCGGGCTTGAACGCCGCGTCGGGGCGCGTGTTCTTGAGTATCGCCAGATAGTGCAGAGGAATATCGGGGCGGCTCCATGCGTCGGGAGCGGGGGAGAGGTCGTCGGTATTGGTCTCGCCCGGCACCTTGAACACGGTGACGGTGATCTTCTTCTGGACTTCGGGGCGCGATGTGAACCACTCGGCATCCGCCCAGCTTTGCATCACTTCCGTAGCCTTGGCATTGCCGGCCTTGGCCTTGGCTGCCACGTCGTTGAAGAAGTCGAACATCAGCAGTGTCTTCTTCAACGCATCGGCTGCAACGCCCGCCACTTCCGCGTCGTCCAGCAGCTCGATCAGCGGGTGCACGTTATAGCCGCCCACCATGGTGCCGAGCAGCTCGGTCGCCTTGGCCTTGGAGATCAGGGCCACCTTGACCTCGCCGTGCGCAACGGCGGCCAGGAAGGAAGCCTTGACCTTGGCCGCATCGTCCACGCCTGGGGGAACGCGGTGGGTGAGCAGGTCCAGCAGGAAGGCGTCCTCACCGGCCGGGGGATTCTTGATCAGCTCGATCAGTTCGGCTGTTTGCTTGGCATCAAGCGGCAGCGGCGGGATACCGAGTGCGGCGCGCTCAGCCACGTGGTCACGGTAGGCTTTTAGCATGTCTAGTTCTCCGAAAGTTTTGGTTTTCAATCAATCGTTGGGGCAAAAATAAGCAAGTCCCCGCCCGGCCGACCTGCGGTCAGCCGTACAGAGACCCGCCAGAGTGTTCAGTTCGAAGCGGCTACCCGGAAGCTGTTGAGCAGGAGCTTATTTGCTGCTGGTGTTCAATCCTTCAAGCAGGCTGGGCTGGGGGTTCTTGCGCATCGCCTCGGCCACGGCCACCTGATTGGGGCTCATGCACTCGTCGGCCATGCGCTGGCCCTGCTTCTGGTTCAGCAACATGGACTTGTTGGCGATCTGGACCCAGACGGCTCCGGCCTTCTGGTCTTCCAGGCGCACCGCGCCCGTGGATGTCGCCACGGGCTGCATGTGGTACTTGAAATTCTTGCCCGTCACGTTGAAGCGGCCGGGCGAATTCACATCTTTCTCGATATCGACGTAGGCGCCCAGCTCGCAAGGCATGCGGCCGGTGTTGACGTTCTCGGCCAACGCCAGTTCGGCGGGCGAGAGCGCGGCTTCCGCAGCCATGAAGCCGGTGGCCACCTGGCTCGATGCGCTCTTGAGCTGAGCGCTGTTGGTCTTGGCCGGAGCCTTGGCAGCAGCCGTCTTCTTGGCGGTCGTGGTCTTCTTGGCTGTCGTGGCCTTTTTGGTCACGGCGGGCTTGGCTGCCGCCTTGGCCGCATCGCCCTGCGCGAATGCGACGGCGGGAGCCAAGAGAATCAGTGCGGTCGTGATGAAGGTCTTCATTGCGACTCTCCTACTATGGAAATACAGGTGAACAGGGGCGTTGAAAGCATAAAAATAACCGATTCATGCGACAACATTGCCACTATTCGTGACAAACCAGCCTTTGGCCTGTTCCGGCAACATGCGGCCAGTCTGGTGCGCGCGGTCGAGCACTTGCCAGAAATACCGGTAGCTCGCACGATCGTGCAGAACGCCGTCTTCGCTGATCGGAGCCCAATCGGCGGCGATGGCGGCAGAGATGATGCGCGCGGCGCGGGCGATTTCCGCGTCGTCGGGTGCGAGCGCGGCCAGGATGGGCCTGATCTGCGCGGGGTGGATGCTCCACATGCGCGTATAGCCGAATTCGCGGCTGGCCTTGCGCGCGGCGGCCTGCATGGCATCTGTATTGCTGAATTCGGTGACCACGCAATGCGAAGGCACCTTGCCGTGCGCGTGGCAGGCCGAAGCGATCTCGAGCTTGGCGCGCACCACCAGCGGATGCTCGAACTGCCCCGCCGATGTCATGCCCGATGCGGGAATCGCGCCGCCATGGGCCGAGACGAAATCCATCAGGCCGAAGCTCAGGCTCTGAATGCGTGGATGCGAAGCAATGTCGAACGCCCGGTGCACGGCCGCGGGCGACTCGATCAGCGCATGCAGCGGCAGCTCGCGCGCGCCAGCCGCATCGAGCGCGCGCACTGCGATCTCCACGTCGTCGAGCGACTCGACCTTGGGAATCATGATGTGGCACAGCCTATCCCACGCCTCGCCGGCAATGGTGGCCATGTCGTTGGCGAACGCCGGATGATCGACGGTATGCACGCGCGCCGCCACGCGCGCGCCCGGCGCGGCCTCGCGAGCGAGCTGGGCCACCAGGGCGGCGTGCTCGCGCTCCAGCCCGACAGGGGCGCCGTCCTCGCAATCCAGGGTGACGTCGAACACACAGTGCCCGAACTCCGCGCGCATCTCGTCCTGCAACTGCAGGCTCTTGCGCATGCGCGCCTCCACGCCGCTGTAATGGTCGCAGACGGGAATGGACTGCCGCCCTGCTTGCGCTCCGAGCAATACAGTGGCGGGGTGGGCGGTGGCGGCTGTCGTCGTCATGCGGGGCGTTGGGCAACAATGAACATGCGCGGAAAGGCCAGCAGGCGCCTGCCGTCGCTGCGCACGGGATATTCGGAATCGATCCGCTGTTGGTAACTCGCAAGAAACTTCTGCCGCAAGTCTTCGGACAGGGGATCGACAAAAGGCTTGAGTCCGGTGCCGCGCACCCACTCGACAATGGCCGCGGCGCACTCCATCGGGTGCTGGTACACGGTGTGCCAGACATCGACCTGCGCGCCTTGCCCGGCAAGCAGGTCGTAATATTCTTCAATGCGCAGCAGCTCGGTGCGCAGCTTGCTCACATCGCCGATCGGCTCCCTGTAGAGCGATTCAGCGGCCAGTTCGCGCATATGGCGGTGCGTGGGCTCGGCGCGGTTGTCGGGCATCTGCACCGCCAGCACGCCACCGGGTGCCAGAGCCTTGAACAGGCGCGGGATCAGCGTTTCGTGATCGCCCACCCATTGCAGCGCGGCATTGGCATAAACGAGATCGGGTGCCGAGTCGGGCACCCAATCCTTGATATCCGCGGCGACAAAGTCCACGCCGGGCAGGCGCCTGGCGGCGCTCTCCAGCATGGCTCTGGAATTGTCCACCCCGGTCACGCGGGCCCCGGGGAACCGTGCGACCAGCAGCTCGGTGGAGTTCCCCGGCCCGCAGCCCAGATCCACCACACGGGATGGATGGGTGAGCGGCACCCGCGCGAGCAGCTCACGGGCAGGGCGCGTGCGCTCGTCCTCGTAGCGGCTGTAGAGTTGGGGGTTCCAGTCTTGCATGGGGTGGACCGTTGCCGGGAATTACAGCAGGTGCTTCACGCCGTCCTGTTCGCCTTGCAGCTCGGCCAGCGTCTTGTTGATGCACTCTTGCGAGAACGCGTCGATTTCCAGGCCTTCGACGATCTTGTACTCGCCGTTTTCAGTGGTGACCGGGAAACCGAACACGATGCCTGCGGGAATGCCGTATTCGCCGTTGGAAGGCACGCCCATGGTGACCCACTCGCCCTTGGTGCCCAGAGCCCAGTCGTGCATGTGGTCGATGGCGGCGTTGGCTGCCGATGCGGCCGAAGACAGGCCGCGAGCGGCGATGATGGCAGCGCCGCGCTTGCCGACGGTGGGCAGGAACACGTCCTTGTTCCAGACCTGGTCGTTGACCATGTCCTTGACCGACTTGCCATCCACCGTGGCAAAACGGTAGTCGGCGTACATCGTCGGCGAGTGGTTGCCCCAGACGGTCAGCTTGCGGATGTCGCCCACCTTGAAGCCTGCCTTGGCGGCCAGTTGCGATGCGGCGCGGTTGTGGTCCAGGCGCAGCATGGCGGTGAAGTTCTTGGACGGCAGATCAGGCGCCGACTTCATGGCGATGTATGCGTTGGTGTTTGCGGGGTTGCCGACCACCAGCACCTTCACATTGCGCGAGGCCACGGCGTTCAGTGCCTTGCCTTGTGCCGTGAAGATCTGCGCATTGGCGGCCAGCAGGTCGGCGCGCTCCATGCCGGGGCCGCGAGGACGGGCGCCGACCAGCAAAGCGTAGTCGGTATCCTTGAAGGCTTGCATCGGGTCGCTGTGCGCCTCGATGCCGGCCAGCAGAGGGAAGGCGCAATCTTCGAGCTCCATGATCACGCCCTTCAGAGCGTTCTGAGCCTTTTCGTCGGGAATTTCGAGCAACTGCAGAATGACCGGCTGGTCCTTGCCCAGCATTTCGCCGGAAGCGATGCGGAACAACAGTGCGTAACCGATTTGACCAGCGGCGCCGGTGACGGCAACGCGAACGGGCTTCTTGCTCATGAATAGAACTCCAAAAAAATGAGGACAGTCTGTGTTGGTGCCAGGGTGCGCCAGCCCTGAAAATATCCAGCCTGCGCCCCGCAATAACGACTGTAGAGTTTACCGCCGATTCATTGACATGGTCAATTTGTCTTATGTCTTATATAAGATATGATGTCAGGCAACGACTTCTATCCCGAGCATGTCGATCCGGCGTTTTTGCGGATCGGCCAATCAGCCCATTGGCATGGCATCCAACTCCACACCCTCTTCGAATTCATCCACCGCCAGCGCGGGAGGAGGCGGTGTCTCTGCTCCGGCTTTCAGCCCCCTGTATCAGCAGATCAAGGGCCTGATCCTGCACAGCCTGCAGCACGGAGAATGGAAGCCGGGCGAGGTCATCCCCAGCGAAATGGACTTGGCCGCGCGCTTTCGCGTCAGCCAGGGAACCGTCCGCAAGGCCATTGACGAACTCGCGGCCGAGAATCTTCTGATGCGCAGGCAGGGCAAGGGCACTTTCGTCGCCACCCATGCGGAGCGCCAGGTCCAGTACCGTTTCCTCAGGCTGCTGCCCGACTCGGGCGACGCCCGCGAGGAAGGCCCCGCGCAGCGGACCATCCTGGAGTGCAAGCGCAGCCGCGCATCGGCGGAGGTCGCCCGGGCATTGCAAGTTCGCACCGGAGATCCGATCATTCAGGCGCGCCGTATTCTGTCGTTCGTCGGGGTGCCCACCATCCTGGAGGACATCTGGCTTCCCGGCCAGGCCTTCAAGGGACTGACAGCCGAGCAGATGGCGGAATACCAAGGCCCGACCTATGCCATGTTCGAGCTCGACTACGGAGTGCGCATGGTTCGCGCAGAAGAGAAAATACGCGCGGTTCTACCCGATGAAGACCAGTGCGCATTGCTGCGCGTCTCGCAGCAAACGCCCTTGCTTTCCGTCGAGAGGCTCGCATACACCTACAACGATGTTCCGATGGAGTTACGCAGAGCGCTCTATAGAACTGACACACATCATTATCACAATTCACTGAGTTGACATCTACTTTCCCGCTAGAGCGGAATGTGGGATAAGCAATAACCACAACCCGGTGACATTGCGTTGCAATAGAATTTTGGGTTGTCCGCATTCGCAATTACAAAGCAGTTACATCCACGAAAGCACTCTGACATGACTGAGCAAGCCAAAAAGCGGCCTGAGTTCCGCAACATCAACGTCTTCAAGGATCTCACGACATACCGCATGCCAGCGGCAGCCGTTCTATCGATCCTGCACCGCGTCAGCGGCATGATCCTGTTCATCCTCTTGCCTTTCATCATCTGGATGTTCGACAAGTCGCTTTCCTCCGAGATCTCCTATGGTGACTTCACTTCGGTCTTCCATGGTCCTTGGGGCTGGTTCGTCAAGCTGGTGTGCCTGGCGCTGATCTGGGGTTATCTGCACCACTTCTGCGCCGGCCTGCGCCATCTGCTGATGGATGTGAACCATCACGTCGTGACCAAGGAATTCGGCAAGTCCTCCGCGCTCGTGTGCTTTGCGGTCAGCCTGGTGCTGACCGTGGTGCTCGGCGCCAAGCTGTTCGGCCTGTTCTGAGCGGCCGCTTCTTTTCAATTCCCTCACGATAAGGAAAAAGAACCATGTCCGTGAATTACGGCTCCAAGCGCATCGTGGTTGGTGCGCACTATGGCGTGCGCGACTGGCTGGTCCAGCGCGGCACCGCTGTGCTGATGGCACTGTTCACCATCGTCTTGATCGCCCGCATCCTGATGATCTCCGGCCCTATCGGCTATGACGGCTGGGCTGGCGTTTTCGCGCCCCAGTGGATGAAGTTCCTGACCTTCGCCCTGATCATCTCGCTGCTGTGGCATGCATGGGTGGGCGTGCGCGATGTCTGGATGGACTACGTGCCCGCCACCGGCCTGCGCCTGGCGATGAACGTTTTCACCATTGTCTGGCTGGTTGGCTGCGCAGGCTGGGCCTTTCAGGTCCTGTGGCGTCTGTAATCGAGACACGCTCTCCACGATTGAAGGTTAAGAATGAGCTACACAAAAGCAAATATCACCAAGCGCAAGTTTGACGTCGTGATCGTCGGCGCTGGCGGATCCGGCCTGCGCGCTGCGCTGGAGCTGTCGCGCGCGGGCCTGTCCGTGGCCTCCCTGTCCAAGGTGTTCCCCACACGCTCGCACACGGTTGCCGCGCAGGGCGGCGTGTCCGCATCGCTGGGCAACATGTCCGAAGACAACTGGCACTATCACTTCTACGACACCATCAAGGGCTCCGACTGGCTCGGCGACCAGGATGCGATCGAATTCATGTGCCGCGAGGCGCCGAACGTCGTGATCGAACTCGAGCACTTCGGCATGCCGTTCGACCGCAACCCCGATGGCACGATCTACCAGCGCCCATTCGGCGGCCACACGGCCAACTACGGCGAGAAGCCCGTGCAGCGCGCCTGCGCGGCCGCCGACCGCACCGGCCACGCGATGCTGCACACGCTGTACCAGCAGAACGTCAAGTCCAAGACCAACTTCTTCGTGGAATGGATGGCCCTGGACCTGCTGCGCAACACGCAAGGCGACGTGGTCGGCGTGACCGCCATCGAGCTCGAAACCGGCGACCTCTACGAACTGCATTCCAAGGCCGTGCTGCTGGCGACGGGCGGCGCGGGCCGCATCTTCCAGGCATCGACCAACGCGTTCATCAACACCGGCGACGGCCTGGGCATGGCCGCCCGCGCGGGCATCCCGCTGCAGGACATGGAATTCTGGCAGTTCCACCCCACCGGCGTGGCCGGCGCCGGCGTGCTGCTGACCGAGGGCTGCCGCGGCGAAGGCGCCATCCTGCTCAACAGCGAAGGCGAACGCTTCATGGAGCGCTACGCTCCGACGCTCAAGGATCTGGCGCCGCGTGACTTCGTGTCCCGCTCCATGGACCAGGAAATCAAGGAAGGTCGCGGCTGCGGTCCCAACAAGGACTACATCCTGATGAAGCTCGACCACCTGGGCGCCGACACCATCCGCAAGCGCCTGCCTTCCGTCGAGGAAATCGGCCACAACTTCGCCAACGTGGACATCACCAAGGAGCCGATCCCCGTGGTGCCCACCATCCACTACCAGATGGGCGGCGTGCCCACCAACATCCACGGCCAGGTCGTGGTGTGGGATGGCCAGCAGAACCAGGTCGTCAACGGCCTCTATGCCGTGGGTGAATGCTCCTGCGTCTCCGTGCACGGCGCGAACCGCCTGGGCACGAACTCGCTGCTCGACCTGCTGGTGTTCGGCAAATCCGCGGGCAAGCACATCGTCCAGTTCGTCAACGGCTTCGGCGATCATCACGAAGTCCCCGCGGATGCGGCCGACCAGACCCTGGCTCGCCTCAACGAGCTGGACAACTCCAAGGAAGGCGTCTACGCCCAGGACGTCGCCGGCGACATCCGCACCACCATGCAGCAGCACGCCGGCGTGTTCCGCACGCAAAAGAGCATGGACGAAGGCGTTCAGAAGATCAACGCCATCCGCGAGCGCGTCGGCTCGATCGCCCTCAAGGACAAGTCCAAGGTATGGAACACGGCGCGCATGGAAGCGCTGGAAGTCGACAACCTGATCGAAGTCGCCCAGGCCACCATGACCTCCGCTGCCGCACGCCACGAATGCCGCGGCGCGCACACCGTGTACGACTACGAGCACCCGGCTGATGACCCGAACTTCCCGCTGGGCCGCAACGACAAGGAATGGCTCAAGCACACGCTGTGGAACAGCAGCGACAACAGCCTGTACTACAAGCCCGTGAACCTGAAGCCCCTGACAGTGGAGAGCGTGCCTCCCAAGGTCCGCACGTTCTAATCCAGCAGCCCACGACAAGAGATTCAAAACATGAAGCGCACTTTCAAAATCTATCGCTACGATCCCGATAAGGATTCCAAGCCCTACATGCAGACCGTCGAGCTCGAACTCGACGGCCACGAGCGCATGCTGCTGGATGCACTGGTCAAGCTCAAGGCGATGGACCCCTCCATCTCGTTCCGCCGCTCGTGCCGCGAAGGCGTGTGCGGCTCGGATGCCATGAACATCAACGGCAAGAACGGCCTGGCCTGCCTGACGAACATGAAGACCCTCAAGGGCGACATCGTTCTGAAGCCGCTGCCGGGCCTGCCGGTGATCCGCGACCTGATCGTGGACATGACGCAGTTCTTCAAGCAGTACCACTCGATCAAGCCCTACCTGCAAAGCGACCTGTATGCATCGCCCAGCAAGGAGCGCCTGCAGTCGCCCGAAGAGCGCGAAGAGCTCAACGGCCTGTACGAGTGCATCCTGTGCGCGAGCTGCTCCACGAGCTGCCCGTCGTTCTGGTGGAACCCCGACAAGTTCGTGGGTCCGGCGGGACTGCTGCAGGCATACCGCTTCATTGCGGACAGCCGCGACACCGCGACCGAGCAGCGCCTGGACAACCTGGAGGATCCGTACCGGCTCTTCCGTTGCCACAGCATCATGAACTGCGTGGACGTGTGCCCCAAGCACCTGAACCCGACAGTTGCCATCGGCAAGATCAAGGAACTGATGGCCCGTAGGGCCATCTGATAGCAATGGTGGAAGAAACCCTGCTCGACGAACGCGAAGCATCGGTACTGCGCTGGCGCTGCCGGCGCGGCCTGGTTGAAAACGATCTGTTCGTCGAGCGCTTCTTTGCCAGCTACGGCTCGCGCCTGACGACAAGCCAGGCGCGCGGACTTTCCGCACTGATGGACCTCTCCGACAATGACCTGCTCGATCTTCTGCTGCGCCGCAAGGAGCCAGAGGGCGAGCTGGCCACGCCGGAAATCCTGACGGTGCTGGAGCAGCTACGCCCGCATGCATAGCAGCGGCCGGGGCCAACCGGCACTCCGATGCGGATCAATTATTGAAGGAAAATGAAATGAAACTGGCAGACAACAAAGCGACGCTATCGTTCAGCAACGGCAGCCCTAGCGTAGACCTCCCCGTATACCAGGGCACCATCGGCCCCGACGTGATCGATATCCGTAAGCTGTACGCGCAAACGGACATGTTCACCTACGACCCGGGTTTCCTGTCCACGGCGTCCTGCCAGTCGGCCATCACCTACATCGACGGTGACAAGGGCGAGCTGCTGTATCGCGGCTACCCCATCGAGCAATTGGCCACCAACTGCAACTACCTTGACACCTGCTACCTGTTGCTGTACGGAGAACTGCCCAATGCACAGCAGAAGGCCGAGTTCGAAAACCGTGTGACCAAGCACACGATGGTCAACGAACAGATGCAGTTCTTCCTGCGCGGCTTCCGCCGTGACGCACACCCGATGGCCGTGCTGACCGGCCTGATCGGCGCACTGTCGGCCTTCTATCACGACAGCACGGACATCAACAATCCCGAGCACCGCGAAATCTCCGCGATCCGCCTGATCGCCAAGCTGCCGACGCTGGTTGCCATGGCATACAAGTACGGCAAGGGCGAGCCCTACATGTACCCGCAGAACCACCTGTCCTACGCGGGCAACTTCCTGCGCATGATGTTCGGCACGCCTTGCGAAGAGTACAAGGTGAACCCGGTCATCGAGCGCGCGATGGACCGCATCTTCATCCTGCACGCGGACCACGAGCAAAACGCATCCACCTCCACCGTGCGCCTGTGCGGATCCTCCGGCACCAACCCGTTCGCCGCCATCGCGGCGGGCGTGGCCTGCCTGTGGGGCCCCGCGCACGGCGGCGCGAACGAAGCCTGCCTGAACATGCTGGAAGACATCCAGCGCATGGGCGGCGTCTCCAAGGTCGGCGAATTCATGGAGAAGGTCAAGGACAAGTCCTCCGGCGTCAAGCTGATGGGCTTTGGCCACCGCGTCTACAAGAACTACGACCCGCGCGCCAAGCTCATGCAGGAGACCTGCAATGAAGTGCTCGCGGAACTCGGCCTTGAAAAGGACCCGCTGTTCGCGCTGGCCAAGCAGCTCGAGAAGATCGCCCTGGAAGACGACTATTTCGTCTCGCGCAAGCTCTACCCCAACGTGGACTTCTACTCCGGCATCGTGCAGCGCGCCATCGGTATTCCAGTGAACCTGTTCACCGGCATCTTCGCCCTGGCACGCACCGTTGGCTGGATCGCCCAGCTGAACGAGATGATCAGCGACCCGGAATACAAGATCGGCCGCCCGCGCCAGCTGTACACCGGCGCCGCACGCCGCGACATCAAGCGCTGATCCGCGCTTCACCCGGTACGGCACGAGAGTGGCCGTACCCCTACAACAAAAAACCCGGTGGCTGGTGCCTCCGGGTTTTTT
>NZ_JBEBOW010000118.1:0-11984 GCF_040396215.1 Diaphorobacter ruginosibacter | reverse complement strand
AACAAAAAAACCTCCTTGCGGAGGTTTTCGTTCAGAAGAACAGTCGCCGGAAGGTCAGGCGAAATTCTGTTCGGCGAACTTCCAGTTCACCAGCTTGTCGAAGAAGGTTTCGACGAACTTCGGACGGGCGTTGCGGTAGTCGATGTAATAGGCGTGCTCCCACACGTCAACGGTCAGCAGGGCCTTGTCGCCCGTGGTCAGCGGAGTGCCCGCCGCGCCCATGTTGACGATGTCCACCGAACCGTCGGCCTTCTTCACCAGCCAGGTCCAGCCGGAGCCGAAGTTGCCCACCGCGGAGGCGACGAAGGCCTTCTTGAACTCGGCGTAGCTGCCCCACTTCTTGTTGATGGCGTCGGCCAGCGCGCCCGTGGGCTCCGCGCCGCCGCCGGGGGTCATGCAGTTCCAGAAGAAGGTGTGGTTCCAGATCTGCGCGGCCTGGTTGTACATGCCGCCCGAGGCCTTCTTGACCACGTCTTCGAGTTCCATGTTCTCGAATTCGGTGCCCTTTTGCAGTTCGTTGAGCTTGTCCACATATGCCTTGTGGTGCTTGCCGTAGTGGTACTCGAGTGTTTCCTGGCTGTAGGCAGGAGCCAGGGCGTCCATGGCATAGGGCAATGGTGGCAGGGTGCGTTCCATAGTGGTTTCCTCGTGGTTGTGATGAATTGGCGCCGCCGACCGGCCAGTCCGGTTCCCGCAGCGCGGTGAATGATCCTGACCATTGTAGGAGGGGAATCCGCCTCTCCGACGGAATCCGTGAATGTACAGGGCGTCGACTTACAGCGCGAGTCAACCTATCGCATCAATATTTCTGTAAAAAAGAAATCTTTTCTGCACTATTCAGAGCAGGCGCGGTGCGGTGACCACGACGTCCAACCGGCCGTCCGCGACCGAGGCATGCAGGGCGTCACCTGCCTCCACCTGCGTCACGCTGGAGACCGTGCGGCCATTCTCGTCGGATAGCAAGGCGTAGCCACGGGCCAGCACATGCTGCGGGTTGAGCAGCTCCAGCCTGGTGCCCGCGCGCTCCAGCCTTTGCTGCAGCCGGTCGGCCGAGCGTTCCATCGCCCTGGGCAAGGCGGCGCCCAGTTGCTCCACCCGCTTGTCCGAGGCGTGCAGTTGCTGGCCGAGCGATTGACGCAGGCGTTGCGCCCGCTGCATCAGCGCGAGGCGCTGCCTGGCCACCAGATTCGACGGGCGGCCGATCTGGCGCGCCGCCATGTCCAGCCGCTGGGCATGCCGGTCGAGCTGGCCCTGCACCGATTCGCCCAGCCGCTCGCGCATCAGCGCCAGCGCGCGAAGCCACACTTCGCGCGGCTGCGAAACCAGCTCCGCCGCCGCCGTGGGCGTCGGAGCGCGCAGGTCGGCGCAGAAGTCCGCGATCGTGAAGTCGGTCTCGTGCCCCACCCCGCTGACCAGAGGAACCGGGCTTTGCACGACGGTGCGCGCAAGCTGCTCGTCATTGAAGGCCCACAAGTCCTCGATCGAGCCGCCGCCGCGCACCAGCAGGATCACGTCCGGCGCCGGCGCCCCGATACTCCGCTGCGGCGAGCCGTCGGCCATGCCATACAGCGTCTGAAGCGCCCGGATGATGGAGGCCGGCGCCTGCGCGCCCTGTACCAGCGCGGGAACGAGCACGACCGGGATATGCGGCACGCGCCGCTTGAGGGCCGTCATCACGTCATGCCAGGCTGCGGCCCCCGGCGACGTCACCACGCCGATCGCCCGCGGGAAGAGCGGCAACTCGCGTTTGCGGGCGCCATCGAACAGGCCCTCGGCCTCCAGCCGTGCCTTCAGCCGCAGAAACTGTTCGAAAAGCGCACCCTGCCCGGCCCGCTCCATGCTTTCCACCACCAGTTGCAGGTCACCGCGAGCCTCGTAGACGCCGATCCGCCCGCGCACCTCGACCAGCTCTCCGTCCCGGGGAGAAAAACCCATCAGCGAGGCCACGCGCTTGAACATGGCGCACCGGATCTGCCCCTGACCGTCCTTGATCGAGAAATAGCAATGGCCGCTGGCGGCGCGGGAAAAGCCGGTCAGCTCGCCCCGGACCGCCACGGGATTGAACCGCGCCTGCAAGGCGTCCGACACCGCGCGGCACAGCGCGCCGACTTCCCATACATGGGGCTCCAGTCCTACGTTTCGACGCTCAAACATAGGCCAGTCCTGGGTTTACGGCAAGCTTGCGCATGATCAGTAGTCCACAGGGGCGTACCGTCACGGCACCCTGCTGCCCCGGAGCCAAAAACCTTACAAAACGCACCATTCTCCGTGCAACCAATTGATTTAAAAGGATATTTTGATGACGATTTTTTCATCAATGTAAAGAAACCGCCATTCCGTGCCGCTTTGCGTACCGCCCAGGCCTACTTTCCCACAAAGTTATCCACAGAAACTGTGGGTGAGTGCTCCATTATCGCTGTAGGACGGCGATAGAGGATATAAAAGGCTACGCAGTTTGCAAGCCGCTATAGTGAGCTGAGCCATAATCGCCACTGCTTTCTATTCGCGGGAGAGAGATTTGTTGTCGATCATACAAGCCGCAGGCTGGCCCATCTGGCCGTTGATTGCCTGTTCCGTTCTGGCCCTGGCACTCATCATCGAGCGCTTCATTGCCCTGAAAACCGCACGCGTGACGCCGCCCAAGCTGCTGGACGAGGCCATGACGGTTTCCGCCAAGGGCGTGCCCGCCCCCGATGTGGTGTCTCAACTGGCCCAGAGCTCGGCGCTCGGCGAGGTCCTCGCCTCCGGTTTGCGCACGCTCAACAGCGAGCCCGACGCCACCGAGGAAGACGTGCGCGCGTCCATGGAGAGCACCGGACGCGCCGTGGCGCACCGGCTCGAGAAGTACCTGAGCGCCCTGGCCACGATCGCCTCGGCCGCGCCGCTGCTGGGCCTGTTCGGCACGGTGGTCGGCATGATCGAGATCTTCGGCTCGCAGGGCGGCGGCAACACCATGTCGGGAGGCAACCCCGCCCAGTTGGCCCATGGAATCTCGATCGCCCTCTACAACACGGCATTCGGCCTGATGATTGCGATTCCCACCCTGATCTTCTGGCGCTACTTCCGCAGCCGCGTGGACGACTTCCTGCTGTCGATGGAATTGTCATCCGAGCAGTTCATGCGCCACCTCAAGCGCCTCGCCGCAGGCTGAAGTTCCACTCCACGCAGGCCCATAGATCATGAACTTTCGTCCACGCGCCAAGGAAGCGCCGGAGATCAATCTGATCCCGTTCATCGACGTGCTGCTGGTGATCCTGATCTTCCTGATGCTGTCCACCACCTACAGCAAATTCACCGAGATGCAGCTCACCCTGCCCGCTGCGGACGTCGAGCAGATGCGCGACCGCCCCCGGGAAATCATCGTCTCCGTCGGCGCCGACGGCCGCTACGCCATCAACCGCGCTGCGCTCGACGGCAAGAACGTCGAGGCCGTCTCGGGCGCGCTGCGCACCGCCGCCGCAGCAGGCGGCAAGGACAGCGTGATCATCATCAGCGCGGATGCATCGTCCCCTCACCAGGCGGTCATCACCGTCATGGAGGCCGCGCGCCGCGTGGGCCTCTCGCAAATCACCTTCGCCACGCAGACGTCGGCATCGGCCGGCAAATAGGCGACATGGCCGGCAAGCACGCCTCGACCGCGCTGCGCGCAGCCTGGCAGCGCCGCGGCATGGCCGGCTGGCTTCTGTGGCCCATATCGCTGCTGCATCGCAGCCTCGTGGCGCTGCGGCGCGGGCTCTACCGCCACGGCATCCTCAAGAGCACGCGCCTTCACGTTCCCGTCATCACCATCGGCAACGTGATCGCGGGCGGAGCCGGAAAGACGCCGGTCACGATCGCCGTGGCCAGGCACCTGCACGCGCGAGGCTGGCGGCCCGGCATCGTCTCGCGCGGGTATGGCCGGGCAACGCAGGACTGCCGCGCTGTGACCGCCGACAGCACGCCGCGGGACGTGGGCGACGAGCCGCTGCTGATATCCCGCGCCACGCAGTTGCCCGTGTTCGTTGCGCGCCGGCGCGCCGAGGCGGCGCGGGCGCTGCTCCTTGAACACCCCGACGTCGACGTGATCGTCTGCGACGACGGCCTCCAGCACCTGGCGCTGCAACGCGACATCGAGGTCTGCGTATTCAATGACGAGGGCATCGGCAACGGCTGGCTGCTGCCCGCCGGCCCGCTGCGCGAACCCTGGCCACGCGACGTCGACCTGGTGCTCTACGCAGGCCGCCCGCCGGGCGGCGGCGCGCCGCAGTTCAAGATCGGGCGCCGGCTTGCCGACGAGGCCGTGGACGCCAAGGGACGGCGCGTGCCGCTGGCCGCCCTGCGCGGCCAGCCCGCCGCGGCGCTTGCCGCCATCGCCCGTCCCGAGGAGTTCTTCGCCATGCTGCGCGAGCGCGGCCTGGATCTGCGGGAGACCTTCGCCCTGCCCGATCACAGCGATTTCTCGCACTGGCGGCGCGGCGGCGACCTGTCCCTGCCGCTGCTTTGCACCGAAAAGGACGCCGCCAAGCTGTGGGACGTCGAGCCCGGGGCGCTGGCCGTGCCTCTCGAAGTGCGCCTGCCTGAGGAGTTTTTCGTCGAGCTGCAGGCACGGCTCAGGCGGTATCATCAGCCACTCGACTCAATTCAATGAGCGGCCGCGCCCCGGTGCGCCGCCGCAAGACCGCCATGGATCCCAAACTGCTTGAACTGCTGGTATGCCCCGTCACCAAGGGGCCTCTGACCTATGACCGGGAGCGTCAGGAGCTGATCTCGCGCAGCGCCCGCCTGGCCTACCCGGTGCGGGACGGCATCCCCGTCATGCTCGAAAACGAAGCGCGCGAACTCACCGACGCCGAACTGCAGGCATGAGCATGGCGTCCACCGAGAAAGCGCCTTTCACGGTGCTGATCCCCGCGCGCATGGACTCCAGCCGCCTGCCCGGCAAGCCGCTGGCGGACATCGCCGGAGCCCCCATGGTGGTGCGCGTCGCGCAGCGTGCAATGCAAAGCGGCGCGGCCCGCTCGGTGGTGGCCGCCGATGACGCGCGCATCGTCGATGCCTGCGCGGCCCATGGCGTGCAGGCCATTCTCACGCGCCCGGACCACCCCAGCGGCAGCGATCGCCTGGCCGAAGCCTGCGAACGGCTCGGCCTCGACGGCGGCGACATCGTCGTCAACGTCCAGGGAGACGAGCCGCTGATCGATCCGCGACTGATCGACGCCGTCGCCACCCTTCTTGGCGAGCGCCACGACGCCAGCATGGGCACGGCGGCGCACGCCATCGACTCGTTCGAGGACTACGCCAACCCCAACGTGGTGAAGGTGGTGCTCGACGCCAAGGGCCTCGCGCACTATTTCAGCCGCTCGCCGATTCCATTCGCGCGCGACGCCGCGCCGGGCGCCGCCTGGTGGAAGGACGGCGACAAGCTGCCCGCTGCCGCCAAAGGCATGGCGCCGCTGCGCCACATCGGCATCTACAGCTACCGCGCCGGTTTCCTGCGCCAGTTCCCCACCTTGCCCCCTGCCCCCACGGAAGCCATGGAAGCACTGGAGCAACTGCGCGCGCTCTGGCACGGCCATCGCATCGCGGTCCACGTGACCGCGAACGCGCCCGGCTCCGGCGTGGACACCCCCGCCGACCTCGAACGCGTGCGCGCCCTGTTCGCCTGATTCCATCCGGAATGCGGGCCATTGCGAATGCAATGCGTCAGTTTGGTGCGGGACACGCGTGCTATCCTTGACGGGTTCAGAGCACAAGACCGGGAGCTGGCACGCCCGCGGCTATCGTGCCAGCAGATTTCAACATCCAGAAGAGGACATCCATGAGACTCATTTTGCTCGGCGCCCCCGGCGCCGGAAAGGGCACGCAAGCCGCGTTCATCTGCCAGAAGTATGGTATCCCTCAAATCTCCACTGGCGACATGCTGCGCGCGGCCGTCAAGGCCGGCACGCCGCTGGGCGTGCAGGCCAAGGCCGTGATGGACGCCGGCCAGCTGGTGAGCGATGAACTCATCATCAATCTGGTGAAGGAGCGCATTGCGCAGCCCGATTGCGCCAAGGGCTTCCTGTTCGACGGTTTTCCGCGCACCATCCCACAGGCCGACGCCATGAAGGCAGCCGGCGTGAAGCTCGACTACGTGCTGGAAATCGACGTGCCGTTCGATGCCATCATCGAGCGCATGAGTGGCCGCCGCTCGCACCCGGCCTCGGGCCGCACCTACCACGTCAAGTTCAATCCGCCCAAGACCAAGGGCAAGGACGACCTGACCGGCGAAGACCTGGTCCAGCGCGACGACGACAAGGAAGAAACCGTGCGCAAGCGCCTGGACGTATACAACGCCCAGACGCGCCCCCTGGTGGACTACTACTCCAACTGGGCCAAGGCCGATGCCGCCGCCGCGCCCAAATACCGCGCGATCAGCGGCACGGGCTCCGTGGAAGAGATCACCGAGCGCGCGCTGGCCGCACTCGCAAGCTGATTGCTCCCGCCCTCATGAAAAACGCCGCTTCACAGCGGCGTTTTTCATGGAGCCCGTCCACAGGGAGCACCGGGGCTCATTCCACCGCAGCGCCTTCATCATGCGCGGCGGCCAGATCGTCATCGATCAGATCCAGCAACAGGCTGATACGCGCCTTGACCGGACTGAGCCCGTTGGCGCTGGCCCACCGGGCGTCCGGCGCGCCAGGCATCCGCCCTTCGGTGCAGCGTGACGCGATCCTCACCACGATGCCGCTCCGCTCGGCCTCTTCCAGCGCCTTTTCCAGCTCCTCATGCACCGTGCCATTGCCGGTCGCGGCCACCACGATGCCATCGACGCCCTGGTCCACAAGCGCCTTCACCAGCGCATGGCTGACGCCGGCGTGGCTCATCACGATTTCCACCTGCGGCCACAGATCCGCCTCGGGCAGGCCGCGCACCATCTGCCCCGCAGACGACTCGTGCGGACGCACCGGCGCAAGGTCGCGCGCCCAGCGCACGCTGCGCTCCTCCACCCAGCCAAGCGGCCCGACATCGCCGGACGAGAACGCGTTCAGCCGCAGCGGATGCGCCTTGCGGACCTCGCGGGCGCCGTGGATCTCACCCGCGGCCACGCACAGCACGCCGCAGGCCGTGGGCTCCGCCGCGACGACGACGGCATCCAGAAGATTCTGCGGCCCATCGGGCGTCATCGCGGTGGCTGGCCGCATGGCGCTGCACAGCACCACCGGCTTGGCCGGTGCAAGCACCGACTGCAGAAACCATGCCGTCTCCTCCAGGGTGTCCGTTCCATGCGTGATCACGATGCCCTGCACCTCGGGGTCCGCCAGATGCTGTTCGCAGTGCCGCGCAAGCCTGAGCCAGACAGCGTGCGTCATGTCCTTGCTGTCGAGCTGCGACACCTGCTCGGCCAGCACTCCGCCCCTGGCCACCTCCCGGATCGCCGGAACGGCATCGAGCAGTTCGGCCACTGCGATCTGCGCGGCGGTATAGCCCGTGCCGGCACCGGCCACTGGCGAAGTGCCGGCTATCGTGCCGCCGGTGCCGAGCAGTACGATTTTTTTTGCAACAAACACTTGCGTCTCCTTAAAAACTGTTCAAAAATACAGTTACTGGATTTTTTACCAGTACCATTTCATAACCCGACTGGATTGGATGGATCGCACCATGTCCGACAGCCCCAAGCTCACTGCCCGCCAGCAGCAGATTCTGGATCTCATCCAGAATGCCATTTCACGCACCGGCGCTCCCCCGACGCGCGCCGAAATCGCCGCGCAGCTCGGATTCAAATCAGCCAATGCGGCCGAAGAGCACCTGCAGGCTCTCGCGCGCAAGGGCGTGATCGAGCTGGTCAGCGGCACTTCGCGCGGCATTCGCCTGCGCTCGGAGGCCGTGCGCAGCATCAACGCCGCCCGGGGCTCGCAGTTCAACCTGCCGATTCCAGGGCTCAACCAGCTCGTGCTGCCGCTGATCGGCCGCGTCGCGGCGGGTTCGCCCATTCTCGCGCAAGAACACGTCGACCAGAGCTATACCGTCGAGGGCAGCCTGTTCGCGCGCAAGCCCGATTACCTGCTCAAGGTGCGCGGCATGTCCATGCGCGACGCCGGCATCATGGATGGCGACCTGCTGGCCGTGCAGGCCACCAGCGACGTGCGCAACGGCCAGATCGTCGTGGCGCGCCTGGGCGATGAAGTCACCGTCAAGCGCCTGCGCCGCGCGGGGGATCATATCGAGCTGCTGCCCGAAAACCCCGATTACCCGGTCATTACCGTACAGCCCGGCGAGCCGTTTGAAATCGAGGGACTGGCGGTCGGCCTGATCCGCAACACCATGCTCATGTAGAGCCTTTTTCCCAGCGCCTTTCGCAGGTGGCGGGCGTTTGACGAAACACTGTTTTCGTCAACCCTGCGGCAGCGCGCTTTCCGTGTGTTCGGCAATCCTGCCTGTGTCCAGCCTTTCATGGCCTCATGCGCCATGCGGAGTACCCACATGCGTTCTGCCCTCATCGAACTGACCTCCCTCACGCAGCCCTTCCACAGCGTCACGCACTGGCTCGCCCGACGCGCGGGAAACGACAGCGTGGTCCATGAATCGACAACCGCCATCGACATCTCCGAGCTGAAGCTGCTCGTGCGCCCGCGCCTTGCCAAGGCCCGCAGTCTCCGCGCGAGCGCCTCCAACAGCGACAACATGGCGGGAACACGCGCACCCGCCTCCCGTACGCTCATCACGCCACCGGAGGCCCCGCAGCGCCCGGCCCTGCGCGTGGTGGTCAAGCCCGACGCATCGGGCATGGGCAGAATGGTGATTTCAGGACGCATGGCCGACGTCTGCGCGGAACTTGACCGCCTCGACCGCCAGGAACGCCAGCGCCGCCACGCGCAGCCCTGCGCATGAGTGGCGCTTGATGGAGCCTGGGGCTCCATCGCGCGTCGCGCGCCAGGTTCTTGCCTGATCGGGCACGGTCGGTTGCGGCCAGGCTTCCCCGGCTGTCCTTCGCTTTCTACAATCGCCGTGCGGCGCCTTTGCGCCACCTCACTCCAGCCAGCAGGAAAGCACCCAGCCATGTCCCATGAATCCCGCCTTCAGCGCAGCCTGCGCGAGCTGATCAGCCAACGCCGCACGGCCGCGCTTGCCACGTCGGCCCGCCAGGAAGGAGACGCGCCGCTGGTTTCCATGGTGCCTTTCGCCTGGTGCGCCGAATACGGCTGCGTCGTCGTGCACGTCAGCGCCCTTGCCGCGCACACGCGGGCCATGGAGCAGCACCCCGCCGTCTCCTTGCTCTTTTGCGCGCCCGAAATGGCGGGTGAGGGAGTGCACGCTCTCGAACGCGTCAGCCTGCAGGGCGTGGCATCGACTCCGCCCACGGGCAGCGTGCTCTGCCAGGCGGCGCGCGCCGCCTACGTGCGGCGTTTTCCCGAAGCGGAGTTCATGACCGGCCTGCCCGATTTCCGCTTCGTCTGCATCACGCCGTCGCTGGCGCGGCATGTCGCGGGGTTCGGGTCGGCGCGGGATGTGGACGCCGGCGACTTCACCGCGGCGCTGAACTTCACGCCCGGGTAGGCGAAAAAGGCGTATGGCCGGGGCGCCCTGCCACATGCCGCGCCACGCCCTCGAATGCCGGATCGGCTTGGCCGCAAAGGCAGCCCGCCACATAGTCCTGCCACATCTGCCCCTGCTGTTCCACCTGCGCGTGCAGGAACTGCTCGAGCATCCGGGCAGCGTCGCCGCACGGCTCGTAGGCATAGGGATCACGCCGCAGGCACACCGCTTTCAGTTGCAGCCAGGCAGCCTCGCGCGTCACCTTCCGGCCTTGCAGCCGTTGCCACTGATGCAGCAGCTCATGCGCGAAAACACCGCCAACCCAGGGATCGGACAGCCTGAGCGGCCGCCCCGGATCACCTAGCCCAAAGCAGGTGCGCGGCATGGAAATGCGCCCGCCATTCATCGACAGCGCCCGCCGCCGGTCGCCCAGGCGCCGCACATGGATGCGCAGACGGGGCCTCAGTTCGTCCATGGAATGGGCGAAGAAGCGGCGCACGAAATCGTGTTCGGATTCAGTGAGAGGACGGGACCAGAACATCGCGGATACCTCGCCGCGCCCAAGCACGGCATGAGGTTCAGTCCCCGTCGCGCACCCTGCCGCGCAACGCCTTCACACCGGAGCGCAGCGACTTGCCCTCCAGGCGCTTTTGCCGCGAAGACCATGTCGGCCGGGTCGCGCGCCGCGTTCTGCGCACCACGGCGGCGCTGTCCACCAGCGCCTGCAGGCGCGCCAGCGCATCGAGCCGGTTGGCCTCCTGCGTGCGGTATTGCTGCGCCTTGATCACGATGATGCCCTCATGCGTGATGCGCTGATCGCCCAGTGCGAGCAAGCGCTGCTTGATCTCCTGCGGCAGCGAAGAAGCCGCGATGTCGAAGCGCAGATGCATGGCGCTGGAGACCTTGTTCACGTTCTGGCCACCCGCGCCTTGCGCGCGGATCGCCTTGAACTCCACCTCGCGCTCATCGATCTGCCACGTGCTCATCACCATCCGCCTTTACCGGTTCACAGTCAGCGCGCGCGTTCGCCATCGGCCAGCGCGCGAAGCAAGGCCTCCAGAAACGCCTGCGGACGCTCGAACTGCACCCAATGGCCGCAGTCCTCCACCAGCTCCATGCCACGGAAATCCGGCGCGGCGTCCGCATAGGCCTGCTCCAGCACGCCGATCCATTCCTTGTAGAGCGCATCGCTTGCGCCATAGATCGCATGCACGGGGCAGCTCACGGCTGGCAGCGATCGCGCCAGGATGTCCGTATGGGCCAGGCGCCTGCGCTGCATGCGGTCGCGCACCACGTTGTTCACATGCACCGCCAGCGCTTCGCCCTCGATGAGCGAATGGTCGTGCAGCATCAGCGCCGCCAGGTTGAAACGGTGCGCGCTCATCTGCCCGTCCGCAGGCAGATGACGCCAGGCCTTCAGCTCGAACTGCCGCTTGGGCACCACGCCCATGGCGGGTGCGCCGACCAGCACGAGCTGCCGGGCCAACTCGGGGTGTGCGGCCAGCAACATGCCTGCCGTCATGCCGCCAAACGAGAATCCGACCAGATCGCACGCGCGCGGGCCGAACAACTCGCGCATGCTTTCATACAGAGGCTCGATGATTCCATCCGCATCACTGCCCGAAGGCGGCGCGGCAGAGTCCCCGAAGCCCGGCAAATCCACCGCCCACACCTGACGGCCCGCAGCGGCCAGATCGGAGATATTGCGGATCCAGTGCGTCCAGCTTCCGCTGCCGCCGTGAAACAGCACCACCGGCGTGTCGCCGGCCGCCAGCTCGCCCCAGACATGCCAGACTACATCGCCTTCAGCGTATGCTGTGCGATGCACCGTGGATGCCGCCTCCAGCCGGCGCGCGCTCTCCGGCAGCGGCAATTGGGCCAGCGTCTGCTCGCTCCCGCTCATGCCTGCGCCCAGCCTGCCATGGCGTCGATGGCGAGGCCATAGCCCGCCACGCCGAAGCCGCACATCACGGCCCTGGCCGCAGCTGAGAGATAGGAGTGATGGCGAAATGCCTCGCGCGCATGCACGTTGCTGATGTGCAATTCGATCATGGGCACGCCCGTGCCCTTGACCGCATCGAGCAGCGCCACGCTGGTATGCGTGTACGCGGCGGCGTTGAGCACCATGCCGCGCAGCCTGCCCTCGGCGTGGAGACCGCCGGCTTCATGGATCCAGTCCACCAGCTCGCCTTCATGATTGCTCTGGCGAAACACCAGATCGAAGCCGTGGCGTGCGCACGCATCCGCGCAGAGCCGCTCCACGTCGGCCAGTGTTTGCGATCCATAGACAGCCGGCTCCCGGGTGCCGAGCAGATTCAGGTTGGGGCCGTTGAGGACAAAAACGGTTTGCGTCATGGTGATGTCTTCTTGATATCTTCTTGTGTGTTGCGAGAGGGCAATGAAGAGGCAGCCCGTACCGCATTATGCGTTCGCCACACAAAGCAAAACGGCCCCGGAGGGCCGTTCGCCGCATGATTGCGCCTTCTGTG
>NZ_JBEBOW010000117.1:0-12447 GCF_040396215.1 Diaphorobacter ruginosibacter | reverse complement strand
TCATCCCGATTGCACTCCAACGCGGCTGCGTAGAGATCGTAAACACGTTCTCAGAGACGCACTGGAATCCCGCGCTCGCGCATGCGCTCCTTGGCCTGCTGCACGGTGTATTCGCCATAGTGGAAGATGCTGGCCGCCAGCACCGCATCGGCGCCGCCCTGCTGCACGCCATCCGCCAGATGGTCCAGATTGCCGACGCCTCCCGAGGCGATCACCGGCACGCTCACCGCGTCCGCCACTGCGCGGGTGAGCGCCAGATCGAAGCCCGACTTGGTTCCGTCGCGATCCATGCTGGTCAGCAGGATTTCGCCCGCGCCGCGCCGCGCCATCTCGGCAGCCCATTTCACGGCATCCAGGCCGGTGTTCTTGCGGCCGCCGTGGCTGTAGACATCCCAGCCCTCGCCACGCTCGGCCAGATCCTGGCCCTGGCGGCGCTTGGCGTCGATGGCGACGACGATGCATTGCGCGCCATATTTGTCGCTGGCCGCGCTGATCACGTCAGGGTTGGAGATGGCCGCCGAGTTGAAGCTGGTCTTGTCCGCGCCCGCGTTCAGCAGCCTGCGCACGTCCTCGACCGTGCGCACGCCGCCACCGACGGTGAGCGGGATGAACACCTGGCTGGCCACCGCCTCGATGATGGGCAGGATCAGATCGCGGCCGTCGCTGGTGGCCGTGATGTCGAGAAAGGTGAGCTCGTCCGCGCCCTGCGTGTTGTAGCGCGCGGCGATCTCCACCGGGTCGCCGGCGTCGCGCAGCTCGACGAAGTTCACGCCTTTGACGACGCGGCCGCCGGTGACGTCGAGGCAGGGGATGATGCGTTTTGCAAGCACTGTGAAATCTCCGAATCAAACTGACAATGTGTCCATCAAATCTATCCAGCCATCTTCCCGCGGGCACCGGAAAACGGTACCGGGGAAAACATGGCAGGCCCCGCCGTCAATGCGCCTGCGCGCGCCACTGCGTGAGCTGCTGCCAGCCGCTCCAGCGCTGGCCGGGCTCCAGCATCACGGGCCGATCCACGCAGGCCGCCTCCACGCACAGCATGTGGCGATAGCCTTGCGCGGGCATGTCCTCGAGCTTCGCGCACAGCGCCGCGCCGGGGTTCCAGACAACCACATTGCCCCAGCCCGCGCTGTTTTCAATGATCATCGAGCGCCGTGCCGCGCTGTCCCGCAGGCGCAAGGGCGCCGCTGCGGGGGCGAACACGCTGTCGTATTCTCCATCGAACCGAACCGTTCCCCGCTGCAGGCCATGCAGATCGCGCACCGCATCCCACCGCGCCAACCCCGACAGTCCATCGAGCTGCATGCCATCGATCCCCGGCACGCGCAGATAGGTGTGCAGCGCGCCGGTGAAACTCCAGCTATCCTTGCCGGTGTTCTCGAGTTCGAGCGCCATGCGCAGAACGCCTGCCCGCAGGCTCAGCACCAGGCGGGCATCGAAGCCATGCGGCCACCAGGCGCGCGTGGTTTCGTCATCGCGCAAGGCCAGAGTGGCCGTGACGCCGTCCACTTCGACGACCGAATCCAGCAAGCGCCAGGGCAGGTTGCGGGCGAACCCGTGCTTGGCCAACGGGCCGCGCTGATTGAACTGGGGAAAGCAGATCGGCACGCCGCCGCGCACGGCATCCCTGCCGTTCCAGACTGCGCGATCACTCAAGAAGAGGTGCTCACCGCCGCTCGGCGTATGCCACGAAATCACCTGTGCGCCGTGCAGCGCGACCAGGGCGCTGTCGCCGCATGGCAGCGAAAGCCTGACCACCGGCTGTCCATGGAGTGTTTCACCGCGCACCCGCGATGCGCAGGACTCGATCGAGACGCTCATTGAACGCGGCGGGCTTCGCCGTTCTGCCAGCGCCAGACATCGGCGCACATCTGCTCGACACTGCGCGTGGCCCGCCATCCCAGCAGGCGCTCGGCCGAGGAGGGATCGGCCCAGTAGGCGGCCACGTCGCCGGGCCTGCGCTCGACGATTCGGTGGGGCACGGCCCGCCCGCTGGCGCGCTCGAACGCCTTGACCATCTGCAGAACCGACACGGGATCGCCCGTGCCCAGGTTGACCGTCAGCAGTCCTGGGTGCTGCTGCAAATAGCGCAGCGCAGCGACGTGGCCCTCGGCGAGGTCGCTCACATGGATGTAGTCGCGCACGCCCGTCCCGTCGGCGGTGGGATAGTCGCCGCCGAAAATACTCAATTCCTTGCGCACCCCCGCCGCCACCTGCGCCACGAATGGCATCAGGTTGTTGGGCACGTCCTGCGGGTCTTCACCGATGAGGCCGCTTTCATGCGCGCCCACGGGATTGAAGTAGCGCAGCCGCGCAAGACGCCACAGACCCGGCTCGGAGCCGTCGAGATCCGCCAGGATCCGCTCGGCCATGCTCTTCGTGTGGCCGTAGGGATTCATGGGCCGATGCGCGGCATCTTCGGGAATGGGGGAGCTGTCGGGCTCGCCATATACCGTCGCCGACGAGGAGAACACCAGCGTGCGCACGTTGGCGTCGCGCATCGCCGAGAGCAGCGTCACCGTGCCGGATACGTTGGTGTCGTAATACCGGAGCGGCTCGCGCACCGATTCACCCACAGCCTTCAGCCCCGCGAAGTGGATGACCGCCGTGATGCCCTGCTCGCGCAGCACGCGCGCCACCAGCGCCGCGTCGCGCACGTCGCCCTCGATGAAGGGAACGGGCCTGCCGGTGATGCGCTCCAGGCGCTCCAGCACCGATGGCTTGCTGTTCGAGAAATTGTCCAGCACCACATAGGGCAGGCCCTGGCTTGCCAGCGCCGCGCAGGTATGGGAGCCGATGAAACCGGCGCCGCCGGTGACGAGAATCATCACTCGATCAGGCCGACAGCTCGTCCGCGCGATCCTGTGCCGCGGCGAAATCCAGATCACCGGAATAAATGGCGCGCCCGCAGATCACGCCCTCGATGCCTTCGTGCTCGACCGCGCAGAGCTGCTCGATGTCGGCCATGCCGGCCAGGCCGCCAGAGGCGATCACCGGGATCGACAGCGCCTGGGCAAGCTTCACCGTCGCATCGATGTTGATGCCCGAGAGCATGCCGTCGCGGCCGATATCGGTGTAGATGATGGATTCGACGCCCCAATCCTGGTACTTCTTCGCCAGATCGACGACCTCATGGCCGGTGAGCTTGCTCCAGCCGTCCGTAGCCACCTTGCCGTCCTTCGCGTCGAGGCCCACGATGATGTGGCCGCCGAACGCGCTGCAGGCATCCTTGAGGAACCCGGGGTTCTTCACCGCGGCCGTGCCGATGATGACGTAGCGCATGCCGGCGTCGATGCAGGCTTCGATCGTGTCCAGGTCGCGGATGCCGCCGCCGAGCTGCACGGGGATTTCACGGCCGACTTCCTTCAGGATGGCCTTGATCGCCGCCTTGTTCTTGGGCTGGCCTGCGAATGCGCCGTTCAGGTCGACCAGATGCAGGCGGCGGGCCCCGGCATCCAGCCAGCGGCGCGCGATGGCGGCGGGGTCTTCACCAAAAATCGTGGATTGGTCCATGTCGCCTTGAATGAGGCGCACACATTGGCCGTCCTTGAGGTCGATGGCGGGAATGAGCTGCATGATCGTAAGCGGGAGAGTGGGCGAATCGGTAAAAAGGTCAGCCCGACCAGGTTGAAGAATATCAGGGCTTCCAGTTCAGGAAGTTGCGAAACAGGGCCAGGCCATGCTCGGAGCTTTTCTCCGGATGGAACTGCGTAGCGAAAATATTATCGCGTGCGATGGCGGATGCAAAGTATCCGCCGTAATCGGCCTCGCCCACGACGTGTTCGGCGCGCTCGGGCCGGGCATAGAAGCTGTGCACGAAATAATAGAAGCTGCCGTCGGGAATCCCCTGCCAAAGCGGGTGTATGGCGCCTTCATGCCGAACCTGGCGAACACCGTTCCAGCCCATCTGCGGCACCTTGAAGCGGCTGCCGTCTTCCTGGAGGCGGCCCGCCAGATCAAACCTGACTACTTTGCCGGGGATCAGCCCAAGACCGGGCGTATCGCCCTCCTCGCTGTAGTCCAGAAGCATCTGCATGCCGATGCACACGCCGAAAAGGGGCTTGCTGGCCGCGGCTTCGCGAACGCTTTCCTCGAGGCCGGATTCGCGCAGTTCGCGCATGCAGTCGCGCATCGCGCCCTGCCCGGGGAGCACCACGCGCTGCGCGGCCCTGACCTGCTCCGGCCGCGAGGTGACGACGACACTCCAGCCGCTGCCGCTGGATGCCGCCAGCACGGCCTGCGAGACCGAGCGCAGATTGCCCATGCCGTAGTCGACCACCGCGACGGTTTTCGATTCATTGCTCATAAATCTCTTGCGCCCAAGTCTGTTGCGGTTTTTATAGCGACCCCTTGGTCGATGGAATCATGCCGGCCGAACGCGGGTCGCGCTCGAGCGCGTCGCGCAGCGCGCGGGCGAAGGCCTTGAACACCGTCTCGCACTGGTGATGGGCATTGATGCCCTTGAGGTTGTCGATGTGCAGCGTCACGCCCGCATGGTTCACGAAACCCTGGAAGAACTCGTAGGTGAGCTGGGTGTCGAACGCACCGATGCTGGAGGCGGTGAACGGGATGTGCAGATGCAGGCCCGGACGGCCCGAGAAATCGACCACCACGCGCGACAGCGCTTCGTCGAGCGGCACGTAGGCATGCCCGTAGCGGCGGATACCCTTCTTGTCGCCGACGGCCCGGACGAACGCCTGGCCCAGCGTGATGCCCACGTCCTCGACCGTATGGTGGCCGTCGATGTGCAGGTCGCCGTCGCAGTCGATGTGCAGGTCGATGAGGCCATGGCGTGCGATCTGCTCGAGCATGTGATCGAAAAAGCCGATGCCGGTGGCGATGCGCGATGCGCCGCTGCCGTCCAGGTTGACACGCACCTTGATGCGCGTCTCCGCCGTGTTGCGCGCGACTTCGGCGACGCGGTCTGCGCCGGCATCCGCCGCTGGTGAGGAGGGTACGAGAGATGATGTCATAGGGAAGCCTGCAGCGCCGCGAGCATCTGCGCGTTGTCGGCCGCGTTTCCGACCGTCAGGCGCAGGCAGTTGGCCAGCAATGGGTGCATTGTAGAAACGTTTTTGATCAGCACTTTCCGCGCCTTCATGCCTTCATGGGTCCTGGCGGCGTCAGCCACCCGCACGAGCACCATGTTGGCCTCGCTGTCCCAGACCTTCAGGACACCCGGAATATTGCGCAGATCGTCAATCAGCCTGGCGCGCCCGGTGCGGATTTCCCGGGCCTGGGCGGCAAAGACATCGGCATGTTCCAGCGCGAAGAGCGCGGCCTCGCAGTTGAGCACGCTGACGTTGTAGGGCGGGCGCACCTTGTCGATTTCATTGACGATGGCCTGCGGGCCGATCAGATAGCCCAGGCGCACGCCCGCCAGACCGAACTTGCTGAGCGTGCGCATCAACAGCACGTGGCCGTTGCGCTGCGGCTCGGCCTTCATGCGCGTCAGCCAGCTGCGGCTGGCGAACGGCTGGTACGCCTCGTCCATCACCACCAGCCCGCCCTGCTCGCCCACCGCGTCGATCACGCGCTGGACCACGGCCTCATCCCACAGCGTGGCCGTCGGGTTGTTGGGGTAGGCAAGATACGTGATCGCGGGCCGGTGCTCGGCGATGGCCGCCAGCATGGCCTGCTCGTCCAGCTCGAAATCCGCATTGAGAGATACGGGGAAGAAATCCAGCCCCTGCAGCTGGGCGCTCATCGGGTACATCACGAAGCCGGGCATTGGCGCGATCATCGCGGCGCGCGCGCCATCGTGCGGCTGCGCGCAGGCCAGCGCCAGCAGCGAAATGATCTCGTCCGAGCCATTGCCGAGCAGCACGGCGGAGCCTTCGGGCGCACCCGCATGGGCGGCGAGCGCCGCCTTCAGGTCATTCTGGCGCACGCCCGGATAACGGTTGATGGGCAGCGAGCCCAGGCGCCGGCCAAGCTCCTGCTGCAACGCCGCGGGCAGGCTGAACGGGTTTTCCATCGCATCCATCTTCAGATACCCCTCGGCGCCGTGCACCACGTACGCGTGCATTGCGCGCACATCGGAACGGATGCAGTCAAGTGCCTTGGTCTGGGTAGCGGACAGAGTGGTCATGATGAAAACTTCTTGGTCGTCGAATGGCGAATGAGAGGGTTGATGAGAAAAGGAAAAATGAAATCGAAGAGGAAGCTGGCGCCGGATCAATGCCCGGCATCCTCGGGCGCGGCCTCATGCAACGGATGCACCATGGTCACGCCGCCGTACTGCGCGCCATGCGGCAGGTGCAGCGTCAGCATCCGGTCGCAGCCGCTGTGCTGCGCGCAGGCCACGGCCAGGCAGTCGCCGAACGCCAGCTGGTGGCGGGCCTGCACCGCCCAGGCGGTCTCCAGCGTGGCCGCATCGGTCTGCCAGGGATTCCAGGTCTGGTAGCGGCGAATCGCGGCGCGCGCATCGCCCTGCGGCAGTGCGACGGCGGCCGTGGTGACCTGGTCGTAGAACTCGCACAGCGCCTGGCTGCCGGTACGGCCGCTGCGCGTTCTCCACAGCGCGTCGAGCCACGAGAGCGTGGCCTGGTGCAGGTCGGCAGCCCCCACATCCTCAGCGGCAATCAGCACCGAAGTGTCGACGAACACGGGATTCATTGCGCCGCATCCTTCGTGGATGAACGGGTGACGCCCGCCTTGCGCCCGGCCCTGCCGCCGGAGGGCAAGGCAGCGTTCCAACTGCGTTCGTCGGTACGCCAGGCAAGATAGGCGCGCTCATAGGAGTCCTCGCGCCGCTGCATCTCAGCCATGAAATCGCCCACCATGCGCGACACGCTGGTGCCGCGGCGGGCTGCTTCGATGCGCGCCCATTCGAGCACATCGTCTTCCACGGTGATGGTGAGGTTCTTCACGGGGCCCAGTTTACACGAATTTCGTGCAACACGAAATTCGTGTAATTCAATCGGCCTATTTGGACAGACGCATCTCGGCAGCGCGCGCGTGTCCCTGCAGGCCTTCACCGTAAGCAAGTTCCGCGGCGATCCTGCCCAGCACCTGGGCTCCCGCCTCGCTCACTTCGATCAGGCTGGAACGCTTCTGGAAGTCGTAGACGCCCAGGGGCGAGGAAAAACGCGCCGTGCCGCTGGTGGGCAGCACGTGGTTGGGGCCTGCGCAATAGTCGCCCAGGCTCTCGCTGGTGTATGCGCCCAGGAAAATCGCGCCCGCGTGCTTGAGCAGCGGCTCCCAGCGGTGCGGATCGCTGCTCGATACCTCCAGGTGCTCCGGAGCGATGCGGTTGCTGATCGCGCAGGCTTCCTCCATGTCCCGGGTGAGAATCAGCGCGCCGCGCCCCGTGAGGCTCCTGGCGATGATGTCCCTGCGCGGCATGTCGGGCAGCAGGCGGTCGATTTCACGCTGCACGGCGTCGATATAGGCCGCATCCGGGCACAGCAGGATCGACTGGGCGAGTTCGTCGTGCTCGGCCTGGCTGAACAGATCCATCGCCACCCACTGCGGCGGTGTCGTGCCGTCGGCGAGCACCAGGATCTCGGACGGGCCCGCGATCATGTCGATGCCCACCGTGCCGAAAACGCGCTTCTTGGCACTCGCCACATAGGCGTTGCCCGGGCCGGTGATCTTGTCCACCTTGGGGATGGTCTGCGTGCCATAGGCCAATGCCGCGACGGCCTGCGCGCCGCCCACGGTGAACGCGCGATGCACGCCCGCCACATAGGCCGCCGCCAGCACCAGTGCGTTCTTCTCGCCGCGCGGCGTGGGCACGACCATGATGATGTCCTGCACGCCCGCGACCTGCGCGGGAATCGCGTTCATCAACACGCTGGAGGGATACGCCGCCTTGCCGCCGGGCACGTAGATGCCCACGCGGTCCAGCGGCGTGACCTTCTGCCCCAGCAGCGTGCCATCCTCGTCGCGGTAGCTCCAGCTCTCGCCATTGGCCTTCTTCTGCGCCTCATGATAGGTTCGCACGCGTTTGGCCGCGGCTTGCAGCGCATGCTTTTGCGCATCGTCGAGGCTGTCGAACGCCGCCTTCAGTTCGTCCTGCGTGAGCTCCAACGCGGCCATCTGCGTCTCGTTCAATCCATCGAAGCGCGCGGTGTACTCCAGCACCGCCGCATCGCCGCGCTTTTGCACGTCAGCGAGGATGTCCGCCACACGCTGCTCGATGGCGGCATCCGTATCCGCAGACCAATGCAGCCGCGCAGCGAAGTCGGCCTCGAACGTGTTCGAGGCAGTGGACAGGCGCAGGGGAACGGCTTGCATTGACATGATGTTTCGACTTTCCAATGAGACAAAAAAAGGAATCAGTCCTGACGGATCGCGGAGGCGAACGCGTCGATGATGTGGCGCAGCGGTTCCTGCTTGAGCTTGAGCGCGGCCTGGTTCACCACCAGGTGCGAGCTGATGTCCATGATGCGTTCGACTTCCACCAGGTTGTTGGCCTTGAGCGTATTGCCTGTGGACACCAGATCGACGATGGCGTCGGCCATGCCCGTGAGCGGCGCCAGCTCCATGCTGCCGTAGAGCTTGATCAGATCGACGTGCACGCCCTTGGAGGCGAAGAAGTCGCGCGCGATCTGGGTGTACTTGGTCGCCACCTTCAGGCGCGAGCCCTGCGTGACGGCGTGCGCGTAGTCGAAATCGCTGCGCACCGCCACGCTCACGCGGCACCTGGCGATGTTCAGGTCGAGCGGCCGGAACAGGCCCTGGCCGCCGTGCTCGATCAACGTATCCTTGCCCGTCACGCCGATGTCCGCGCCGCCATATTGCACGTAGGTGGGCACGTCGGTGGCGCGCACCATCACCACGCGCACGTCCGGCTGATTGGTCGGCAGGATCAGCTTGCGCGAGGTTTCGGGATCTTCCAGCACCTCGATGCCGGCAGCCGCCAGCAACGGCATGGTTTCATCAAAAATACGGCCCTTGGACAGAGCCAGAGTAATCATCGTCATCAGATTCTTTCGACATCAGCGCCAAGGCCGCGCAGTTTGGCTTCCATGCAGTCGTAGCCGCGATCGAGGTGATAAATGCGGTCCACCACGGTCTCGCCCTGCGCCACCAGCCCGGCGATGACCAGGCTTGCGGAGGCGCGCAGGTCGGTGGCCATCACCGTGGCGCCGGAGAGGCCCGGCACAGGCTCCGTATTGTCATCGCAATTGCTCAACCCCTCGATCTCCGCCTGGCGCGCATCGGTCGTGCGGATCCGGGCGCCCAGGCGCAGCAGCTCGCTGACATGCATGAAGCGGTTCTCGAAGATCGTCTCGGCCACCGTGGAGCGGCCCTGCGCCACCACGTTCAGCGCCATGAACTGCGCCTGCATGTCGGTGGGAAACCCCGGGTATTCGGTGGTGCGGAAGCTCTGCGCCTGGAGACGCGCGGCGCCCGGGCTTTTCACGCGGATGCCATCGCCGTGCGAATGCACTTCCACGCCGGCGTCGCGCAGCTTGCCGATCACGGCGTCGAGATGATCGACCCGGCCATGGCGCAAGAACGCCTCGCCGCCGGTCGCCGCGACCGCGCACAGAAAGGTTCCCGCCTCGATGCGGTCCGCCACCACCTGGTGCTCGCAGCCGCCGAGCCTCTCGACGCCCTGGATGCGGATGCGCGCGGTACCGTGTCCCTCGATCTTCGCGCCCATGCGGATCAGCATTTCCGCCAGGTCCACGATCTCCGGCTCCCGCGCGGCGTTGGCGAGAATCGTCTCGCCTTCGGCCAGGGTCGCGGCCATGAGCAGATTCTCCGTGCCCGTCACCGTCACCATGTCCGTCGTGATGCAGGCGCCCTTGAGCCGCGTGCGGCCCTCGGGCAGGCGCGCGATCATGTAGCCATGCTCGACCGCGATGTCCGCGCCCATGGCCGCAAGGCCCTTGATGTGCTGGTCAACGGGGCGCGAGCCGATCGCGCAGCCGCCGGGCAGCGACACGCGGGCCTCGCCGAAACGCGCCAGCAAGGGCCCCAGGGCGAGTACCGAAGCGCGCATGGTCTTGACCAGCTCGTAGGGCGCCTCGGTGCGATGGAGCGGGTCCGCGACGATGCGCACCACGCCCCTGGCATCCGGGCGCGAGCAGTCCGGATCCTCGATCCGCTCGACGGCCGCGCCCATGTTGCGGATGAGCGCCAGCATGGTGGCGATGTCCTTGAGGCGCGGCACATTGTGCAGAACCACGGGCTCGGCGGTCAGCAGCGCGGCGCACAGCTCCGGCAATGCCGCGTTCTTGGCGCCGGAGACCGGCACCTCGCCATGCAGTGCGCGCCCGCCACGGATCAGGAGTTTATCCATTGAAAAATCAGAAAATCGGCGGACAGCCGCGCTGTTGAAACGTCAACCAGCTCATCTGTCCATCATTCAACAAAAGCGGCGTGACGCGCTTCGCGCCATCAGTCTTCACCCGACTGCGCGGCCCACTCGGCGGGCGTGTGCAGCTTCATCGACAGGGCATGCACCTCATCGGTCTGCATGCGGTCGCCGAGCGTGGCGTACACGCGCTGGTGCCGCTGGATGAGCCGCTTGCCTTCGAATTCGGCAGACACGATCGTGGCGAACCAATGGCGGCCATCGCCTTCCAGAGCGATGTGCTCGCAGGGAAGTCCAGCGCTGATGAGTTCCTTGAGTTGGTCTGCGTTCATGGTGTGGGGAATGGAAAATTCAAAAGGAAGATTGTGCCGGGCCGCCGGTCCCGGCCGTTCAGTTGCGGATCTTGTAGCCGATGCGCAGCAGATGCACCGCGAGCGCGCTGATCGCCAGCCAGGCGCAGGCGACGATGCCGAAACTGGCCCAGGGCGACACATCGCTCTGCCCAAAGAAGCCGTAGCGGAAGCCGTCGATCATGTAGAAGAACGGATTCAGATGGCTCACGCCCTGCCAGAAGGCAGGCAGCGAGTGGATCGAGTAGAACACGCCCGAGAGAAACGTCAGCGGCATGATCAGGAAATTCTGGAACGACGCCATCTGGTCGAACTTGTCGGCCCACAGGCCGGCGATCAGCCCGAGCGTGCCCATGATGGCCGCTCCCAGAAGCGCAAAGGCGATGATCCACAGCGGCGCGGAAAACTCCGGCACCGCGAAGAACAGCGTGACGACGAAGACACCCAGCCCCACCATCAGGCCGCGCAGCACGGCGGCGCCGACGTAGGCCGAGAACCAGGCCCAGTGCGACAGCGGCGTGAGCAGCACGAACACCATCGACCCCATGATCTTGCTTTGCACCAGGCTCGACGAACTGTTGGCGAATGCATTCTGCAAGATGCTCATCATCACCAGCCCCGGGATGATGAAAGCGGTATAGCTGATCCGGTCATAGACCAGCACGCGGCCTTCGAGCACGTGGCCGAACACCAGCAGATACAGCACGGAGGTGAGCACCGGCGCGGCCACGGTCTGGAAGCCCACCTTCGTAAAGCGCAGCACTTCCTTTTTGAGCAGGGTCTGCCAGCCGTTCATGACGCGGCCCTCCGCCCGGAACTCTCCTGCTCGTTCATCACATGAATGAAGACATCTTCCAGATCGGCGCGGCGGATTTCCACATCCTCCAGCGCCACGCTCCCTTCGCGCAGAGCCACCAGAAGACGCTCCACGTCGCCCGCGTCCTGTGCCGGGATCTGCACGATCCGTCCGGTCACCCGGGCCCGCACCGCCACGTCAGCGGGGAGCACGCTGTCGGTCTTGAACTGCAGCACGTTGGATGTCGCCGACTTGAGCAGTTCCGACATGCCCGACAGCTTCACGATCTGGCCGTGCTTGAGCATGGCGACGCGGCCGCACAGCGCCTCCGCCTCTTCCAGATAATGCGTGGTGAGCAGCACCGTGTGGCCTTCGCGGTTCAGGCGCGCGATGAAATGCCAGAGCGTCTGGCGCAGCTCCACGTCCACGCCCGCGGTGGGCTCGTCCAGGACGATGATCGGCGGCTTGTGCACCAATGCCTGCGCCACCAGAACGCGGCGCTTCATCCCACCCGACAACTGGCGCATGTTGGACTGAGCCTTGTCGGCCAGGCCCAGGCTCTCCAGCAATTCATCGATCCAGGCGTCGTTGTTCCTCACGCCGAAATAGCCGGACTGGATGCGCAGCGTCTCGCGCACGTTGAAGAAAGGGTCGAACACCAGCTCCTGCGGCACCACTCCAAGGCGGCGGCGCGCGGCGGCATAGTCGCTTTGCACGTCATGGCCCAGCACCTTGACGGAACCGCTGCTGGCGCGCGCAAGCCCCGACAGAATGCTGATGAGCGTGGTCTTGCCCGCGCCATTGGGGCCCAGCAAACCAAAAAACTCCCCCTCCTCAATGTCCAGGCTGACGTTGTCCAGCGCCTGGAACGGGCCTTTGGGGGTGTGGAATGTCTTCGATACGGACTGAAAGGATACTGCGGGCATGGAGCCGCTTATTCTAAGATGCGAAGCCCTTTCGGCGCTCCGGCAAGGTTTTGGCGAGAAAGCACCGCGCCCTGAGAACGTGTTTACGATCTCCTCGCG
>NZ_JBEBOW010000116.1:0-12503 GCF_040396215.1 Diaphorobacter ruginosibacter | reverse complement strand
CATCCCGATTGCACTCCAACGCGGCTGCGTAGAGATCGTAAACACGTTCTCAGGCAGCCTTGGCGAGGGCCGGCCGGTTCTTGCGGAACGCGTTCTTCACGAGAATCTTGCCATCCTTGAATGTGAACACATCCACCATGCGCGCCTCCACGCGCGAGCCATCGGCCGCGGTGCCCTTGAACGTGCTCTCCGACACCCCACGGTCGCCATGCACCCAGTGGTCGCCATCCACCCAGGCGGCGTCGGGGAACGCGCCCCACGCGGCCTTGAAGCCCTCGCGCACCTGATCGAGACCGACAAAACTCTTGCCCAGCTCATCCGGGCCGGCCACGGCGTGAAACTCGCAGCCGTCGGCCATGAAGCTCATGAGCGCGTCGATGTCATGGCGATTCCAGGCCTCCGCGAAGCGCGCCAGGAATTGCGCGTCGGGCTGGTTGTTGCTGGTGTTCATGCTGTCTCCTTGTCCTTCGGAAAATACACGCCGCCACGCCGGGAACCCGATGCGCGGCAGGCAAAACGATGGGAACGAATGTTATGCATGCAACGGCCGGATTCGTAGAACCAGTCCCCGCCAATCGTTAAGTCCAGCCCCGGACGCGGCGGCCCGCATCTGGACTTATGAAAAGGCCCGCGCTGGCGCTAACCGCAAGCCGGCGCCATGGCTATGCTCAAGTCCATTGTCCAGGCCACGCACCGCGCCAGCGATTGTTCCCCGCTGGCCGGCAATCGGCTGGATCACACGCAAACGCTTTTTGGACGATCGCGCCTGTCCCAAGCCAGGGCGCATTTTTGGAGACACCACAATGAAGGCAGAGGACGTACGCCCCAGCTACATGCGCCCCTACGACCCGCAATACGATCCGCTGGTGGACGCCACCCCGGGGCGCGGTACGGGCTATGCGCCCACCTACTGGGTGGGCACGGCCGGTATCCCGCCCGAAGACGACGGCCCCATCGCGGGCGACATCGAAGCCGATGTGGTCATCGTCGGCGCCGGTTTCACGGGACTGTCCACCGCCCTCTTCCTGGCGCGCGAGCACGGCATCAAGGCCATCGTGCTGGACGCCAACCAAAGCGCCTGGGGCTGCACCAGCCGCAACGGAGGACAAGGACAGAACGCCAGCGGCCGCCTGTACCGCTCGGGCTGGATCGCCCGCTACGGCAAGGAAACCGCGCTCAAGCTGGACGCGGAGATCCGCGAAGGCTTTCAGACCTTCAAGGACCTGGTCGCCGAATTCCCCGAATGCGAGCCGCAGCCCGGCGGCCATCTCTACATCGCGCACCGCGAGAAGAAGATGGATTTCCTGCGCAGCGAAACCAAGCTGATGCGCGGAGTCTTCGGCTACGACGCAAAAATGCTCACCAGGGAGGAAGTCCGGCGCGACTGGGTCAACGACGCCGACAGCTTCGGCGCGATGCATGAACCCGACGGCATCGGCGTGCACCCGCTCAAGCTCGCGTTCGCCTACCTGCGCAAGGCCCGGGAACTCGGCGTGAGGATTCACCCCGCCAGCCCCGTGCTGGACGTGGAGACCAGAAATGGCGTGCATTGCCTGCGCACGCCGGGCGGAATCGTCAAGGCCAGGTCGGTCGGCTTTGCCACCGGCGGGTACACCAGCAACAAGCTGCACCCGCGCCTGCGCAACAAGATCATGCCCATCCTCTCGAATTCGCTGGTCACGCGCCCGCTCACGCCCGAAGAGCTGGAGGCCACCAACTTCAAGACCACGCAGGTGATCACCGATACCCGCACGCTGCGCTTTTACTACCGCCGCCTGCCCGACAACCGCGTGCAGATCGGCAGCCGCAGCTCCATCACCGGCGCGGACGCGCCCAACCCCATACACATGGCCAAGCTGGTCGATGGACTGCACCACAAGTTTCCGGCGCTCAAGGGCATCAAGATCGACTACTCGTGGTGGGGCTGGGTGGACGTGAGCCACGACATGATGCCGCGCATCACGCAGCCCGACCCGAAAGAGACGATCTTCTACGCCGTGGGCTATGGCGGCAACGGCGTGTCGTTCTCCGCGCATGCGGGCCGCCGCATGGCACAACGCATCGCGGGCCAGCACCTCAAGGCATTCGAGCTCCCGATCTACAACTCCGAGCTGGAATATCCCAACGTATTCAACACGGTGCGCGCGGAATCCTTCGCACCATTCCGGCGCATGGGCCAGCGTTTCCTCTACCACTGGTACCACCATCAGGACGAGAAGGGCTGACGCCCGCCGCGCGCCTGCCCCGGCAACTTAGCGTAAACGTAGCCTCCGCTGCGATTCAGGAGATTCATCCCGCAGGGGAGGATCTCCTTTTTTTCTTTTATTTTCAATAACTTATAAAAATAATTGGCACGTTTGATGCTTCACTCACCATGCCCGTTCAACGCATGAGCAATGCTTGAAGACGGCTCTTCATCCACTCGCCCGGAGCAGATCAGTGAAAGCACCTACATACTGGAAACCGCGAGCGCCAGACAGTCTCGCATCACACCCTCGATCCGCTGCAAAGCCATGCCGGACAACGAATCGCGCTATTCAAATCTTATGCGCCCCCCGCGGGCGCGGGCGCGGATCCCGGTGCAATGCGCATCGCCTGCCGCCACTGGCTCTAACGATAGAGGCCAACTGGCCCTACTGGCTCCATCGGGTTGCTCACTACGATTCACCTCGAAAGCCCGCGCCGTTCACGGATGGGCCGGCTTTCGACGGCCGTCCGGCACTCGCGCATGCAATGCACGCAGCCTGCGCCCGGCGGGTTGGAAATCGGTTCAGCCCAGAGAAGAGGTCCGCAGGCAATACATCCCGAGTGTCAGCAAACAAGAAGTGTTTTTCTGGTTTTGAAGTTCAACCGATTTCGTTCTAAAACAATGGAGACAGCGACAATGACAATGCAAAAACGGTTTGTGCTGAAGGCAGGCATCGCGGCGGCGGCGCTCGCCATCGCGGGCATCGCGGGCGCGCAGCAAAAAACGGTGACATTCGCAAACCAGGACATGCTGGTTCCGCTGCGCCTGGTCATGGAGTCCGGCGAAGTGGAGAAAGAGACCGGCTACAAGATCAACTGGCGCATGTTCTCCGGCGGCGGCGATGTGATCCGCGCCATGGCCTCGGGTGACGTGCAGATGGGCGAACTCGGCTCCAGCCCGCTGACAGCCGCCGCCAGCCAGGGGCAGGACATCAAGCTGTTCTGGATCTCCGCCGATATCGCCAGCGCCGAGGCGCTGGTGGCGCGCAACGGCAGCGGCGTCACCGACTTCAAGAGCATGGAGGGCAAGCGCATCGGCGTGCCGTTCGTCTCCACGGCGCACTATCAACTGATCGCGGCGCTGGGCAAGGAAGGCGTGGATGCGCGCAAGGTCAACATCATGAACATGCGGCCGCCGGAAATCGCCGCCGCCTGGGAACGCGGCGACATCGACGGCACGTTCGTGTGGGACCCGGTGCTCGCCAAGGTCAAGCAAAAGGGAAAGGTGCTGGCCACCTCCGGCTCGATCGCGCAAATGGGGTTTCCCACCTTCGAGGGCATCGTCGTCACCTCCAAGTTCGCCCAGGAGAATCCCGAGTTCATGGCGGCCTTCGTGAAGGCGCTGAACCGTGCCAGCGCACAGGTGCGCGACAACCTCTCGAAATGGAATCCCGATTCCGCCGAAGTGAAGGCCATCGCCAAATGGTGCAAGGCCGATCCCAAGGATGTGCCGGCCGCCATGTCGCTCTACAAGTTCCCCAGCGCCGACGAGCAACTCACGGCCCAATGGCTGGGCGGCGGCGCCGCCAAGGCCATGGCGGACACGGCCACGTTCCTGAAATCGCAGGGCCGCATCCAGGAAGTCAAGCCCGACTATTCCGCGTTCGTTACCGACGCATATGTCAAGAAGGCGTTCGGCAAGTAAGAAGCCGGTATCGCGGGCCGCCGCGGGGTAAGCGCGCAACACCGCGAGCCCCGCCGGTGGCTGGATCACTTCATTTTCTTTTGGAGGGCGATGACATGCCTACTCTGGATATACGCGACCTGACCGTCAACTACGAGGTCAAGGGCGGGCATTTGCAAGCCCTGGCCCCGGTCAACCTGACCATGAACGATGGAGACTTCGTGGTGGCGCTTGGCGCATCGGGCTGCGGCAAGACGACGCTGCTCAACTGCATGGCGGGCTTTCTCGCGCCATCCAGCGGAGAGATATTGCTGGACGGCAAGCCGATCCAGGGGCCCGGCGCCAACCAGGGCGTGGTGTTTCAAAAACACGCGCTCATGCCCTGGCTGAACGTGGTCGACAACGTCGCGCTGGGCCTTCGCATGCGCGGCGTCGACCTTCAGGCGCGCACCCGGATCGCCGAGGAAAAACTCGGACTCGTGGGCCTGCAGAACTACACGAAACGCGCCGTGTACGAGCTCTCGGGCGGCATGCAGCAGCGCGTGGGCATCGCACGCGCGCTGGCCAACGACCCGGCCCTGCTGCTCATGGACGAGCCCATGGGCGCGCTCGATGCGTTCACCCGCGAGCAAGTGCAGGAGATCCTGCTCAAGGTCTGGAAGGCCACCAACAAGATGGTGTTCTTCATCACCCACTCGGTGGAGGAGGCGCTGTTCCTGGCAAGCCGCCTGATCGTGATGAGCCCCAGCCCCGGCCGCATCTCGCATATCTATGACGACATGCCCTTCTGCCACGAGTTCCTGCGCACGGGCGACGCCCGCGCCGTCAAATCCCGCCCCGACTTCATCAAGTTGCGTGAAGAGGTACTTGGCCTTATCCATCACCGGGAGCCCGCTCATGTCTGAGGCTATTTCAATGAACAACATTCCAACGAGCAAGCCGCAAGCGGTTCGCAGCAGTCCGCAGAAGCCGCCCGCGCCGCCGCCGGGTCCGGTCAAGACCAGCCGCTTCAAGACGCCGGGCGAAGGCTCCAGCGTGGGCATCAGCATCGCCACCGTGATCGTGCTGCTGGCGCTATGGTTCACCGCCACCAACCTGGGCTGGGTCAAGCCGCTGTTCCTGCCCAGCCCGCAGGCCGTGTTCCAGCAGTTCTACGAGTACCTGACCGGACAGGCCAACGACAAGCCGCTGTGGCAGCACTTCTCCGCGAGCCTGCTGCGCGTGACGGTGGCGTTCTGGCTGGCCTTCATCGTCGCGGTGCCCCTGGGCATCGCCATGGGCATGTCGCGCATCGCGCGCGGCATTTTCGATCCGCCGATCGAGTTCTACCGCCCGCTGCCGCCGTTGGCCTACCTGCCGCTGATCATCATCTGGTTCGGCATCGACGAGACGCCCAAGATCCTGCTGATCTTCCTGAGCTGCTTTGCGCCGCTGGCCCTGGCCGCGCGCTCGGGCATGCGCAGCGCGGCGCAGGAGCAGATCAACGCCGCCTATTCGATGGGCGCGAGCTACTGGCAGGTGATCCGCTACGTGATCATTCCAGCCGCCCTGCCCGACATCCTGGTGGGCATGCGCATCGCCATCGGCTTCGGCTGGACCACCCTGGTGGCCGCTGAAATGGTGGCCGCCAATGTCGGTCTCGGCCAGATGGTGCTGAATGCGTCGAACTTCCTGCGCACCGACATCGTGATCATGGGCATCGTGGTGATCGGCGTCGTGGCCTACATCTTCGACCTGTTCATGCGCTGGATCGAAAAACGCCTGGTGCCCTGGAAAGGCCGCATGTAGGCCATCCAAGGAATTCCCGCGCCGGATGGGCGCGGGACACTCTGCCGGATGACCGCGGGCAGCAACCACGGCGGATCCGGCATTGCCTGCTTGGGGCGGCTCGAAAGAGCCGCCCTTTTTTGCGCCAGCCGACGCCCTGGATTCAATACTCCGATACGGACCGGACCGGGGAGGAGATCAGCGCTTGCACAGCAGGTCCGCGACCGCCCGCAGCAGGCCCTCGTCGATGTTCTGCTGCAGATCGACAGCCAGCCGCTGCCGGTAGAAGACGCCCAGGTCCAGCCCCACGCCCAGGGCGCAGACCTTGACGTCGCCGGCGCTCTCGCGCGCGGCAAGGACCTGCCGCAGATGCTGGTCCAGATAATGCTCGTCGTTGGCCTGATGGGTGGCGGTGTCCATCGGGCAGCCATCCGAGATCACCATCAGGATGCGCCGCTTCGCGGGCCGCGCCAGCAGCCGCTGGCAGGCCCATTCGACACCTTCGCCATCGATCCCTTCGCGGAAGATGTCGGGCTTGCGCAGCGCGGCGATGCCGTGGCGGCCGTGCCGCCAGCGCCTTGCGCCATCCTTGAAGATGATGTGCAGCCGCTCGTTGAGCCGCCCCGGAAATTGCGGCTGCCCCGCGCGCTGCCACTCGCGTCGCGCGCGGCCTCCATTCCATGCTCCGGTCGAGAATCCCAGTACCTCGACCGATGCTCCGGCCATCTCCAGGGCCCGGCCCAGCACGTCGACGAGCATCGACATGGGTTTGGCATGGCTCTTCATCGAGCCCGAGCAATCCAGCAGGAAGGTGACCGCCGTCTCGTTCACGGGCCGCTGCGCCTCGTCCTTGAAGATGGCGCGCTGCTGCGGATCGCTCACCAGTTGCGTGAGCCGGCCGCCGTCCAGGTAGCCCTCCTCCAGGCCGAAGTTCCAGCCATCGCGATGATGCTTCGCCAGCCGCTGCTGAAAGTACCGCGCGAGCCGGCCCACGTGCAGCCCCGAGCGGGCGATCTCCTCATCCATGTCGGCGCGGAACTCCGCCAGTTGCGCGGCGCGGATCAGCCCATCCGCCATTTCCTCGCGGTCGTACCGGCGCGAGAAAACGCGGTAGGCCTGCGACGAGCTTGCCCATGCGCGGCTGTCGCCTGTCCGCGCCAGCGGCAGTTCGTCCAGGTTCTGCGCATCGAAATGCAGCGGCAGCGCGAAGCTGCCGCGGCGCCTGGGGTTGGCGTTGCCGCGCGGCGCCTCTTCCTGCGCCGTACGCACGGCCTCGCCCACCCAGCGCGCCACGGCCAGCGCCGGGCCGATGAACGCGGCCTGGTCCTGGCGCTGGCGGCGCAACTGCAGCCATAAACCGCCCAGGTGCGGCGATATCGCCATGCGCGTGGACTCGATCGCATCGGACATGCGCTCGGGCATTTCCTGATCGGTCAGCCGGCTCCAGGCCGTGAGCGCGACGGCGAGCAACAGGATGCCCAGGCTGCTCTCGGTCAACCCCGAATCGATGAATGCCTGCGCCCACCCCAGAAAGCGCTGGCGCATGTTCTCGCGCGCGCCGGGCCAGCTCGCTGGCGCCAGGCTTTCCACGCGCAGCTGTTCGAGCAGCTCGAACACCATGCGCTCCACGGGGTCGGCCGGCAGATGCGCGCGGTGCAGCGGCTGGGCGCTCAGCCGCAGGCGCAGGCCCGCGCTGTCGAGCATGCCGCGCTGATCGGCAAGCTCCACGGGAACATTGCTGTGATGCGCCGCCGTAAGCGCCTGCGGCATGGTGCCCGCGTACAAGGTCTGGCCGCTCCACTGCAGCGACGCATCCCCGGTGATGGCGCGCAGCATCGCCGCGCCCCACGCCTCCATTTCCGCCAGCGAGGGCTTCGCTCTGGATGGGCTGGCGTCAGCCGACATGCGCCTGCACCGCGGGGTCTTGCGCGCGGGCGTTCAGCTCCTGCCCGAAGCAACGCTGGAAATATTCGGCGACGATGGCGCGCTCCGCGGGCTCGCACTTGTTGAGGAACGAGAGCTCGAACGCCAGCTTCACGTCATGGAAAATCTGCGCATTCTCGGCCCAGGTGATCACGGTGCGCGGCGACATCAGGATCGACAGGTCCCCCACCGCAAATCCCTTGCGCGTGAAATTGGCCAGCGCGACCATCGCATCGACCTGCTGGCGGCCTTGCGGCGTATCCATCTGCGGCACACGCGCCAGCACGATTGCCGCTTCGTCTTCGGGCGCCAGATAGTTCAGCGTGGTGACCAGGTTCCAGCGGTCGAGCTGCGCATGGTTGAGCATCTGCGTGCCGTGATACAGGCCGCTGAGGTTGCCCTGGCCCAGCGTGTTCATCGTGGCGAACAGCCGAAAATGGGCATGCGGCTGAATCACGCGCTTCTGGTCGAGCAGCGTGAAGCTGCCCTCGCGCTCGAGCACCCGCTGGATCACGAACATCACGTCCGGACGGCCCGCGTCGTATTCATCGAACACGATGGCGACCGGGCGCTGCAGCGCCCACGGCAGGATACCCTCCTGGAACTGCGTGACCTGCTTGCCCTCCTGCAGCGTGATCACGTCCTTGCCCACCAGGTCGAGGCGGCTGATATGGCCATCCAGGTTCACCCGCACGCAAGGCCAGTTCAGGCGCGCCGCCACCTGCTCGATATGGGTGGACTTGCCCGTTCCGTGCAGCCCCTGGATCACCACGCGGCGGTTGTGCGCGAAGCCCGCCAGGATCGCCAGCGTGACCTGCGGATTGAAACGGTAGGCGGCATCGGCGCCGGGTACGTGCTCCGTGCGGTCGGCAAACGCCGGCACGCGCATGTCGGTATCGATGCCGAATACCTCGCGCACGCCAACGGTGGCGGTGGCGGTGGGCTGCAGCTGGGTCAGGTCAGTCATCATCGGCTCCGGGCGGGACATCGTCGTTGATGCAGGCGATCGCTTCCGCCGCGGCCTGCAACTTGGGAAGAAAGGAAAGCGCTTTCTCCTTGGAGAAACGCATGATGGGCGCCTGCACCGCAAGGCCCATGTTGGAGTGCCCGCCGCGCGAGGGCACCAGGACGCCAAGACACAGGAGCCCCGGCAGGAACTCCTCGTTGTCGAATGCGTAGCCCTGTTCACGCACCTTGTCGAGTTCGGCATCGACCGCCTCGAAGGTGGTCAGCGAGTTGCAGGTGAACCCCTGAAGCGGCGCGGCGGACAGCAGCCGCCGCCGCTGCGCGGGCGCCATCTGGCTGAGGAACAGCTTGCCCGTGGCGGAGCAGTGCGCGGGCACGCGCGAGCCCGGGTGCAGATAAAAGCGCAGCGGCGCGGGCGTCTCGACGCGGTCGAGATACAGCACTTCGCTGCCCGAGAACGCAGTGATGTTGCAGCTCTCGCCGAGGTCGCGCACCAGATTGCTGAGCACCGCATGGCGCGCGCCGTGCGTGGTGTTGTTGAGCAGGACGTTCTCAGCCAGGCGCATCAAACGCCTGCCCGTGGAGTAGTGCCGGCCGTTGCCGTCGCGCTGCAGGATGCCCGCGCTCTCGAGCTGCGTGAGCATGCGGTGCATCGATGGCTTGGGCAGCCCCGTCTCCTCCACGATGGACTGCAGCGTGAAAGGCGTGTCCTTGTGCGCAATGACCTCGAGAAGCGCGAACAGACGCAGGTTGGGCGTGTCTCCATCCAGTTTGGCCGTGCTGTTGTCGGTGTTCTTCATAACGTCATCGATCATATTTAGTTCCGTTTTTTTAGTCAATTTATTCCGAAAAAAGAAATTTCTTGCACTTGCGCGAATTTTTCTCGTAGACTTGCGCCACTGATTTCTATTTTCGGAACCAAAGGTTTCATTTTTTCATCACCCACCAGGAGACAAGGATGACTAAAGCTAAAGTCGACAATCGTAAGGTCGTTGAAGGCGTCAACAAAATGACCCCTTCCGAGGCATTCGTGGAAACCTGCGTTGCCAATGGCGTTACCGAAATGTTCGGCATCATGGGCTCCGCCTTCATGGATGCCATGGACATCTTCGCGCCGGCGGGCATCCGCCTGATCCCCGTGGTGCACGAGCAAGGCGCTGCCCACATGGCCGACGGCTATGCGCGCGTCTCCGGCCGCCACGGCCTGGTGATCGGACAGAACGGCCCCGGCATCTCCAACTGCGTGACGGGCATTGCCGCGGCTTTCTGGGCCCACAGCCCCGTGGTGATCGTCACTCCCGAAACCGGCACCATGGGCATGGGCCTGGGCGGCTTCCAGGAGGCCAACCAGCTGCCGATGTTCCAGGAATTCACCAAATACCAGGGCCACGTCGTGAACCCCAAGCGCATGGCCGAGTTCACCGGCCGCTGCTTTGACCGCGCCATGTCCGAGATGGGCCCGACCCAGTTGAACATCCCGCGTGACTATTTCTATGGCGAGATCGAGTGCGAGATCCCCAAGCCCATGCGCGTGGATCGCGGCCACGGCGGCGAGAAGAGCCTGAACGAAGCCGTCGAACTGCTCAAGACCGCCAAGTTCCCGGTCATCCTGGCCGGCGGCGGCGTGGTGATGGGCGATGCGGTTCCCGCCGCCCAGGCCCTGGCGGAACGCCTGGGCGCGCCCGTGGCGACCGGCTATCTGCGCAACGACGCCTTCCCCGCCAAGCACCCGCTGTGGGCCGGCCCGCTGGGCTATCAGGGCTCCAAGGCGGCGATGAAGCTGATCGCGCAGGCCGACGTGGTCATCGCGCTGGGCTCGCGGATGGGCCCGTTCGGCACGCTGCCGCAGCACGGCATGGACTACTGGCCCAAGACCGCCAGGATCATCCAGGTCGAAGCCGATCACACCAACCTGGGCCTGGTCAAGAAAATCTCCGTGGGCATCAATGGCGATGCCAAGGCGGTCGCCGAAGAACTGGTCAAGCGCCTGGCCAACGTGACGCTCGACAGCGACGCCACCAAGGCCGCCCGCGCCGAAACCATCAAGGCCGAGAAGGATGCGTGGGAGAAGGAACTCGACGAGTGGACGCACGAGCGCGACGCGTACAGCCTCGACATGATCGAAGAAGCCAGGAAGGAAAAGCCGCCCACGGGCGGCGAGTACCTGCACCCGCGCCAGGTGCTGCGCGAACTGGAAAAGGCCATGCCCGCCCGCGTGATGGTCTCCACCGACATCGGCAACATCAACTCGGTCGCCAACAGCTACCTGCGCTTTGACGAGCCGCGCTCGTTCTTCGCCCCCATGTCGTTCGGCAACTGCGGCTACGCCCTGCCCACCATCATCGGCGCCAAGTGCGCCGCCATGGACCGTCCCGCCATCGCCTACGCCGGCGACGGCGCCTGGGGCATGTCGATGATGGAAATCATGACCGCCGTGCGCCACGACATCCCGGTGACCGCCGTGGTGTTCCACAACCGCCAATGGGGCGCGGAAAAGAAGAACCAGGTGGACTTCTACAACCGCCGCTTCGTCGCCGGTGAGCTGGAAAGCGAGAGCTTCGCGGACATCGCCAAGGCCATGGGCGCCGAAGGCATCGTCGTGGACAAGCTCGAGGACGTGGGCCCGGCCCTCAAGAAGGCCATCGACATGCAGATGAAGGAAGGCAAGACCTGCGTCATCGAAATCATGTGCACCCGCGAACTGGGCGACCCGTTCCGCCGCGACGCCCTCTCCAAGCCCGTGCGCTTCCTGGAAAAGTACAAGGACTACGTCTGACCCCTGCGGGCCGGCCCCGCGATTCCCGCAAGAGAGCGCTTTCAACCAGAGCGCTTTCAGCCCCGGGAAACCGGGGCCGCGCATTCCGGCCCGGCGCCGGACTGCGCCCTCGCCCCAGCCCTTTCATGCGCCGCGCGCGGCAGAGGGCTGAGGCGAGGGCCGGCGACGCATGCCATGCCATGCGCGCCCGCCAGCCGCAGAAAAACGATTCATCCATCACCCGGTCTGGAGACACCACCATCATGGCTTCCACCACCCCTACCCCGGTCGCTGTGGACAATGCGCAGCCCAAGCCGCGCCCGCACCTCGACCGTCTGCTGGAACAGGCACGCGCCAAGGGCGCGATCCCGGTGGCGGTCGCCTATCCCTGCGACGCGGGCTCGCTCCAGGCGGCCATGCAGGCCGCCGATGCGGGGCTCATCAAGCCCCTGCTGGTCGGCCCCCGGCAGCGCATCGAGCAAGCGGCCGCGCAGGCGGACATAGACCTCGGCCAGGCGCAGATCCACGACACGCCCGATGACCCGCGCGCAGCCGCGGCGCAGGCCGCGGCGCTGTGCCGCGACGGCGCGGCCAGGGCACTGATGAAGGGCAGCCTTCACAGCGACGAACTGCTGGGCGCGGCAGTTGCCCGGGAAGCCGGCCTGCGCGGGGGCCGCCGCGCCAGCCACGTGTTCGTGATGGACATGCCCGGCATGGAGCGCCCGCTGCTCATGACCGACTGCGTGGTCAACATCTTCCCCGACCTGATGGCCAAGCGCGACATCGCACAGAACGCGATCGAATTGGCCCAATCCATCGGCATCGCCACGCCGCGCGTCGCCATCCTCTCGGCGGTGGAAACGGTCAACCCGGCCATTCCCGGCACCATCGACGCCGCCGCGCTCGCCAAGATGGCGGACCGCGGCCAGATCACCGGCGGCATCGTGGACGGTCCGCTGGCCTATGACAATGCCATCTCGCTGCGCTCCGCCCAGAACAAAGGCATCGCATCGGAAGTGGCGGGTCGCCCCGACGTGCTCCTGGTGCCCAGCCTGGAGGCCGGCAACATGATCTACAAGCAGCTGGTATACATGGCCGATGCCGAATGCGCGGGCCTGGTGCTGGGCATGCGCGTGCCGATCGTGCTCACCAGCCGCTCCGACTCGGTCCAGGCGCGTATCGCCTCCTGCGCGCTGGCCGTGCTCGCCAGTTGAGCGCCGC
>NZ_JBEBOW010000115.1:0-12675 GCF_040396215.1 Diaphorobacter ruginosibacter | reverse complement strand
AACACGTTCTAAAGAGATATTCAATCTCCAGCGGCGTGCATGAAGGCTGCGCGCCGCCCAACCTCCTGCGGGCTCCTCCCCCGCTCGACGCCCAAGCGGTGCGCACATGGCTCTGAAAATCCTGTTCCTGGTCATCATTCTCATCTTCCCTCTCAGCGGGCTGTACATGCACCTGCGCGGGAAGGTGCGCCACAAGGCGATGCGCCAGTTGTTCGACCACTCGACGTTCACCGCGCCGTTCAACGTATTCATGCTGGCATTCTCGAAAGTGCCGCGCACGCCGTATCTGCCGACCAGCACATTTCCCGAACTCGCGCCGCTGCAGGCGCACTGGAGGGAAATCCGCGAGGAGGCCGTGAATCTGCAGAAGAACATGCAGATCAAGGCCGCCGCGAACAATGACGACGCGGGCTTCAACTCGTTCTTCAAGACAGGCTGGAAGCGCTTTTACCTGAAGTGGTACGGCGACGCACACCCCTCGGCCATGGAGTTGTGCCCGCTCACCACATCGCTGGTCGCGCGGATTCCAAGCGTGAAGGCTGCCATGTTCGCCGAGCTGCCGCCGGGCGCCAAACTCAATTTGCACCGCGACCCGTATGCGGGCTCGCTGCGCTATCACCTGGGCCTGGTCTCGCCCAACGACGACCGCTGCATGATCTCGGTGGACGGCGAACCCTACAGTTGGCGCGAAGGCGAGGGCGTGATCTTCGACGAGACCTACATGCACTGGGCGCAGAACGCCACCAACGGCAACCGCATCGTGCTGTTCTGCGACGTCGAGCGTCCGATGACCAACGGCTTCGCGCAGTGGCTCAACCGCTGGCTGGGCACCAACGTGGTCGCGGCGGCCAGCTCGCCCAACAACGAAGGCGACCCGCGCGGCGTCATCAGCCGCCTGTTCAAGATTTCGTTCTATGCCGGCCAATACCGCCGCCGCTTCAAGGCCTGGAACAAAACCGCCTACAAGATCACCAAATTCGGCCTGATGCTGGCGGCGCTGGCCGCCATCGTGGCGCTGTTCGCCAGGCTCTGAGCCAGAGACGGCGCTACGCTCACGCGTGCATCACGCCCGGCCGCGCCTTGCCACTGCCGCGCCAAGCAGCCCCACCAGCAACGCCAGCATCCACAGCCCCCATTGCGAGAGGGTCGGGATGGCCCTGGCCTGGACAGCGGACGCGCCCGCTTTGTCGTCCAGCGCGGTAGCCCGGGCCTCGGCCGGCGCCGCGGCGCCATCGGCTCGGGAGACGATGGGCACGGCGCCTGCCAGCGACACGCCGGCCAGAGCATCCCTCGCGCTGGCATTGGCGAACGGCGAAGCGGCCTGCCCCAGTTCGTCGGTGAGAACGGTGGCCACGTCGCCATCGCCCCCGGGGCCCCTGAATGTGATGCCCACGTCGGAAATCGCCACCGGTTGGCCCGAAACGTCCGTCAATTGCACGGTAAGGGGGTCGCTCCCGCCGTCGCCCACGGGCGTGAGAATCGTGCAGAACCGGGCATTGGCCTCGATGGTGGAGAACGGCTTTTCCTTCAATCCCGAGAAGCGCAGGTTGTCGACTCTCCAGAACTGGGTTTCGGGCGATGGCGCGAGCTCCGACGTTCCCAGCCGCCAGCCGATGCGCACTGTGCGGCCCGCGTACACGCGTCCCAGGTTCACCGTGACGTCACGCTGCCAGCCGCCGCTCCTGCGCACGAAGGCCGGCTGCGAGCGCAGGGGATTGGTGTTGGCCACGTCGCCGCGCGACGACCAGATGCTGCCGTTGTAGGCGACCCTGTCGCGCGGCAGAGCGGTATCCGGCTTCTGCTCCTCTGCGATGGTGAGCTGGCCGCCGTTGGTGTCGTCCAGTCCGAAATCGTATTGCTGATCGAACGTCAGCACGAAATCCGACTGCGCATCGACGCGCAGCCACGGCGAGTACAGCACATGGCTGCCCTTGGCGCCAGGCACGCTCGCCTGATACCAGTTTTGCGCGTCGCCGGAGACGATGGACCAGTTGGCGCTGCCCAGGACCATTCCCGCATCCGGAAAATCAGCCGTATCCGACGAGGCGCTGTTCTGCGTGATGTCCGCATTCAGCCAGGCCTGTATCGACCGGCCCGTGGCGGCGCCCGGCTGGTCCTGGGGCATGACCACGTTCACGCTGAACGTGGCACGGACGTAGCCGTTCAGGCCTGACACATAGACGGGCGCGGCCATCACCCGGCTCTGCCCGGGCTCGATCGCGCCGTCCATCGCCAGGACGTTGCCCCCCGGAAACCGCACCAGCGGCTCGTCGGCCCGCAGATCGAGCGATGCGCCGCTGACCGCGACATTGCCACGATTGACGACCGTGACGAGCAATTGCGCGGTTTCTCCGTTATCCAGGTTCGCATCGCCGTCGCAGGTCATGGCGCCCGGCTGGCTCATCGACAGTTCTGCAGCTTCCACCACCAGCATCGGACCCGCATCGAAGCTCTCGACCACGCCCTTGTTGCTGGTGGAATAGCGGTCCGGCCCCTGAGCGCCCAGCCCCGCGCCGCGCCGCGCAAAACCGGTAAGACAGGCAGCATAGTCCTGCGGATCGTTGGCCGCCATGACCGCCAAAAGCGCGTCGCGCGCCTCCAGCAGCGACGGGTTCACCGGCGTGAGCTTCATGCCGGCTACCAGATAGGATTTCATGTGCTGCCGCGCTTCGGAAAACGGCCGTGCATTGAGCATTCCCGCATAACACTCCCACAGCATGCCGGCCCAGACTTCGCCGGTGTTGTGCAGCTCCGAATTGGATACGCCGTTTTGGGCCTGTGACGCGATCAGCGGCGCATTGACGGGTGCGCCGCCCGGCAGCGGTTCATCATCCTGGATATGTTTGAACGTCAGCGGATTGACGGCGAAGTCGGTCGAGTAGGGAAACCGCCGGCTTCCAAAGTAGGAAGCATTGTTCTGATCCAGCGCGGGAGCCATCGTGGCGCCGTTGGCGTAGGCAGCGTGCGCGTAAGCACCCTGGTAATGGTCGTTGCCTGGCTTGAGCCGCTCCTGCTCGGTAACGGTGACGAGCTGCGCCAGGAAGTCGCCCCAGCCCTCGCCCAGTCCAGCCGCCTGCCGGGCGGACAGGCCCGCTCCGTTGCCGATCAGGCGATTGCTCAGGAAATGGCTCCACTCGTGGATGACGATGGTGTTGTCCAGCGCGGCGCTGCGAGTGGGCGACCCGCGGTTGTAGACATAGGCGCGCATGATGGGTGTGCCGCCGTCGGCTGGCGTATCCATGGAGGCGTTGTTCATGCCGATGTAATTGAGCGCCCGCGCGGAAATCGCGTCGTTCTCCAGGCCGCCGCGCCCGAAATTGCTGGCCTGCGCATTCCCCGCCGCCTCATCGAATCCCACATCGTAGAACCAATCGTGCAGCCAGTTGATCACGTAGAACATGTTGGACACCGAACTGGAAGCCTGCCCCAGATTGGCCAGCGCACCAGCCGAAAAATCGTAGCCGTAATCAAAGGACTGGCTCGCCGTGCAGGCATAGAAATCGGCATTGACGGACGATGCGTTCGGACTGCAGAACACCTTGCCGGACAGCGGCGCGCCGCCATCTCCATCGGGGCTCTTGACATCGCCGAACACGCGGACGTTATTGCCCACGCTGAAACTCAAGGTGGCATTGACGCTGGAATCCACCCAGGGATCGTTCTTTGAAAAAGGCGCATTGGCAAGCGTGATCCTCGACGGCGCCGCCATGCCGGGCGAATAGCCGTTGGGGCCGCTGGCCGGATACGGGCTGAGATCCATCCCCTGCGCGCCGCGGTAGGGCACGCCGGTCTGTGGATCGGCCCACACGCCATAGGTGTAGGAAACGGCGTCGTGCGAGATCATGCTGTTGCGAAACAGTATCTCGCCGCTGCCGCTGTCGATGACGTAGGCATAGGCGTGGTGCTCGCCATCCTCGCGCACCCGCAGTTCCATGTAATAGGCGGCCAGCAGCCCCTGCGGCATGCGAAACCATGTGGCCCGGTAGCGAATCGGCTCCTCCAGAACCGCTCCCCGCGCGCCCTTGACCGTCGCCGGCAGATCAAGCCTCCGGTAACCGCCCGCATCCGCCTCGCCTACAGGTTCGGAAAACAGGGAGATCACATCCGTGGAGAAATCGAAATCGTCCAGAGCCTTCTGCGCGGCCGCGGCGGCGGACAAGGGATTCGCGGCCGCTGACTTCGCGGTGGGTGCGGCAAGCCCGGTGCCGCCGATCGCGCCGCCGATGTTCAGCAACTGGTTCTGTCCGTTCAGGAGCACCGTCGCCTGCTCGCGAAAAACCGGAATGCCGTCGCGCTGATTCGTGAACCGCACCATTTGCGCACCGCTGTCCAGCGGCTTCTGCAGTTGAGCCGGCGCGGTGTCCAGCTCGGTTGCGCTCACGCCATAAAGTGGCGCCAGGCTTTTGAATTCCTCGCGTGCCGCACTCACGGGATCACGCCGGGCCCATTGCTTTCGCTGGTCTGCCGCCAGGCGCCTTGCGGGGTCCACCGAGACAAAGACCGCTGTTCCCAATCGCGAATCGCGCCTGAGCTGCCGCACGGAGTCGGGTACCGCGGCGGCCTCCTTGGCGGCCACGCCGGGCGCGGCCAGCAGCGCATCGACGGGGGCAAGCTCCCGTGCCCGCGCCGCTTCAAATGCCATCAAGAGACATGCCGCCAAGGCCGCATGCAGACATTTTCCAAACGCCTTCGCCATGTGCCGCCTCCCACACTGCTGCAGCGGGAAGGCGTGCGTACACGTTCATACAGGCCGTTCCTCTACCGCTTGACTACAGCAAAAGAGAAGATCCAGACCCTGCCTCGCATTCACGGAAGGCGGGCCATTTGGAACATGCTATCCACATTTACAAATGGTTGATGTTAACTTTTGTTTTTCTTAATGTGAAATTCGCGACATCATCCTACAGCCAAAACGGGCCTTGCCCCGCATGCGCATCGCGCGCCATGCCTCAGCCCTGCCGCTGCATCGCGACGAGCTGGCTCAGCACCTTCTCCGGGATCGGCACGACCTTGCGGTTCGCCTTGCTCACGAAGGCAATGCCGGTCTTGCCACGCGCCACTTCCCGGCCCTGGGATTTTTCGGTGACGCTGAACACCAGGTCGAACCCATACCGGTTGAAGTCCGCCGGCGTCATGCGGATGCACATCACCTCGCCGTGAAAGCCTTCCGACTTGTATTGCGCGACGATGTCGCCCACCACGATCGTGACATCCGGGTATTGCGCCGTGGGGAAGCCGATTTCCTGGAAAAAGCGCAGCCGCGCCTCGGACACCAGGCTCAGCAACTGGGCATTGTCCAGATGGCCGCCCTGGTTTACATGGCTGATGTAGATCTGCACCTCGGTGGCGAAGGCGAAATGGGCGGGGAGTTCAAAGACGATGCGGGCCATGGGAGGGAGAAGAAGAATGCCTGGGGCGGCATTGTGACACCATGGGCTGCCCGCCGCAGGCCGGGCGCGGCGGCGACGCTCGCCTGGCACATGAGGCCATGTCTTGATATTGCATCAAGACATACGGCCTACATGTACCGGCGTCGTCTTGGCGGCCATCCTGAGTGCGGCAACGGATGCGACGATGACAACCCGTCCTCCGTTGCGGCGACCGCTACGCTTCCCCCTACATTCCCACCAGAATGCCCCTGAGATTTATTCAATCGCCACTCATATGGCGTTTGTTGTTGGCAATGGCTAATAGTCGCCATTTAATTCGCCGCTGGCAATATCGCTTTCCTGTAAGTTTGATGTGGATCGCCATGAGAAGCGACATTTTCATACAGTCGCCCCTGGATGATGAACGCGTCACACCGCCTTGCGCAGATTCGCGGGCGGGATCTTCAGCGCCTCGCGGTATTTGGCCACCGTGCGGCGGGCGCATTCGATGCCCTGCTCCGCCAGCATGTCCGCGATCTTGCTGTCCGACAGCGGCTTTTTCGGGTTTTCGTTGCCCAGCAGTTGCTTGATCAGCGCCTTCACCGCCGTGCTGGATGCGCTGCCGCCGGTTTCCGTGCCCAGTCCAGAGCCGAAAAAGTATTTCAGCTCGAACGTGCCCTGCGGCGTGGACATGTATTTGGCCGTGGTCACGCGGCTGATGGTGGATTCGTGCAGGCCGAGCTCATCCGCGATGTCGCGCAGCACCAGCGGACGCATCGCGAGCTCTCCGTGCACGAAGAAGTTCTTCTGCCGCTCGACGATGGCGGTGGAAACGCGCAGGATGGTGTCAAAGCGCTGCTGCACGTTCTTGATGAACCAGCGCGCCTCCTGCAGGCGCTGCTGCAGCCCGGCATTGGCTTCGCCGCCGCGCTGTCCACGCAGCGCATTCGCGTAGACATCATGCACGCGCAAACGGGGCATCACGTCCGCGTTGAGCTGCACGGTGAAGCGCATCTGCGCGCCGCGTCCCACGTTCTTGACGATGACGTCGGGCACGATGATCTGCCGCTGCACATCCGCGAAGCGGCGTCCCGGACGCGGCTCCAGGCGCGCGATCAGGTTCATGGCGGCGCGGGTGTTCTCCTCGCTCGCGCCGGTGGCCTGCGTCAGCCGCTTGACGTCGCGGCGCGCCAGCAGGTCGAGCGAATGGCGGCAGATCTCCAGCGCCACGGCAATAATGGCCGGATCGCCTTCCTCGTCCTGGTTCATGCCGTGCAGTTGCAGCTCCAGGCATTCCCCGAGATTGCGCGCGCCCACGCCGGCCGGGTCCAGGCTCTGCAACAGGCGCAGCGCGACGGTGAAGCGATGCACCAGCTCTTCGAGAGCCTCGGTGGGAGCATCCTTTCCCGCCAGCGAGATCGCCAGTTCGGCCAGCGATTCTTCCAGATAGCCGTCGTCATTGAGCGATTCGATGAGAAAGCGCACGGCCGCGCTGTCCAGCTCCGACAGGTGCAGCGACAGCGCCTGCCGGTGCAGATGGTCGGTCAGCGATTCGTGCGAACGCGCCAGATCGATGGCATCCACTTCGTCGTCGCCCGAACTGCTGGTGTGGTTGCGCGCGGGCGCGTCGCCGCCCCATTCGCCATCATCCGGCTTGACATCGACCGTGCCGTCGCCATCCCAATCGACCTGCTCGGTCAGTGATGCCGCCGGGTCCGGGTCGCCCGCCGCGCCGTGGTCTTCCTCGGCGCCGGGCGATGCGGCGCCGGAAGCGCTCGAGAGCTGGTAGAGCGAGCCTTCCGCCTCGCCTCCGCCGTCGTCGGCGGGGGCCGGAGCGTCCGCGCGGTCAAGGCCGAATTCTTCGCCAGGCGCGCTATCGGTCTCGCGTTCGAGGAACGGGTTGTCGTCGAGCATCTGCTCGACCTCCTGATCGAGTTCGAGCGTGGACAGCTGCAGCAGCTTGATCGACTGCTGCAGTTGCGGCGTGAGCGCCAGATGCTGCGATACGCGAAGCGACAGTCCCGGCTTCATGGCTTGCGGCTCTTTATCGCGGTGAAATGCATTCCCAGGATGTCGCCCATGGCACTCACATGCGGAAATGTTCGCCCAGGTACACCCGGCGCACATCTGCGTTGTCGACGATCTCCGATGGCGTGCCCTGCGCGAGCACGTGGCCGTCGCTGATGATGAATGCGTGATCGCAGATACCCAGCGTTTCGCGCACGTTGTGGTCGGTGATGAGCACGCCGATCCCGCGCGCCTTCAGGAAACCGATGATGCGCTGGATCTCGATCACCGCGATCGGGTCGATGCCGGCGAACGGCTCGTCGAGCAGGATGAAGCGCGGCTGCGTTGCGAGCGCGCGGGCGATTTCCACGCGGCGGCGCTCGCCGCCCGAGAGCGCGAGCGCCGGGGATTCACGCAGGTGGTCGACGCGCAGCTCCTGCAGCAGCAGGGTCAGGCGCTCCTCGATGGCCGCGCGCGACAGCGCATGGCCATGCTCGTCCTGCTGCAGTTCGAGCACGGCCCGCACGTTGTCCTCGACATTGAGCTTGCGGAAGATCGACGCCTCCTGCGGCAGGTACGACAGGCCCAGGCGCGAGCGGCGGTGGATGGGCAGATCCTGCACGGACTGCCCGTCGATGTAGATCTCGCCGGCATCGGAGCGCACGAGCCCCACGATCATGTAGAACGACGTCGTCTTGCCCGCGCCGTTGGGCCCCAGAAGCCCCACCACCTCGCCCTTGCGAACGGACAGGGAAACGTCCTTCACCACCTTGCGGCTGCCGTAAGACTTCTCCAGATGCAGCGCCTCCAGGCGGCTTTCGGCATCGGTGTCGCTGCTGCCGTCGGGCAGCGGGGATTGTTCTGCGGACATAGGGTTGTTCAGTACTTCGCCACCGCTCACTTGCCGCCGCCGCTGCCCATCTCGGGGCTTGCACGCAGCACCGGCGCCTCGCCCGGGCGCTGCGCCCCGCCCGAAGCGGGCGCATCCTGCGCCGGCCGTTCCTTGGGCGTGAGCGTCATGCGGACGCGGCCGGAAGAGCCTCCAGCCTGACCGCCGGGAGTGGTGCTCTTGACACCATCCACGGTGAAGATGTCGGTGATGTTGTTGTAGACGATGAGCGCGCCGTTGACCTGATCGGTCAGCGTGGCGTCTCGGTAGCGGCGCAGCTCCGCGCGGCGGATGAACTTGACGATGTCGGCCTTGCCGTCGTATTCGATGACCTCGCCCTCGCCTTCCACGAACTCATGCGGCGCGCCCGGCGCGGTGTCGCGCTTTTGGCGGAAGAACGCGCGCTTGCCGGCCGCCGCGGTGACGGTGCCGAACTGGAAGCCGTCCGCGTCCTGGCGCACCTCGAGCTGCGCGCCGCGCAGCACGATGGTGCCCTTGGTCATCACCACGTTGCCGGTGAACACGCTGATCTGCTTGAGCTCGTCATGGCGCAGTGCATCGGCCTCGATGTTCATGGGCTTGTCGCGGTCTGCTTTTTCAGCATGCGAAGCCACCGGGCCGAACGCCAGCAGGCAGCCAAGAAGGAGCGGGATGAGTCTGGTTGTCATAGGGCATGAATCTTGCTCGATCATTGTACTGAAGTACTGGGCTCCACCCGGTTTCGCAGGCCAAATCAGAAAGGCGCGGCCAGCCGCCCGACGCCGGGGCGCAAACAAAAAACGCGCCACAAGGGCGCGCTTTGCAAATCCAGCCATCAAGCAGCGGCCTGAATCAGCTCTTGAGGGATGCGAGGTATTCCACCACCTGCAGCACGCTTTGCATGTTGCCCGCCATCGTGCCGTCGGTGTAGTACTTGCCCGCGACGCCCATCGAAGGCACCCCTTCGACCTGATAGGAATCCTGCAATGCGGATGCCTTGCGCAGTTGATTCGCCGTATTGAAGGAGTTGTATGCCTCCTTGAACTTGGCGACATCCACACCCTGCTTGCCGATCCATTCGAAGATCGCCTCGTCCTTGTTCAGCGGCAGGCGCTCGACATGCACCGCATGGAACACCTTGGTGTGCAGCTTGGGCAGCAGGTCCATGCTCTCCAGCGCGAAATACAGCTTCTGCTGGGGGATGAAGCTGGCGTTGAACGCCACCGGCACGCGGCGGATCGCCAGGTTGGCCGGAGCGCTCTTGGCCCAGGCCTCGAAGGCGGGCTCGAACGCGTTGCAGTGCGGGCAGCTGTACCAGAAGAACTCGATCACTTCGACCTTGCCCGCTGGAGCGTCGGTCGCCACGGGCTTTTTGAGCTTGACGAAATCCTTGCCTTCCTTGAACGCACGCGCCTGGGCCTGCACGGAAGTGGCGAATGGCAGTGTCAGAGCGGAAGCGGCAACTGCGGACACAGTGGACAGGGAAAACTCACGGCGTTTCATAAGATGAAAATTCCTCTTTGGTTTTTGTATCAACTGGGGATTGTGAGCGGGAGGGCATCAAAAAGTTCAGCGCTGGACGCGAACGAGCGCGGTCTCGATCCCCGCGCCTTCGAGCTTGCCCTTGAGCGAATCCGCATCGTCGCGCTTTCCGAAAGGCCCGATACGCACGCGGAAGACGGTGCGGCCATTCTGTTCGCGCTCGCTCACCCGCGCTTCCCAGCCCAGCATCGCCAGCTTGGCGCGCTGCGCATCGGCGTCGGCCTGCGAGCGGAAGGCCCCGGCCTGCACGAAATAGTCGAACGGGTCATTGGTGGTGGGAGCGGGTGCCGGGGCCGGAGCGGCTGCGGCCCGGGCGCGCGCCAGATCGCCCAACGGGTCGCTGCTGACCGGCTTTTGCTGCACGGCCGCCGTGGCGGCCGAAGCGCCCGCGCGCGCGGCGGAAGCCGTCTGCTCGGGGGCGGGGGCGGGCGTCACCGTCCCGGTCACGGCGGGGGGAGCCGTGGTGGCATCCCTGGGAGCAGAGGAGCCGGGCTTGGCCGGATTGCGGCCGGAGAGACTGGAATTGGGGTCCCAGTTCTTGTTGCGCTGCGCTTCCGCCTCGTCCTGATCGGCGCCCCGGGTCGCGTTCTTGTTGAGGAACGGGACAGGCACCTTTGTCACGTAGACGGCCACGGCCAGCGCCGCGGCGAGACCGACGAGCACGCCCAGGATAAGCCCCAGGATGAGGCCGCCGCGTTGCTTGTGAAGATTCATAAAACCGTTGTAGTCACTCGAAGTTACATACGCTCGGGCGCGGAGACGCCCAGAACGGCGAGGCCATTGTGCAATACCTGCGCGGTCGCAGCGACCAGCGCCAGGCGCGCCAGCCTGACCTTTTCGTCGTCCACAAGGATACGCTCTGCGTCGTAGTACGAGTGATAGGCGGAGGCCAGATCGCGCAGGTAAAAGGTAACGTCATGTGGCGCGTTGCCGGCGGCCGCGGCCGCGAGCATTTCGGGGTATTTGGCCAGCAGCAGCATCAGGGCCTGGGCCTGCGGGCCCTCCAGCGCCGAGAGGTCGACGTTCCCGAGCGCGGCCGCTCCCGCGCCGCCCTGCTCCTGCCAGGAGCGCAGCACCGAGCAGATACGCGCATGGGCGTACTGCACGTAATACACCGGGTTGTCGTTGTTCTGCGCCACCGCCAGGTCCACGTCGAAGGTGTATTCCGTGTCCGGCTTGCGCGACAGCAGGAAGAAGCGCACAGCATCCTTGCTGGTCCATTCAATCAGGTCGCGCAGCGTCACGTAGGAGCCCGCGCGCTTGCTGATCTTCACTTCTTCGCCATTGCGCACCACGCGCACCATGGTGTGCAGCACGTAGTCGGGGTAGCCCTGGGGAATGCCGACATCGGCCGCCTGCAATCCCGCGCGCACGCGGGCGATCGTGCCATGGTGGTCCGTGCCCTGGATGTTCACGACCTTGCCGTAGCCGCGCTTGAATTTCTGGATGTGATAGGCCACGTCCGGCAGGAAGTAGGTGTAGTGGCCGTCGGACTTGCGCATCACGCGGTCCTTGTCGTCGCCGTAGTCGGTGGACCTGAGCCACAGCGCGCCGTCCTGCTCGTAGGTGTGGCCGCTGGCGATCAGCCGCTTGACGGTGTCTTCCACATAGCCGTTGGTGTACAGGCTCGATTCGAGGTAGTACTCGTCGAACTTGAGGTTGAACGCCTGCAGGTCCTTGTCCTGCTCGTTGCGCAGGTAGGCCACGGCGAAGTTGCGGATGTTCTCGTAATCCTCGACATCGCCGTTGGCGGTGAACTCACGGTCATCGGCCTTGACGGTTTCCTTGTTCAGGAACGCCTGCGCGATATCGGCGATGTAGTCGCCGTTGTAGAAATTCTTGGCCAGCGGATTCTCGCTGTCGGTCGGCCAGCACTCGTCCCCCGGCTTGAAGCCCTTGGCGCGCAGTTGCGTGCTCTTGGTGAGCGTGTCGATCTGCACGCCCGCGTCGTTGTAGTAGAACTCGCGGTGCACCTTCCAGCCCTGGGTGGAATACAGGTTGCTGATGGCGTCGCCAATGGCGGCCTGGCGGCCATGGCCCACGTGAAGCGGGCCCGTGGGGTTGGCGGAGACGAACTCCACGAGGATCTTCTCGTTGCGATCCGGCTGAAAACCGAACCGCGCGCCTTGCGCGAGCACCTCGCGCACCACCTCCTGCCTGGCGGCCGGCTTGAGGCGGATGTTCAGAAAACCGGGTCCGGCGATCTCGATGGCATCCGCCCATTTCTGGAATGCCGCTGTGGCCTCCAGCGCTGTTTTCAATTGTTCACCGAGGGCTCGCGGGTTGGCCTTCAGTGGCTTGGCCAACTGCATGGCCGCCGTGCAGGCGAAGTCGCCATGGGCCGCAACCTTGGGGTTTTCAAATGCCGCGCGCGCGCCGGCGCCGGGCGAAAGTTTTTCAAGCTCGGCAGCCAGAGCGGCGAGCAAATCCTGTTTGACGGAGAGCATCCGGCGATTTTACGTTCCCGTGTCATCTGAGGCATGTCAACTCGCGTTATGCTGAGTGGCCCGCATCTTTTTCGGGTATTTCTGTCGCTTTTTGCACTGCAGGAGAACCAACATGAAGAAACTGCTTTCCGCCATCGCCTCAGCCGGCCTGGCGCTGTCCCTGGGCATGATCACCGCCACACCCGCGGCGGCCAAGGAACCCACGGCCCAACAACAGAAAATGACCGCCTGCAACGCGGACGCCGGGGCCAAGGAGCTCAAGGGTGACGAGCGCAAGGCCTTCATGAAATCCTGCCTCTCGAACAAGCCCGCCAAACCCGCCACGCAGCAGGAAAAAATGAAGACCTGCAACGCGGACGCCGGCACCAAGTCGCTCAAGGGCGATGAGCGCAAGGCGTTCATGAAGGAATGCTTGAGTAATAAGTGACCCCCCTGAGGCGCT
>NZ_JBEBOW010000114.1:0-12710 GCF_040396215.1 Diaphorobacter ruginosibacter | reverse complement strand
GCGGGGCAGAGAGGTGATTCTTGTGCGGCGCACTGCCGGAAAATGCAGAATCTGTAGCAACCAAGTACCACACGCAGGGGAAAACCCGCTCCGGCGGCAGGCGACATTTTTTTAGAATCGGTGCACCCCTGTGGGGCTTGCAATCGTCTACATTCATTGACCGCGAATGGGTGTGTTGCACGTATTGCCCAGCCGCTGCGTCATTGACGTATTAACTTCACCATATCGTTCGGAGAGAAATCCATGGATCGTCGTTCCATCATCAAGCAAGCCGGTATCGCCGGTGTGCTCGCCGCGGGCGTCGCACCCGCAGTCCATGCCCAGGCCGCGGTGCGCTGGCGCCTGGCATCGAGCTTTCCCAAATCGCTTGACACGATCTTCGGCAGCGCCGAGAAACTGTCCGCGGCCGTCAAGGCCATGTCGGGCGGCAAGTTTGAAATCTCCGTGCACCCCGCTGGCGAACTGATGCCCGCTTTCGGCGTGGTGGATGCGCTGCAGGCCGACACCATCGACATGGCGCAGACCGCCGCCTACTACTTCACGGGCAAGGATGCGATCTTCGCGTTCAGCTGCGCGGTGCCGTTCGGCCTGACCACGCTGCAGATGAGCGCCTGGAAGGATCACGGCAATGGCCGCAAGCTGCTGGATGGCTTCTTTGAAAAATACAACTTCCGCACGTTCAGCGCGGGCAACACCACGACCCAGATGGGCGGCTGGTACCGCAAGGAAATCAAGGGCGTCGACGACCTGAAGGGCCTGAAGATGCGCCTGGGCGGCGGCGTGTTCGGCGAAGCCATGGCCAAGCTGGGCGTGGTCGGCCAGAACATGCCTGCCGGCGACGTGTACCAGGCTCTGGAGAAGGGCACGCTGGATGCCGTGGAGTTCGTCGGCCCCTACGACGATGAGAAGCTCGGTTTCAACAAGGTTGCGCCTTACTACTACTATCCCGGCTGGTGGGAAGGCTCCGCCGATCTGGAATTCTTCGTCAACCTGAAGAAGTTCAACGAGCTTTCGCCCGAAAACAAGGCCATTCTGGAGGCCGCCACCCGCTGGGCCGCCATGGACATGACGTCCAAATACCAGGCGGTGAACCCGATCGCCATCAAGCGCCTGGTGGCCAACAAGACGCAGTTGAAGGCCTTCCCGAAGGCCGTGATGGATGCGGGCTTCAAGGCGTCGATGGAAGTGTTCGGCGAACATGAAGCGAAGTCTCCGGAGTTCAAGAAGATCCACCAGGACATGCGCGCGTTCCAGCGCGACCAGATCCTGTGGAACCGCTTCTCGGAGTTCCCGTTCAACCAATACATGAACTCCGTGAAGATCTGAGTTTTCCCGGATTCTTTCAAGCAAAAAAAGCGGTGGGCGTGAAGCCCACCGCTTTTTTTCATTGTGCGGCGCGGCCTCAGGATTTGGCTGAACTGCTGCCGAGCGCGTCGACCGTCGCCTTCAGGTCGCGGGTGCGCTGCAGGTCCAGCGCCGTGGTGCACAGCATCCGTCGATCGGGGGCGGATTTCTTGCCGCTCGCTGCTTCGGACTGGAATTCGCACTGGTGCTTGCGGTACTGGCGGTAGTGCGCATTCGCCTGGCTGAGCTGTTGCAGGGCCGCCGTACGGTTGGCGTGCAGTTCCCGCCTGATGGCTGCGGCCAGCAGCTTTTCCGCGGACTCCATGTCCTTGCCGGCCTGGATGGCCTGTTCCTTGATGCAGGCGCGAACGTTTTCGTGGTTGAGGCGGGAGTAGCAGGTGCTTTCCGCCTGGGGATCTCGTTGCGCGATGGCGGACACGGGCAGCAGCAGGGCTGCGGAAACTAGCAGGAACTGGGCGAGCATGATGAACGGCATCGTACCGCCGATGCCAATGCCGAGTCTGCCGCAGGGCGGTTGGTTCTCGTGGGCTTTGGGGCCGCGCCAGCCATGAAAAAGGCCGGTCAGCGCGCTGGCTGTCCGGCCTGGTGAGGATTACGGCATCGCTGATGCGATCGGCGATGCCGTGATGTGGCGGTTATTGGGCCGAGCTGGCTGCGCCGGCGGATTCCTGAAGCGCCTTCATCGGATCGTCAGAGCCGTAGCCGCCATCGGCGGGCGCGGAGCTGTCCGGCGCGGCCGCATCGGAAGCTCCGGCTCCCGGCTCTCCCGCGCCATAGGTTTCCGCATCCGAGCCGCTTCCGTAGTCTTCGCTGTCGTTGAGCTGCTGCAGCATCTCTGCGCCCACGGAATTCATGTCGACCACCGCGGCCTTGTCCAGCGCGCCGGTGACGATGCCGGGGAAGGCAATGAGCGTACCCACCATGACCAGCTGGATCAGCACGAATGGAATGGCGCCCTTGTAGATCTGCATCGTCGTCACCGGCTCGATCACCTTGCCCGTGATGCGATCGATGTATTGCTTCTCCGGCGCGACCGAGCGCAGGAAGAACAGCGCGAAGCCGAAAGGCGGATGCATGAACGAGGTCTGCATGTTGACCGCCAGCAGCACGCCGAACCAGATCAGGTCGATGCCCATCTTGTCGGCCACCGGGCCGAGCAGCGGCACGACGATGAAGGACAGCTCGAAGTAGTCCAGGAAGAACGCCAGGAAGAAGATCATGACGTTCACGACGATCAGGAAGCCCACCTGGCCGCCGGGCAGGCCGGTCAGCAGATGCTCCACCCATTTGGGGCCGTCGGCGGCCTGGAATACCAGGCTGAAGGTGGTCGCGCCGATCATGATGAACATGACGAAGCTTGCCAGCCGGGTGGTGGAAGCCAGCGCCTGCTTGAGCAGCGCCATGTCGAGGCGGCGGCGCACGAAGCCCATGACGAGCGCGGCCATGGCGCCCATCGCGCCGCCTTCGGTCGGTGTGGCGATGCCCAGGAAAATCGTGCCCAGCACCAGGAAGATCAGCAGCAGCGGCGGGATCAGCACGAACGTCACGCGCTCGGCCAGCCTGGAGAGCAGGCCCAGCTTGAACAGCTTGTTGAGACTGGCGATGACGAAGGCAATGAACGTGCCGCCGCACATGGCGGTGACGACCTTTTCGTCGGTGGGAACCTGCAGGACTTCCTTGCCTTGCCACCACGTGTGAACCTCGGCCATGTGGGCGGCCAGCAAGATCGCCACGCCGGTGGAAATGGCCATCACGATGGCCAGCGACGCGTAGCCGGAGCTGCCGTCGTCCTCGCGGTAGATGCGGGCTTCGGGCGGCAGGGCGGGAACCGCCTTCGGCTTGAAGATGGCGAGAGCCACCACCCAGAGGACATACATGCCCATCAGCATGAAGCCGGGAATGAACGCGCCCTTGTACATGTCGCCCACGCTGCGGCCGAGCTGGTCGGCCATCAGGATCAGCACCAGCGACGGCGGGATGATCTGCGCGAGCGTGCCCGAGGCTGCGATCACGCCGCTGGACAGCGAGCGGTCGTAGCCATAGCGCAGCATGATGGGCAGGGAGATCAGGCCCATCGAAATCACGGATGCGGCCACCACGCCGGTGGTCGCGGCCAGCAGGGCTCCCACGAAAATGACGGCCAGCGCCAGGCCGCCGCGCAGCGGGCCGAACACCTGGCCGATGGTGTCGAGCAGGTCCTCGGCCATGCCGCTTCGCTCCATGATCAGCCCCATCAGGGTGAAGAAGGGAACGGCGAGCAGCGTGTCGTTGGCCATGATGCCGATGAGGCGCTGCGGCAGCCAGGCCATCACGGAGGATGGGAATACGCCGAGCTCGATGCCGAGGAAGCCGAACGTCAGGCCCGCCGCGCCCAGGCTGAAGGCCACCGGGAAGCCCAGCAGCAGGAACACGACCAGCCCCGCGAACATGAACGGGGCGTAATTGTTTGCAATGAATTCCATTTGAGTGAGGCTCCTGCCGCGATCAGTGCTTTGCAGGAGCAGCCACGGAGGCCGCTGCTTCAGCTTGTTTGCGTTCGGCTTCGGCGCGCAGGGCTTCGGCCAGTTCTTCTTCGGCGCTCTTGTCGGTGAGCTTGCCCATCGGATCCGGCCCGTCCCCCGTCAGGAAGGCGATGCGCTTGATGAGCTCGGAGATGCCTTGCAGCAGCAAGAGCGTGATGCCCACGGGGATCGCGGCCCACACCGGCCAGCGGATCAGGCCGCCTGGGTTGCCCGACATCTCTCCCGATTCATACATCTGCAGGACCACGGGCATGCTCAGATAGAGGATGGTGATGCACAGCGGTGTCAGGAAGAATGCGAAGCCGATGATGTCGATCCAGATCTGCGTCTTTTTCGACAGGCGGCTGTTCACCACGTCGATGCGCACGTGCTCGCGGTGCAGCAGCGTGAAGCCGGCCGCGATCAGGAAGGACCATGCGAAGAGATACCACTGGACTTCGAGAAAGCCGTTCGAGCTGTAGTCGAATACTTTTCGGATGATTGCGTTGACTGCGCTGACGAAGGTGGCCGCGAAAATCAGCCAGATCGAGTATTTACCGACAAAGGCGTTGAGCCGGTCGATGGCTCTTGATAGATTTAATAAAGCCTGCATTGGGTCTCCGGGGAAAGGCTCGGTTAACGAGACACGGCCGTTCCTCCTCGATCAGAGGTGAGGGCGGCCGTGTAACGTGCGTTGCAATTGTAATGAGCAGTTTAGGCGGGAGCTTGCTCAAACATGACAGAGCATTCCCCTATGCAGGGCTGGGCCCGACCGTGTCTTGGCGGGGCAATGGTTGCCGCTCGCTCAGTCCAGCAGCAGCACGGCCTTGACCTGCGCATGCACCGTGTCGCCTACCGAGAGCGCGAGCTGCCTGCGCGAGCGCCTGGTGATGCGGGCCAGCAAGGTGATGCCCGAGGCGTCCAGCGCGACGAGCATCTGGCCCGGAGCCTCGTCGCTGATCGAGGTGATGCGCGCGGGCAGCGTGTTCAGGATGCTGCTGTCGTCGCCCGCCGGGATGCGGGCGAGGCTGACTTCGCGCGCCATGATGCGCACGCGCATGGCTTCCCCGATGGGATGCGGCCGTGGCGTGGGCAGATACAGCGGGCCGGCCGGGCTGTGCAGCGTCAGCAACTGGTCCGCTTTGTCGTAGCCGGCCACCGTGGCGTCGATGAGTGCGCTGGCCGTGTCGCCGTGGGCGAGCGGCAGGTCCAGGCGCGACATGAGTTCATGCGTGGGGCCGCTGGCAAGTATGCGGCCTGACTCCATCAGCACCATGTGGGTTGCAAGGCGTGCGACTTCGTCGGCGCTGTGGCTGACGTAGACGATGGGAATGTCCAGCGAGCGATGCAGGCGGTCGAGGTAGGGCAGTACTTCCTGCTTGCGCTGCGCGTCCAGCGCCGCGAGCGGCTCGTCCATCAGCAGTATGTGCGGGCTGGCCGCCAGAGCGCGGGCGATGGCCACGCGCTGGCGCTCGCCGCCGGAGAGCGTGTCGGGATGGCGCTGCAACAGCTGCGCGATGCCCAGCAGTTCGACGGCCTGTTCGAGCGCCACGCGGCGCTCGCCGGCGGGCGTGCGCCGCAGGCCGTATTCGATATTCTGTCCCACGCGCAGGTGGGGGAACAGGCTGGCTTCCTGGAACACGTAGCCGAGCCGCCGCCTGTGCGTGGGCAGCCAGATGCCGCGCGCGTCGTCCTGCCAGGCCAGGCCGTTCACGAGCATGGAGCCGCTGGCGCGCTCCAGGCCCGCCATCGCACGCAGGCAACTGGTCTTGCCGCAGCCGGAGGGGCCGAACAACGCGCTCACGCCGTGGCCCGGGAGATCGAGATCGACATCCAGCTCGAAGCTCGCGCGCGCCAGTTTGAAGGAGGCGCGCAGGCGCTGTGCGTCTGCGGATGGGTGCGTGCTGTTCATGCTCGGGACTGCGGGCGTTGCAGAAGATGAATGGCCAGAAGCACGATGAACGAGAACACCACCATGCCCGCGGCGAGCCAGTGGGCCTGCGTGTATTCGAGCGCTTCGACGTGATCGTAGATCTGGACCGACACAACGCGGGTCTGGCCGGGGATGTTCCCGCCCAGCATCAGCACCACGCCGAATTCGCCCACTGTGTGCGCGAAGGTCAGCACACCGGCGGTAAGAAATCCGTTGAGGGCCATGGGCGCGCCGACGGTGAGAAAGCGGTCCAGCGGCGCGGCCCCCAGCGTCGCGGCGACTTCCATGGGGCGCCTGCCCAGCGACTCGAATGCGCGCTGCAGCGGCTGCACGGCAAACGGCAGCGAGTAGATCAGCGAGCCCACCAGCAATCCCCTGAAGGTGAAAGGCAGCAGCTTCAGGCCCATGGACTCCATGAGCTGTCCCACGAAGCCCTGCGGCCCGAGCAGTATCAATAGATAGAACCCGATCACCGTGGGCGGCAGCACCAGCGGCAGCGAGACCACGGCGGAGATGGGAGCACGCCAGCGCGAGCGCGTATGCGCGAGCCACCATGCCAGCGGGGTGCACAGCAACAGGAGCAAAAGCGTCGTGAGCCCGGCAAGCTCCAGCGTGAGCAGTACGGCCTGCCAGTCGTCGGCGGTGAAATGCATGGCGGTAGGCGCGGGAAGAGGCCCTGAGGTCGGCGTTATGGTGTCTGGGTGGAGGGCGGATCAGTCGTCCGCGATGCGCGGCATCCCTTATCCGCGGTGCTCGAGGATAAGGGATGGAGGGTGCGTGGGAAAGCGGGCTCCCCCGCCGTCAGAATCCGTAGCCGTAGGTCTTGATGACGGCGCGGGCTTCGTCGCTCTTGAGGTACTTGAGCAGCTCCTTGGCGGTGTCGTTGTTCTCGCCCTTGTTCAGCAGGACGGCGTCCTGGCGGATCGGCTCGTGCATGCTTTCGGGAACGATCCAGTACGAGCCCTTGGTGACCTTTCCGTCCGTCATCACCTGTGAGAGCGCGACGAAGCCCAGCGGCGCATTGCCGGTGGCGACGAACTGGTAGGTCTGGCCGATGTTCTCGCCGGTCACGATACGCGGCTTGATGGAGTCGGTCAGCTTGAGGTGGTCGAGCGCCTGCATCGCGGCGGCGCCATAGGGCGCGAGCTTGGGGTTGGCGATGGAGATATGGTCGAACTGGGTATTGAGCACCTTGCCTTCGCTGTCGACGTAGTTGTCGCGCGGGCTCCAGAGCACCAGTTGGCCGATGGCGTAGGTGTAGCGCGTGCCCTTCACGGCCTTGCCTTCGTTTTCGAGCTTCTCGGGCGTCGTGTCGTCGGCGGCCAGCAGCACGTCATAGGGCGCGCCGTTGACGATCTGCGCATAGAACTTGCCGGTTGCGCCGGAGGAGATGACCACCTTGTTGCCGGTCTGCTTCTCGAACATCGCGCCCAGTTTCTGCATGGGGGCGGTGAAGTTGGCAGCCACTGCCACGGCGACCTCGCCGGCGTGGGCCGCAGGCAGCAGCGCCAGCGCGAATGCGGCCTGGGCAATCAGCTTGAGGGAGAAAGACGGACGGAAGCTTGGGAGTGACATGCGATGTTCCTCGTATCGTTATTCAACATTTGAACAGCGAAGAGTATAGGTGAAGCGCACGGAAAAGGGCATGATCCGCTCCATGCAGAACACTCACCGTGAACCCTCATTCGTGCAGGCGCTGGGGCATGTGCAGTCCGACCGGCGCATCGACATTCTTCGCCAGATCGGCGAACTCGGCTCCATCTCCAAGGCGGCCCGGGCCGTGGGCGTGAGCTACAAGGCGGCGTGGCAGGCCGTCGATACGCTCACCAATCTGGCGGGCGTGGCGCTGCTCGACCGCGCGGTGGGCGGGCGCGGCGGCGGCGGCGCCAGGCTGACGCAGGCGGGCGAGCAATTGCTGCAGGCGGCGCAGGCGCTCAGGAATGCGCGCAGCAGCGCCGTCGAGCAGATGCACGGCCAGTCGGAGCCGCACGCGGCGACAGCGCAGCGCCTGGCGGTGCGCACGAGCATGCGCAATCAATGGCCCTGCATCGTCAGGGAGATGGATGCACAGGGGCAGATCGTTCGTGTCTATCTTGAAAGGGCGGCCTCTTCGCAGTTCCAGGTCTGCGCGCGCATCACGCGGGAAAGCACTGAATTGTTGGGTCTGCAAAGGGGGATTGCGGTGCAAGCGCTGTGTAAGGCGACCGCCGTAAGCGCGTTACCGGCAACGCACGGTCAGGAGGCGGACGGCGTGAATGCCTGGACAGGATCGGTGGCGCGGGTCTCGCGTGGAAACCTGGGTGACGAAATCTCGGCGACCCTCGCCGGAGGCTTGCAGATAGTGGGTTTCTCGGAGCCCGGCGCGGGTTTGCGGGCGCGCTCCAGGGTGGTCATGCGGGTGGATGAATCGGCCGTGGTGATCGCATTGAGCTGAGAAATTTTTTTGATGCGCGTTGGGATTGACTTGGGCTGAGTTGATGTTCTGTGGGCGGCATTTGCGGGGCGTTGGCGGGTAGGCGTAAATACATAGGCATTTCTCCCAGTTCCTCCAAATGGAATGCCACCATAGGATGCGGTGCAACATAACCACCGAGACAAGGGTGCATGCCGCCACGGCGTCACATGCGCTGGTTGCCATGAGCGACTTTATTCTGGAAACATCACACCTCACCAAGGAATTCAAGGGTTTCACCGCTGTCAGCGATGTGAACCTGTCTGTGCAGCGCGGCTCGATCCATGCATTGATTGGCCCCAACGGCGCAGGGAAGACCACCTGCTTCAACCTTCTCACCAAGTTTCTTGAGCCCACGTCCGGGACCATCAAGTTCAATGGGCAGGACATCACCCGCGAGGCACCCGCGCAGATCGCGCGGCGCGGCGTCATCCGCTCCTTTCAGATCTCCGCCGTCTTCCCCTATCTCACGCTGATGGAGAACGTGCGTCTGGGCCTGCAGCGCCAGTTGGGCAATTCCTACCACTTCTGGCAGAGCGAGAAAAGCCTCGACCAGCTCAATGGCCGCGCAATCCAGTTGCTGGACGAAGTGGGGCTTGCCGACATTGCCGACGAGGTGACGGTGAACCTGCCCTACGGACGCAAGCGCGCCCTCGAGATCGCCACCACGCTGGCGATGGAGCCCGAGTTGATGCTGCTTGACGAGCCCACGCAGGGCATGGGCCACGAGGACGTGGACCGTGTCACGCAGCTCATCAAGAAGGTGTCCGCGGGCCGCACGATTCTCATGGTCGAGCACAACATGAAGGTGGTCTCCACCATTGCCGACCGCATCACGGTGCTGCAGCGCGGCGCCATCCTGGCCGAAGGGCCGTATGAAGACGTATCGAGGAATCCGCAAGTGATGGAAGCCTACATGGGCACGACAGATTCTGGCCAATTGCAAGGGGCGCATTGAGATGAGCGCAACGCCCGCATTGGAAATCAAGGGCCTGCAGGCCTGGTATGGCGAATCGCATGTGCTGCACGGCGTCGATATGGTCGTGCAGCCCGGCGAAGTGGTCACGCTGCTGGGCCGCAACGGCGCGGGGCGCACGTCCACCATGCGCGCCATCATGGGGCTCACGGGGTCGCGCAAGGGGTCGGTCAAGGTCAACGGCGTCGAGACCATCGACATGCCGACGCACCGCATCGCGCACCTGGGCGTGGGATATTGCCCGGAAGAGCGCGGCATCTTCTCCAGCCTCTCGACCGAGGAAAACCTGATGCTTCCGCCGGTGCTCAAGACCACCAGGCAGGGCATGTCGGTCGAAGAGATCTATGCCATGTTCCCCAACCTGGCCGAGCGCAAGAACAGCCAGGGAACACGCCTTTCGGGCGGCGAGCAGCAGATGCTCGCGGTCGCCCGCATCCTGCGCACGGGCGCCAACCTGCTGCTGCTCGATGAAATATCCGAAGGCCTCGCGCCGGTGATCGTGCAGGCGTTGGCGCGCATGATCATCATGCTGCGCGAAAAGGGCTACACGGTGGTGATGGTGGAGCAGAACTTCCGCTTTGCCGCGCCGCTGGCCGATCGCTTCTACGTGATGGAGCATGGCCAGATCGTCGAAAAATTCGGAGCATCGGAACTGCAGACCAAGATGCCGGTGCTCAATGAATTGCTGGGCGTTTGATACCCCGAACGCCACAACCCCAACGAAATCATCAATTTCTGGATAGAAGTTCAAATCGAAGGAGATAGTAATGAAGACAACTCTCAAAACTCTCGTATGCGCGCTGGGCGCAATGGGTCTGGCGTCCGCGGCCGTGCAGGCGCAGGAAAAGGTGAAGATCGGCTTCATTACCGACATGTCGAGCCTGTACGCCGACGTGGAGGGCAAGAACGGCGCGGTCGCCATCCAGATGGCGATCGATGACTTCGGCGGCAAGGTGCTGGGCCAGCCGATCGAGCTGATATCCGCCGACCATCAGAACAAGGCGGACATCGCCGCTTCCAAGGCGCGTGAGTGGATCGACACCGCGGGCGTGACCATGCTGTTCGGCGGCACCAACTCCGGCACGGCGCTGGCCGCGGCCAAGGTGGCCCAGGAAAAGAAGCGCGTGTACTTCAACAATGGCGCGGGTTCGTCGGCGCTGACCAACGAGCAGTGCAGCCCCTACACCGTCCACTACGCCTACGACACCGTGGCGCTGGCCAAGGGCACGGGCGGCGCGGTGGTGGAGCGCGGCGGCAAGACCTGGTTTTTCCTGACGGCGGACTACGCTTTCGGCCATGCGCTCGAAGCGGACACCACGGCCGTCATCAAGGCCAAGGGCGGCCAGGTGCTGGGCTCGGTCAGGCACCCGCTGAACGCGTCGGACTTCTCTTCGTTCCTGCTGCAGGCGCAGAATTCCAAGGCGCAGATCCTCGGCCTGGCCAACGCTGGCGGCGACACCATCAACGCCATCAAGGCGGCCAAGGAATTCGGCATCAACAAGACCATGAAGACCGCCGGCCTGCTGGTGTTCCTCTCCGACATCCACTCGCTGGGCCTGAAGAACACGGAAGGCCTGCTGCACACCACCAGCTGGTACTGGGACATGAACGACGAGTCGCGCAAGTTTGCCGAGAAATTCTTCGCCAAGACCAAGCGCATGCCCACCGACATCCACGCCGCCGACTACTCGGCCACGATGAATTACCTGAAGGCTGTCGCGGCAGTGAAGACCACCGACGCCGACAAGGTCATGGCCGAACTCAAGAGCAAGCCGCTCAAGGACTTCTACGCCTCCGGCACGATCCGCCCGGACGGCCGCTATGCGCACGACATGTATCTCGTCGAAGCCAAGGCGCCAGCCGAATCCAAGAAGCCCTGGGATTATCTGAAAGTGCTGCAGACGCTGCCGGCGGATACGGTCTGGACCACCAAGGCCGAATCCAAGTGCGCCTTGTGGAAGTGATTGCCTGAAGCAGGACTGCCGTCCGCCCAGTTCCCGGGCTGACCGATGAAGCGCCAGGGGGGGCGCATCGGTCAGCCATGATCGCCGGTTCCATCCTCACGTCAAAAACCATCAGGAGACACAATATGCAGAGGAAGAGCAAGAAGTTCACCGCATTGGCCACCGTACTTGCAACGGTGGGGCTTTGTTCCCAGGCGTCGCTGGCGCAGGAGAACAAGGTCAAGATCGGTCTCATCACCGACATGTCGAGCCTGTATGCCGACGTGGAGGGCAAGAACGGCGCGGTCGCCATCCAGATGGCGATCGATGACTTCGGCGGCAAGGTGCTGGGCCAGCCGATCGAGCTGATATCCGCCGACCATCAGAACAAGGCGGACATCGCCGCTTCCAAGGCGCGTGAGTGGATCGACACCGCGGGCGTGACCATGCTGTTCGGCGGCACCAACTCCGGCACGGCGCTGGCCGCGGCCAAGGTGGCCCAGGAAAAGAAGCGCGTGTACTTCAACAATGGCGCGGGTTCGTCGGCGCTGACCAACGAGCAGTGCAGCCCCTACACCGTCCACTACGCCTACGACACCGTGGCGCTGGCCAAGGGCACGGGCGCGGCCGTGGTGGACGCGGGCGGCAAGAGCTGGTTCTTCCTGACCGCGGATTACGCCTTCGGCCATTCGCTGGAAGCCGACACCTCCGCCATCGTCAAGGCCAAGGGCGGCCAGGTGCTGGGCGCCGTGCGCCATCCGTTGAACGCGTCGGACTTCTCGTCGTTCCTGCTGCAGGCGCAGAACTCCAAGGCCCAGGTCCTGGGGTTGGCGAACGCCGGTGGCGACACCATCAACTCGATCAAGGCGGCCAAGGAGTTCGGCATCGGCAAGACGATGAAGCTCGCGGGCCTGCTGATTTTCTACAGCGACGTTCACAGCCTGGGCCTGAAGACCACGGAAGGCATGCAGTTCACCACGAGCTGGTATTGGGATCTGAACGACGATACGCGCAAGTTCGCCGACAAGTTCATGGCGAAAACGCAGCGTCGCCCCACGGAAATCCAGGCGGCGGATTACTCGGCCACCATGAATTACCTGAAGGCGGTGGAGGCGGCCAAGTCCACCGATGCGGACAAGGTGATGGAGGCCTGGCGCAACATGAAGATGAACGATTTCTTCGGCCAGGGCTACCTGCGCCCGGACGGACGTTATGTTCACGACATGTACCTCATGCAGGTGAAGGCGCCCTCCGAGTCGAAGGGCACCTGGGACTACTACAAGCTGATCAAGAAGTTGCCGGGCGAGCAAGTGTTCGCCACCAAGGCCGAGAGCAAGTGCGCTCTCTGGAAATGAACCGGCAGCAGGGCTGAACCATTAATTTTTGCTACTCATGGATATCTTTGGTGTTTCCTTGCCGGCCATGTTGAGCCAGCTCCTCCTGGGGCTGGTCAATGGCTCGTTTTACGCGATCCTCAGTCTGGGCCTGGCCGTGATCTTCGGCCTGCTCAACGTGATCAACTTCGCGCACGGCGCGCTGT
>NZ_JBEBOW010000113.1:0-12749 GCF_040396215.1 Diaphorobacter ruginosibacter | reverse complement strand
GGGTCGGCCCGGCAACAAAAAAACCGCCTCGCGGCGGTTTCTTCGTTTTGCTGACAGCGCACCCGTTACAAACGGCGGGCCATTGTTCTTGCGTCCAATGTCCCGGGCTGTTTGCCTGAAGAGAGTCAGGCGGCTGCTACTGCCAGGGCCTTGACCTTGGCGGACAGGCGGCTCTTGTCGCGAGCTGCCTTGTTCTTGTGGAAGATGCCCTTGTCGGCGATCGTGTCCAGAACGGACTGGGCCTTGGCGAACAATTCTGTTGCCTTGGTCTTGTCGCCAGCCAGAACGGCCTTTTCGACGTTCTTGACTGCGGTACGGTACTTCGAGCGCAGCGAGGTGTTGGCTGCGTTCAGCTTGATGTTTTGGCGTGCGCGCTTGCGGCCGGAGGCCAGGCGGGGGTTCTTTTTCTTTGGCTTGGATGCCATGATGATTTCCTTTGAGTGTCTGAGGATGTTGCCAGCAAAGCCGAGTATTATAGCCTGAAAGTTCTCTTTTGGGGCGGCTCGGGCGCCACAGGGAAGGCCAACGGTTCGGACAGGGCGTTCGCTGCCGGCTCCCGGGGGGCCGTTGCGGGCGTCCGCCGGAAAATTGTCAGCAGATCTTTCCTGGCCGTCATTTCACTCTGGAAAAGCGCTTTGCGCGCTCCTGCTGCGCATACACTGGCGCCCGTGTCATTGTTCAAAGCCGCCTCCACAGTCTCGCTGCTGACCCTCGCTTCGCGCGTTCTGGGGTTGGTTCGGGATCTGCTCATGGCCTCGATGTTCGGGGCCAACGTCATGACCGACGCGTTCAACGTCGCGTTCCGCATTCCCAATCTCTTCAGGCGTCTGTTCGCGGAGGGCGCGTTCAGCCAGGCGTTCGTGCCGGTGCTGGCCACGCACAAGGCGCAGCAGGGCGATGAAGAGACGTTCAGGCTGGTGAGCGATGTCACGACCGTGCTGTTCTGGATTCTGCTCGTTACCTGCGCTGTGGGCGTGATCGGCGCGCCGGTGCTGGTGTGGCTTCTGGCGAGCGGCCTGCGGACGACGCCCGGGGGCATGGAAGCCGCCGTGCTGATGACGCGCTGGATGTTTCCCTACATCGGGTTCATGTCGCTGGTTGCGCTGTCGGCGGGCGTGCTCAATACGTGGCGCCGGTATGCGGTGTCCGCGCTCACGCCGGTGCTGCTGAACCTGAGCATGATCGGCGCGGCCTGGCTGGGCGCGCCGGTGTTCGCGCGCCACGGCATCGAGCCGATCTATGCGATGGTGGCCGGCGTGATGATCGGCGGCGTGCTGCAACTGGCGGTGCAGTTTCCCGCGCTGGCCCGGCTTGGCATGTTTCCGCGCGTCGGCTGTTCGATAGAGGCCTTTCGCCGCGCGTTTGCCAACGAGGGCGTGCATCGCATCCTCAAGCTCATGGTCCCGGCCCTGCTGGGCGTGGGGGTCGCGCAGTTCTCGTTGATGATCAATACGCAGATCGCGTCGTATCTGGCGCAGGGCAGTGTGACGTGGCTGTTCTACGCGGACCGGCTCATGGAGTTTCCCACGGCGTTGCTGGGCGTGGCGCTGGGGGTCGTGCTCACGGCGCAATTGGCGACGGCCAAGGCCAAGGGAGATTTGCAGAAATACTCATCCATGCTCGACTGGGGTTTGCGGATCGTCGTGCTGCTGAGCGTTCCATGCGCCATCGGCCTGCTGTTTTTTGCGCAGCCCCTGGTCGCCACGCTGTTTCATCACGGCAAGCTGACGGATGGCGACGTGCGCCAGATCTCCATCGCGCTGCAGGGATACGGAGTGGGGCTGCTGGGCCTGGTGGCGGTGAAAGTGCTCGCGCCGGGCTACTATGCCGTGCAGGACATCCGCACTCCGGTGAAGATTGCCGTGGCGGTGCTGATCGTGACGCAGATGCTCAACCTGGTGCTGGTGCCCGCGCTCGCGCATGCCGGTCTCGCGCTCTCCATTGGCCTTGGCGCGTTGATGAACGCGTCCTGGCTGCTGATCGGCCTGCTGCGGCGCGGCAGCTATCGGCCGGAGCCGGGCTGGGGCAGGTTTCTCGCGCAGGTGACGGCGGCGGGCGTGGCGCTGGCGGTTTTCCTGTGGTGGGGCAACCAGCACTTTGACTGGATCGCGCTTCGCGCGCGCGCATTGTGGCGTGTTGGCCTACTGGCGGCCTTGCTGATTGGGTCTATCGTGGTGTACTTCGGGGCGCTCTGGGCGCTCAGGCTGAATCTGCGCAAGATCCTGCGCAGGTAATTTCCGCGAAAAGCGGGCAGCCGGGCGGCTTCCAGGGCTGATGTTCGACTGGATAATGGAACTGAACCTGGTGTGTCATGCACCAACGCTCAGGAGCTGAGGCAACGTCTATGTCACTGCAATTCAACGTCCCCACGCCGCTGGAGTATTTCACCTGCCTGGTGCAGGAGGGAGGCCGGCAGGAGTCCATTCCGCTGCTCGAGGCGGCCGCATGCATTGCGCAGGATGCCTATCCGCAATTGGATGTGCAGCAGGTCCTGGATGAAATGGATCAGCTCCAGGCGCGGCTCAAGCGCACGGTTTCCGAGAGTGCCGAGCCGGTGCGCAGGCTGAATGCGCTCAACCAGTTCTTCTTCAATGAGCTGGGGTTCAGCGGCAACCTGAACAATTACTACGACCCCGACAACAGCTATCTGAACGCCGTGCTGCGCACGCGCAGCGGCATTCCCATCTCGCTGGCCGTGCTCTGGCTGGAACTGGCGCAAAGCCTGGATCTGCGCGTGTATGGCGTTTCGTTCCCGGGGCATTTCCTGGTGCGGGTGCAATTGCCCGAAGGCCAGGTCGTCATCGATCCGACGACTGGCCGCTCGCTCTCGCGCGAGGATCTGAGCGAACGCATCGATGCCTTCATTCCCAAGCAGGACGGCGAAGGAGCCGAGATCGAGTTGTCGGAATATCTGCGGGGCGCTTCCGCCAGGGAGGTCCTGGTGCGCATGCTGCGCAATTTGAAGGAGATCCATCGCGCCGAAGGCGACTGGCAGCGCCTGATCGATGTGGAATGCCGCCTGATCGCATTGCTGCCCGACGCATGGACCGAGTGGCGCGACCGTGGCTTCGCTCATGTGGAGCGCGGCCACATGAAGGAGGCGATCAGCGATCTGGAGACCTATCTTCTGCACGAAGGCTCCTCGATCGACGCGGAAGCCATCCAGGAGCTGCTGCTGCGGCTGCGTGAATCGCAAAGCTGAGCGCGGCGACAGGCGGGAGCCGGCCCCGTGTGTCGGTAATGTGACGGACGTAGGAATGTCACATGCCTGTCATCGTGGTTCGTCATGATCGGAGTGTGTTTGTAGGCCAATCCCTATGTTTCAAAACTCTGCACTAGCACCCCAGGAATTCATGCAGCGCATGGCCGACGATCTCATGGACAGCTACGACGAGGAGCTCGAGCTGGAGGTCGACGATCGCTTCATCGAGGAGATTGGCTCCAGGCCGGCGGTGGACAATGAAGCGCGCCGCAGCTATTTCAGGAACCTGTTCCGCCTTCAGGGAGAGCTGGTCAAGCTGCAGGATTGGGTTCAGCAATCGCGCGAGAAGGTCGTGATCCTGTTCGAGGGACGCGACGCGGCGGGCAAGGGTGGAGTCATCAAGCGCATCACCCAGCGCCTGAATCCGCGCGTGGCCCGGGTGGCTGCGCTTCCCGCCCCCAATGACCGCGAGCGCACGCAGTGGTATTTCCAGCGCTATGTATCCCACCTGCCGGCGGCCGGGGAGATCGTGCTGTTCGACCGCAGCTGGTACAACCGCGCGGGCGTCGAGCGTGTGATGGGCTTTTGCACGGAAGATGAATACGAGGAGTTCTTCCGCAGCGTGCCCGAATTCGAGAAAATGCTGGTGCGCTCCGGCATACGCCTCATCAAGTACTGGTTCTCCATCACCGATGAAGAGCAGCATCTGCGGTTTCTCGGACGCATCCACGACCCGCTCAAGCAATGGAAGCTGAGCCCCATGGACCTGCAAAGCCGCGTGCGCTGGGAGGAATACACCAAGGCCAAGGAGGCGATGCTGGAGCGCACGCACATCCCCGAGGCGCCGTGGTGGGTGGTTCCCGCGGACGACAAGAAGAAGGCGCGGCTGAACTGTATCTCGCACCTGTTGTCGCAGATTCCCTATGCGGACGTGCCGCACGATGAGGTGGTGCTGCCCGAGCGCGTGCGCCATCCCGACTACATCCGCCAGCCGGTGCCTCTGGAAATGATCGTGCCGCAGACCTACTGACAGGTCGGCAGCCAGGCCGGCAGCCGCCTGCAAGATAAAAGACCGCGCGGCCCCGGGAGGGAGCCGCGCGGTCTTTTGCGGGTGTCTGAAAGGCGTTGTCGGTGCGGGGCCGGAATCAGGCGGCCTTCACGCACAGCACGGGACAATCCACGCTCATCAGGATCTCCTGCGCCATGCTGCCCAGCAGCAGCTTGCCCACGGCGGTGCGCTTGCGCAGGCCGATCACCAGGACGGTGACCTTCAATTCGTTGACCAGGTTGTCGATTTCATCGATGGCGCTTTTGCCGCGCACGAACTGCTTGAACTCGGCCTTGATCGGCAGGGTCGCCAGCCGTTCCTCGACGCGTTCGGCCTCATAGCCGCTGATGAGGGCCGGGTCTTCCTGATGGCCGCCGGGGCCGGCGTTCACCACAACCAGGGCTTCGTTGCGGCGCGTGGCGATTTCTATGGCCTTGTCCAGGGCGGCTCGGCCCTCGGGACGTGCGACATAGGCAACCAGAATGGTCATTGCAAGGTCTCCAATTTCTCTGAGTGATTCAGGCGATAGTTCCGTTGGTGCTTGTGATTGGCCACATGGAGGTTCAACGCGAATTCCGACATGGATGCCTGAAACTCCACGGACGCCTGCCAGCATAGCCTATGCATGCACCAAATTGGAAGTGTGGAGAGGCTTTCAATGGCGGTATGTGACCGAATGAGCCACAAGCATCCGGGGATATTCTCGGGGCGCCCGCCGAACGGGGGGCGCGGCAAGGCGGCGCGGCGCTCAGACCAGCCGCTCGGCTTCCAGCTCTTTTTTCAGGTAGGCATAGAACAGCGGCGCGGCGACCAGCCCGGACGGGCCGAAAATCGCTTCAGCCACGAACATCACGGTCAGCAGCTCCCATACGCCCATGTGCGTGCGCGTGCCCACCACCTTGGCGTTGATGACGTATTCGGCCTTGTGGATCAGGATGAGGAAGGCCAGGCAGGCAGCCGCGGCGGCGGGGGAGACCGACAGGCCGACCAGCGTGAGCACGGCATTGCACAGCAGGTTGCCCACGATGGGGATCAGCCCGGCAAAGAAGGTGAGCGTGATCAGCGCGGGGGTGTATGGCAGCTTCAGCCCCCACAGCGGAAGAATCGCCAGCAGGAACAGGGCGGTCAGCACCGTGTTGAAGGAGGCGATCCAGAACTGCGCCGCCACGATCTGGCGGAAGGCCTCGCCGAACAGCGATATGCGCCTGACCAACTGGATCGCCAGCGGCCCGCGATGATTGCTGATGTGGCGTACCGCGGCGAGCGCGCCGATCAGCAGGCCGACATAGGCATAGAGCAGCCCGGTGAGCCACGCGCGGCCCGCCATGGCGAGCGCGCCCGCCTTGGCGCCCAGATAGCCCGCCATCATCTTCTGCAGCTCTTCGGCCCCATCGGGCAGCATCTTGCCGAGATCGGTCGGCAGCTTGTCGCGCAGCTCCAGCACCGTGATGGCCAGGTAGTTCAGCAGCTCCTTGTATTGCTGCGGGGCGTCAACGATGTAGGTGCGGGAATGCGACAGCGCCAGAGCCACCAGCAGCATGGGCGCCAGCACCACGGTTGTGGCAGCGAGCGCCGGCCCGAAGCCGACCTTGCCCGGTTTGCGCGGAAAGCGGCGGCGCACCCAGGTGAGCCTCACCGCCAGCCAGCGCGTGATGAGAAAGCCAAGGCATACGCTGAGCAGCCCCGGCAGCAGGCTGTAGTGCAGCACCATGAGCAGCGTGCCGGCCATCAGCAGATAGCTGGCCAGTTTCACCCCGCGCGAAGCGCCGTGCCAGGCTGCCTGGCGATGAGGTGGGGCGGGCACGGGAGGGGCAGGCGGAGGCGACGCGGGCTGCATGGATGACGACCGCGTCTTGAATCAGGCCACGACCACCGCGGCGCCGTCGCCGCGCTCTGCGATCGCGCCGATCCGATAGACCGTCTCGCCCAGTTCGCGCAGCGTGGCGGCGGTGGCTTCTGCGGCTTCCTCGGCCACGACGACCACCATGCCGATGCCGTTGTTGAACGTGCGGTTCATCTCGATGTCGTCGATGCCCGCCGTTTTCTGCAGCCAGGCGAACAGTTCGGTCTGGGGCCAGCTGCCGGCCTTCAGGTGCGCGGCAGTGCCCTGTGGCAGCACGCGCGGAATGTTTTCGAGCAGGCCGCCGCCGGTGATGTGGGCGAGCGCCTTGATGGGGTGTTGCGCCAGTGCCTGCAGCACGCTCTTCACGTACAGGCGGGTCGGCTCCATGACGGCCTGCCGGAACGGCTTGCCGTCGAGCGTGGCTGGAATGCCGCCGCTGGCCTCGGCGCGGTCGATGCATTTGCGCACCAGCGAAAAGCCGTTGGAGTGCACGCCCGCCGACGCCAGGCCCAGCACGACATCGCCGGGACGGACGTCCTGGCCGGTCAGGATCTTCGACTTCTCGACCGCGCCGACGGCAAAGCCCGCCAGATCGTATTCGCCATCGGGGTACATGCCGGGCATTTCGGCGGTTTCGCCGCCGATCAGCGCGCAGCCCGAGAGCTCGCAGCCCCTGGCGATGCCGCCGACGACAGCGGCGGCGGTGTCCACATGCAGCTTGCCGCAGGCGAAATAGTCGAGGAAGAACAACGGCTCGGCGCCTTGCACCAGCACGTCGTTCACGCTCATGGCGACCAGGTCGATGCCGACCGTGTCGTGCATGTTCCATTCGAAGGCCAGCTTGAGCTTGGTGCCCACGCCGTCCGTGCCGGAAACCAGCACGGGCTCCCGGTAGCGCTTGGGCACTTCGAACAGCGCGCCAAAGCCGCCGATCCCGGCCATCACTCCTTCACGCATGGTTTTCTTGGCCAGGGGCTTGATGCGCTCGACGAGCGCGTCGCCCGCGTCGATGTCGACACCAGCGTCTTTGTAGGAAATGGGAGTGGATGGGGTGGAGGAGCTCATGGATCGCAATTCTGGGGTGCTTGGAGCCTGCGCGGCAGGCAGAACAAGAGGATTTTAAGGGCTTGCCCCGATCCGCTGTGAATACCGCGCTTCATCGCCCTGGCAATCGTGGGCGAAGAAGCTTTCACGGCCGGATTTGTTGTGAATTTCACCCCATGAAAGGCTGACACGCCTCATGGCACTAAAATCAAACACTTCCCGCCTGCCATTCGCATTGGCTGCGCGGCTCTGGCGGTGCTTGTGACTCCATGGATTCACTCGATTCACCCACGGCGCCGTTTGCCGGCGATAGGGCCTCAGCTGTTTGTTCCATGCCACTAAATCCTGAGAACGTTGTTACCGCTCATCGCGCCGGAGCCTGGCCGCATGTCCGCGCGCGTACCGCCTGCGAGGTGATGGCGTGAAGCAGCTGGCTCTGGATATCGGCCTCGCTCCGGGGCCATCCTTCGACCGTTTCTTCGTCGGCACCAATGAGGAAGCGCTGGCGCATCTGCGCCTGTCCGTCGGCTCCGGTCACAACTACGTGCGTTCGCCGGTCCCCACCTACCTGTGGGGCGAGTGCGGCTGCGGGAAGACCCATCTGTTGCGTGCGGCATACGAAGCCTTGCGCGAGCAGGGGCAATCGGTGGGCTGGCTCGACGCATCGGTCGGCGACCCGGCGGCGTTCAGCGAGCGCTGGGTGACGGTGATCATGGATGAGGTGCACCTCTACAACAGCAAGCAGCAGGCGGCGGCCTTCAACTGGTTCATCAACGCGCTGAATCCTGCGGCCGGAAACCCGCGCTGGGTTCTGGCGGCAGGAGATCTGCCGCCGGCCGATCTGCCGCTGCGCGACGATCTGCGCAGCCGCCTGGGCTGGGGCCATGTGTTCCAGCTGCATCTGCTGGACGAGAACGCGCGCCGCAAGGTGCTGCGCCAGGAAGCGGACGCGCGCGGCGTGTTCCTGGCCGACGAGGTGATGGACTACATGCTCAAGCGTTTTTCCCGCGATCTGGGCAGCCTGATGCAGTTGCTCGGCAAGCTGGACAGCTATTCGCTGCGGGAAAAGCGCGCCATCACCATTCCGCTGCTCAAGGACATGCTGCAGCATGAATGAACCGGATGCCGGCCATGCCGAATGCAAGGGCGGCCTGGCATCCTTAACCAAGAAGAAGAATGAATTCAAGAAATCAGGTGCAACGGCCAAGGCTGGCGCTGTTTGATCTGGACCACACGCTGCTCCCGCTCGACTCCGACTTCGAGTGGGGCGAGTTTTCCATCCGCATCGGCTGGGCCGACAAGCAAGAGTTCGGACGCCGCAACCAGGCCTTCTATGAAGACTATGTGGCCGGCACGCTCGACGTGCACGACTACGTGCGCTTCGCAACCGAAGCGGTGCGCAGGCACGGCGCGCAGCAGGCGGCCAGCGCGCACGAGCGGTTCATGGACGAAGTGATCCGGCCTGCCATCCAGCCGGCGGCCCGCAATCTGTTGCGCTCCCACCATGAGGCGGGCGATGAAATCGTCATCATCACGGCCACCAACGAGTTCGTGACTGCCCCGATCGCCAGGGAGTTCGGCGTGAGCAACCTCATCGCCGTGCAACTGGAGCGCGATGCCTCGGGCTGGATCACCGGCGAGATCGACGGCATTCCCTCCATGCGCGACGGCAAGGTGCGGCGCATGGAGGCCTGGCTGAAGGAGCGTGGCCTGGGATGGGATGACGTGGAGTGCACTTTCTACAGCGACTCCGTGAACGATGTGCCGCTGCTGGAAAAGGTGCAGCATCCGGTTGCCACCAATCCCGACGCGCGCCTGCGCGCACTCGCGCTGCAAAAGGGCTGGCGCATTCTGGACCTGTTCCCCCAAAAGCCATGATCAAGACCTTCATAGACAAATTGCTGGGCAAGAAATCCGGCAGCTCCGCCGGGCGGAGCAAGAACCGCTTCGGCAAACGCGTGGACGTGCCGGTATCGGTGCATGGCATCGATCCCGAACTCGTGGACAAGCGCGCAAGCGATGTGGTCCGCACGCTCAAGCAGGCGGGTTTCGAGGCCTATATCGTCGGCGGCGCGGTGCGCGATCTGCTGCTGGGCCTGCGCCCCAAGGACTTCGACGTCGCCACCAATGCCACGCCCGAGCAGGTCAAGAATCTGTTTCGCCGCGCGTTCATCATCGGCAAGCGCTTTCGCATCGTGCACGTGGTGTACGGGCGCGGGCGCGAGCACGAGGTCATCGAGGTGTCTACCTTCCGCGCCTACCTGGACAATGCCGCCGCCGAGCGCGTCGCCGGCAACGAAAAGACCAGCAAGGCGCAGCTCGCGGGCATGCAGCACGCCGTGGACGCGAGCGGCCGCGTGCTGCGCGACAACGTCTGGGGGCCGCAGGACGAGGACGCGACACGCCGCGATTTCACCGTCAACGCCATGTACTACGACCCTGAAACTCAGGTCGTCGTGGATTTCCACAAGGGCATCGAGGACGCGAAGAAGAAGGTGCTGCGCATGATCGGCGATCCAGCCACGCGCTACCGCGAGGACCCGGTGCGCATCATCCGCGCCGTGCGATTCGCGGCCAAGCTGTCGCAGCGCGGCTTCAGGCTGGATGCGAAAACGGCCGGGCCGCTGGTCGAATCCGAGCACTTGCTGGGCGACGTGCCGCAAAGCCGCCTGTTCGATGAAATGCTCAAGCTGCTGCAGACGGGCCATGCGATGGCCTCGATCGAGCAGCTCAAGGCGCTGGGCCTTGCCAAGGGAATCTATCCGCTGCTGGATGTGGTGGTGGAGCGCGCGGGCAACCCGTTCGTGCAGGCCGCGCTGGCCGACACCGACCGCCGCGTGGGCGAGGGCAAGACCGTGGCGCCCAGCTTTCTGCTGGCCTGCGTGCTGTGGCAGGACGTGAAGACCGGCTGGGAGCAGCGCATGCAGCGCCAGCATGCGTTTCCCGCGCTGCAGGATGCCATCGACGATGTGTTCGACAAGCGTATCGGCGATGTTTCAGGCCGGGGCAAGCTCGCCGCCGACATGCGGGAAATCTGGGTGATGCAGCCGCGCTTTGAAAAGCGCAGCGGCTCCACGCCGCACGGCATGGTGGCGCACCTGCGGTTTCGCGCGGGCTTTGACTTCCTGCGCCTGCGCGCCGATGTGGGCGAGGTCGAGGAGCAGCTTGCCGACTGGTGGCAGAAGTTCCAGCTGGCCGATGATGCGCGCCGCGAAGACATGATCGAGCAGGTGCGCGAGGAACAGCGCGCAAGGCAGCGCAAGACGCAGACCGCCAGGCGCGCGCCCAAGTCCGGCGCCGCGGAGGCGGCCGAGCCATCCGCGAGCCAGCCCGCGGCGGCAGCCCGGACGAAGCCGAAGACGCCGCGTGAGCCCGAAGGCAGCTTCGAGCACATCGAAGTGGGCGATCCACCCGCGGCGGCCAAGAAACGCCGCCGACGCCGCCGCAAGCCGGGCGGCCCGCAAGAGGGCGAGGGCGGCCGCGCCAACGATTCGCAGGATTGAGCGGGACGGTGATGGCCATGTCCGCCCGGCCGCAAACCGCCTGGATCGGCCTGGGTGCCAACCTGGGCGATGCGCGCGCTGCTCTGTGCGGTGCGGTTCAGAGCATCGCCGCGCTGCCGGGCACGCGGGTGCTGCGCGTGTCGTCGCTCTACGGCAGCGCGCCGGTGGATGCCGCGGGGCCGGACTATCTGAATGCGATCGCCGAGATCGAAACGACGCTCGCACCGCTCGAGCTGCTTGATGCGCTGCAGAGGATAGAGCTCGGCGCGGGCCGTGAGCGCCCCTACCGCAACGCGCCGCGCACGCTGGACCTGGACATCGTGCGGTTTGGCGATGTGGCGCTCGATACGCCTCGCCTGACGCTGCCGCACCCGCGCTGGCGCGAGCGCGCGTTCGTGCTGCTCCCCCTGTCGGAATTGCTGGGCGGGCAGGTGATGGATGGGCTTTCCCTGGAGCAGCGCAATTCGGTGTCGCGGCAGCGCATCCAGCGTGTGGCGGATGCCGCGCTCTGGTGTCCGGCCTGCTGATTTCCGGGGATCGCTCTCCATGAAAAAAAGCTCTTGCGGAGCTACGCCGCAAGAGCTTTTTTCATTGACCGGCGCGGGGTGCGGGCTCGGCAATGGCGCTCAGTCCACCTTCGCGCCGGATGCCTTCACCAGCTTCTGGTACTTGGCGCGCTCGGCGGCCATGAAACGGTCGAATTCCTCGGGCGAAGTGGCCACCGGCTCGGCCATCATCGGCGCGAACTTGGCCTTGGTCTCGGGCGACTTGAGCGCGTCGGTGAAGGCTTTGTTGAGCTTGTCGATCACCGGTTTGGGCGTGCCCGCGGGCGCGACCAGCCCCCACCACGTATCGATGGAGAAGCCCTTGAACTTGTCCGACAGGGGCGCGACGCCCGGCAGCATGGGCGATGCTTCCAGCGAGGTGACGGCCAGCGCCTTGAGCTTGCCTGCCTTGATGTTGGGCGCGGCGGCCGCGAGGTTGTCGATGTTGAAATCGACTTCTCCGGCGAGCAGCGCAAGCTGTGCCGGGCTGGCGCCGCGATATGGAATGTGCAGCGCGTAGATGCCGGCGCGCTGCTTGAACATCTCGCCGGCGAGGTGCCCCGCGCTGCCGTTGCCGCCGCTGCCGTAGTTGAGCTTGCCGGGGTGGCTCTTGGCGTACTTGATGAGGTCGTCGACGGAATGGATGCCCATCTTTTCCGCGCGTGCGGCATTGACAACCAGCACATTGGGCACGCGGACCATTTGCGTGATGCCGGCGAAATCCTTGGCGGCGTCGTAGGGCATCCTGGAAAACAGCCATGGATTGACCGCATGCGTCGCAGTGGCCGCAAGGCCGATCGTCTGGCCGTCAGGCGCGGCCTTGGCGATGATGTCCGCGCCGATGTTGCCGCCCGCGCCGGCCTTGTTGTCCACGACCACCACGCCCAGGCTGTCGCGCACGCGCTCGGCCAGGATGCGGGAGGTGGCATCCAGCGGGCCGCCGGGCGCATAGGGGACGATGAGGCGGATGGGGGCATCCTGCTCGGCATGCGCCGCCAGCGGGGCTGCGAGCGCCATGGCGGCGGCTGCCGCCGTGATGATGAGGTTTCTGCGGTTCATAGGGCCTCGTATTGTGCTGAAAATCCTGACAATTGACAGAGGGTTGTTGCAACTTCCCTGTTCATATCGCAGTCATGTCCTACATGGCGGCGGGGCGCCGACTTCCTATAAACAGGTTTGCGGGACAAAATGCCCGGGAACGTTCTTGCCGATCAACCGTCTTCGGAGAAAGGAGCGACATGCTCGACGCACCCACCTCTTTGTCTGAATCGCGTTATTGGGATTGCATTGCGGCCTGCTCGCGCTGCGCCTTGCTCTGCGAGTTCTGCGCGGCTGCGTGCCTGCGCGACGTGCATGCGGAGCACATGCTCAATTGCGTTGCCGTGAACATGGACTGCGCGGGCGCATGCCGCCTCGCAGCCGCTGCGATGTCGCGCGACAGCGCGCACGTCCCTGCCATCTGCGAACTGTGCGCGCGCATCTGCGAGAGCTGTGCGGGCGAGTGCGAGAGGCACGATGCCGATCACTGCCAGGACTGCGCGGAAAGCTGCGAGCACTGCGCGGA
>NZ_JBEBOW010000112.1:0-12896 GCF_040396215.1 Diaphorobacter ruginosibacter | reverse complement strand
GCCTGCGAGGTCTGCAGCAACTGAGGCAGCAGTTCCGCCTTCATCACTTCCACGCTCGTGCGGTTGGACTGGCCGCTGATGTTGAGTGCGGCAATGGTGTTGCCCGCGCGGTCCTTGATCGGCGCGGCTATGGAGGTGAGGCCTTCCTCCAGCTCCTGGTTGAGCAGGCACCAGCCCTGCTCGCGGGCCTCGGTGATGCGCTCCAGCAGCGCGGCGTCGTCCACGGTGGTGTATTGGGTGAACTGCCTGCGCGGCAGGCGGTCCAGGCGCGCCTTGAGCTCGTCCTCGGGCAGCGCCGCGAGCAGTACGCGGCCCAGCGACGTCCAGAACGCGGGCAGGCGCGATCCGACCGAGAGATTGGTGCTCATGATCTTGTGCGTATGAACGCGCAGCACGTAGACGATGTCCAGATCGTCCAGCACGGCGGTCGAGCATGATTCATGCACCTTGCCCACCAGCTGGTCCATCAGGGGCTCGGCCAGATCCCACATGGGCATGGAGGTGAGATAGGCGAAGCCCAGGTCGAGGATTTTCGGCGTGAGGCGAAAGAGCCGCTCATCGCTTTCCACATAGCCCAGGGTCTGCAGCGTCAGCAGTATGCGCCGCGCGCCAGCGCGGGTGAGGCCGGTTTGCGCGGCCACTTCGCTCAATGTCTGCTGCGGCGTGCTCGCGCTGAAGGAGCGGATGACTTCAAGCCCTCGGGCGAAGGATTGAACGTAGGTATCTCCCGGCGTGGGTTGGGTCATATGCGAATTCTCTGGGCAGTTGCCTGTAGGACAGGCGGGTTCCTAGGGTTTGTACCTATCTATAACCATTGTGAAGCAGAGCGGCTCCGTCCTAAAATTCATTATACGAACATTTGTTCTTAATGCGAACAAATTTCGGCGCCCAGGATTCAATCGACAGGCGGCTTGCCTGGCGCTTTCAGCAACTCCAACCCATCAAGACATGATCAACAAGATTGCGGAGTCAGTGGCCGAGGCCCTGGCAGGCATCCAGGACGGTGCCACGGTATTGATCGGCGGATTCGGCACGGCCGGCATTCCCGGCGAGCTCATCGACGGACTGATCGAGCAGGGCGCGCGCGACCTCACCGTGGTGAACAACAACGCGGGCAACGGCGACACGGGCCTTGCCGCGCTTTTGAAGGCGGGGCGCGTGCGCAAGATCCTGTGCAGCTTCCCGCGCCAGGCGGACAGCTACGTATTCGACGAGCTGTACCGCAGCGGCAAGCTGGAGCTGGAGCTGGTTCCGCAGGGCAACCTCGCCGAGCGCCTGCGCGCAGCGGGCGCCGGCGTGGGTGCGTTTTTCTGCCCGACCGCCTTCGGCACGGAACTCGCCAAGGGCAAGGAAACCCGCGAGATCAACGGCCGCCAGTACGTGCTGGAGTACCCCATCCACGGCGACGTTGCGCTCATCAAGGCTGAAACGGGCGACCGCTGGGGCAATCTCCTTTATCGCAAGGCCGCGCGCAACTTCGGACCGGTGATGGCGACGGCCGCCAGGCGCACGGTGGCGTCGGTGCACGAGATCGTGGAGCTGGGCCAGCTCGATCCGGAAACCATCGTCACGCCCGGCATCTTCGTGAACCGTATCGTGAAGATCGAACGCGTTGCCACGCAGGCCGGCGGCTTCAAGAAGTGAGGATTGAATCGTGAGCAATTACCAAAAACGTACCAAGGATGAACTGGCCCGCCGCGTGGCGCAGGACATCCACGACGGCGCCTACGTGAACCTGGGCATCGGCATGCCGACGACGGTGGCCAACCACATTCCCGAAGGCCGCGAAGTCATCCTGCAGAGCGAAAACGGCATCCTGGGCATGGGCCCCGCGCCCGTGGCGGGCCAGGAGGACTACGACCTGATCAACGCCGGAAAGCAGCCCGTGACGCTGCTGCCGGGCGGCGCCTTCTTCCACCATGCCGACAGCTTCGCGATGATGCGCGGCGGCCATCTCGACATCTGCGTGCTGGGCGCGTTCCAGGTGTCGCAGACCGGCGATCTGGCGAACTGGAGCACGGGCGAGCAGGGCGCGATCCCGGCGGTCGGCGGAGCGATGGACCTGGCCATCGGCGCCAAGCAGACCTGGGTGATGATGGACCTGCTCACCAAGAAGGGCGAGAGCAAGATCGTCAGGCAGTGTACCTATCCCCTGACCGGCATTGCCTGCGTCAAGCGCATCTACACCGACGTGGCGACACTGGCATGCACGCCCCAGGGCCTGCGGCTGATCGACATGGTCGAGGGCATGGAGCATGCCGAACTCGAAAAGCTCGTGGGCCTGCCGATCCAGGCGGCCTGACGGCGGCCCTCGGGCAACCCCGTTCATTCAACCATCCACCCAAACCTCATCCCAACGGAGACACCGAAAGATGACCACTCAAGCCTTTATCTGCGACGCCATCCGCACTCCCTTCGGCCGCTACGGCGGCTCGCTATCGGGCGTGCGCGCGGATGATCTTGGCGCGCTGCCGATCAAGGCGCTCATGGAGCGCAACCCGAATGTCGACTGGAAGGCCGTGACCGACGTGATCTACGGCTGCGCCAACCAGGCCGGAGAAGACAACCGCAACGTGGGACGCATGTCCTCGCTGCTCGCCGGACTGCCGGTGGAGGTGCCGGGCGCGACCGTGAACCGGCTGTGCGGCTCGGGCCTGGATGCCGTCGGCACGGCGGCGCGCGCCATCAAATCGGGTGAAGCGGCGCTGATGATCGCGGGCGGCGTGGAGAGCATGAGCCGCGCTCCGTTCGTCATGCCCAAGGCCGAGTCCGCCTTCAGCCGCAACAACGCGGTATATGACACGACGATCGGCTGGCGCTTCGTGAACAAGCTCATGAAGCAGCAGTACGGCGTGGATTCCATGCCCGAGACGGCCGAGAACGTGGCCGACGACTTCAGGATCGAGCGCGAGGCGCAGGACCGCATGGCGCTCGCCTCGCAGCAAAAGGCAGCGGCGGCCATCGCCGCCGGCTACCTCGCCAGGGAAATCGTGCCCGTCTCGCTCGCCCAGAAGAAGGGCGAGCCGATCATCTTCTCGCAGGACGAGCACCCGCGCGCCACCAGCATCGAGGCGCTGGCCAAGCTCAAGGGCGTGGTGCGCGAAGGCGGCACCGTCACCGCGGGCAACGCATCGGGCGTGAACGACGGGGCCTGCGCCTTGCTGCTGGCCAATGAGAAGACCGCCGGTCAATACGGCCTCGTGCCCAAGGCCCGCGTGGTGGGCATGGCCACCGCCGGTGTCGCGCCGCGCATCATGGGCTTCGGCCCAGCGCCCGCCGTGCGCAAGGTGCTGGCGCTGACCGGCCTCACGCTCGAGCAGATGGATGTGATCGAGCTGAACGAGGCCTTCGCCGCGCAAGGCCTGGCCGTGCTGCGCGACCTGGGCATCGCCGACGATGACAGGCGCGTGAACCAGTGGGGCGGCGCCATCGCGCTGGGCCATCCGCTGGGCGCGTCGGGTGCGCGCCTGGCGACAACCGCGGTGAACCAGCTGCATACGCTGGGCGGCCGCTATGCGCTGTGCACCATGTGCATCGGCGTGGGCCAGGGCATCGCGGTGATTCTGGAAAAAGTGTGATGTGAAAGAAACCACCCCTTCCCGCTTGCGGGAGAGGGCGCAGGCGCGGCGTCTTGCGGCGCCGCGATGGAAGGAAAGAGACAGTGAATCAGAACGACGGGCAACTCATCGCCGTGCAGGGCGGCCACCTTCGTGTTCGCGTGGAGGGTCCGCAGGACGCGCCTGCGCTGGTGTTCTCCAATTCGCTTGGCACCACGCTGGAGATGTGGGACGCGCAGGCTGCGAAGTTCTCCAGGGATTTCCGGGTCGTGCGCTATGACACGCGCGGCCACGGCGGCAGCGTCGTTTCGCCCGGCGCGTACAGCTTCGACCTGCTGGGCGCGGATGTGGTCGCCATTCTGGATGCGCTGGGCATCGGGCGCGCGCATTTCTGCGGCATCTCGATGGGCGGCTTCACCGGCCTCTGGCTGGGGCTGAATGCCGCCTCGCGCATGAGCAGCATCGCCGTGTGCAACAGCGCCGCCAAGATCGGCACGGCCGACGCATGGAACGCCCGCGCCGCGCTGGTGCGCGACAAGGGCGAGGCAGCCATGAAGGAACTGGCGCAATCGTCGCCATCGCGCTGGTTCACCGAACGCTTCATCCAGGCCGATCCGCAGACCGTGGCGCGCGCGCAGTCGTGGATCGCGGCCGTCAATCCGCAAGGCTATGCGGGCTGCTGCGACGCGCTGGCGGGGGCCGACCTGCGCGAGCGCATCGCCGGCATCGGCATTCCCACGCTCATCGTGGCGGGCAGCGCCGATCCGGTGACGACGGTGGCCGACGGGCAGTTCATGCAGCAGCGCATTCCTGGCGCCAGGCTGGCCGAGGTGCCGGCCTCGCACCTGTCGAATCTCGAGGCGCCGCAGGCGTTCGACGACGCGTTGTCGCAGTTCCTGCGCGCGTGATCGGGCCACCGGGAGTGAAGGACATGCCGGATCAGAAAACAGCAACCCATCCGCGCTGGAAGCAGCGCCCCGAGGGCTCGACCTGGGGCGATTTCGGCGTGGACGATCAGTTGGGCAGGCTCAACCTGCTCACGCCGCGGAAGGTCCGTGAAGGCGCCGCCGAGGTGCGCGAGGGGCTGAGCTTCGCGCTGAGCCTGCCGCTGGATTATCCCGGCGGCAACGCGCTCAATCCGAACCGCAACCCGCCCGTGCTGCGGCCGCTGCTGCGCAAGGGGCTGGTGAACTTCAACTGCCTGCTGGGGGATCTCGAGCCGGGCCGCACCGATGTGCTGTCCGATGATCTTGCGATCCTGCACTTGCAGTACTCCACGCAATGGGACGGGCTGGCGCATGCCGGCGGCATGTTCGATGCTGACGGCGACGGCTTGCCGGAAGCCGTGTACTACAACGGCTTTCGCGCTGGCCGCGAAGTGCTCGGACCATCCGACGTGGGCGATTGCGGAGTGCCCGCCGCGCCCGGCGCGGCGCGCAGCACGTCATCGGCGGGGCCGCTGGGCATCGAGGGCATGGCTTGCACGGGAGTGCAGGGCCGGGGCGTGATGATCGACCTGCGCGCGCACCTGGGCGACGAGCGCTGCGTGGTCGGCTACGACACGCTGATGCGCGTGATGGAGGCCGACGGGGTGATCGTGGAGCCCGGTGACATCGTCTGCCTGCACACCGGCTTCGCGCAGCGCGTGCTCGACATGAAAAAGCAGCCCGATCCCGCCGTGCTCGGCGCCGCGTGCGCGGTGCTGGACGGGCGCGACGCCAAGCTGCTTGACTGGATCACCGACAGCCAGCTCGCCGCCATCGCGGCGGACAACTATGCGGTGGAGGCTTTCCCTGCGAGGCAGGGCCCGGCATGCTGCGCGGCGCTGCCCTTGCATGAGCATTGCCTGTTCAAGCTCGGCGTGCATCTGGGCGAGCTGTGGCATCTCACGCCGCTGGCCAACTGGCTGCGTGAACATGGACGCAACCGCTTCCTGCTGACCGCTCCGCCGCTGAACCTGCCCGGCGCGATCGCATCGCCTCTCACGCCGGTGGCCACGGTGTGAGATGACGCCCTTCACCGGGCCTGGCCGCGCCGCTTGGCGGCGGTGGCCGGGTCCGTCATGAGCCGCCGGCGCTTCCTGGTCCGGCAATGAATTCACGCCGTGGCGCGTTCCGCAAGACACGGGAGCGCGCCACGGCGCAACAGGAGACAAGGCAGTGCCTTTCATCATTGAAACCTTCGACAAGCCAGATCACCAGCATGTGCGCCAGGCCACCCGCGCCGCGCACCTGGACTATCTGGAGCGCAACAAGCATCTGCTGCATGCGTGCGGAGCCAAGCTCGCCGACGACGGCACGGATCTTGGCGGCGGCCTGTACGTGGTGGCGCTCGATACGCGCGAGGAAGCCCGGCGCTTCATCGAGGCAGACCCGTTCCACGCGGCGGGCCTGTTCGAGCGCGTGACGCTCACCCGCTGGCGCAAGGCTTATATGGACGGCCGCTGTTATCTGTGACGCGCGCGGCTGCCCGGCGGCCTGCGGCATTCCTTCAGGAGATTTATTTTCATGACAGTTTCATCTCACCGTGAGCGCGTGCTCATCACCGGAGGCGGCGCGGGCATCGGCGCGGCCACAGCAGAGCGCTGCCGGGCCGATGGCTTCGAGCCCATCGTGATCGACCGTGTCGTCGATCACATCCCGGGCGGCATCCAGGCCGACCTGTCCAATGTCGAAGCCACCGCGCGCGCGCTGGAGCAGGCGCTGGAGGGCGGCCCCATCACCCGGCTGGTGAACAACGTGGGCGTGGTTGTCCCGGCGCAGGCCCAGTCGCAGACGCTCGAGCAATTCGACCTTGCCTACGCGCTGAATCTGCGCTGCTCGCTGCAATGCATGCAGGCGGTATTGCCGGGCATGAAGGAGGCGGGTTTCGGGCGCATCGTCAACATGTCCTCGCGCGCGGCGCTGGGCAAGGACCTGCGCACCGCATATTCCGCCACCAAGGCGGGCCTCATCGGCATGACGCGCGTGTGGGCGCTTGAGCTGGGCAGCTTTGGCATCACCGCCAATGCCGTCGGCCCCGGCCCGATCCGCACCGAACTGTTCGACAAGGCGAACCCGCCCGATGCGCCGCGCACGCAGGCCATCATCAATGCGGTTCCGGTCAAGCGCGTGGGCACGCCCGACGATGTGGCCCATGCCGTGTCGTACCTGCTGGATGCGCGCAGCGGCTTCGTTACCGGCCAGATCCTGTATGTCTGCGGCGGCATGACCGTGGGGGTTGCCGGCGTCTGAGCGGCAACCTCTTCGGTTTCTCTTCACACAACAAGAAAACGGGACAGGGCGGCGAGCCTTCACCCGCGGCGCATCGCCTGCGATGGCGTGCGCGGCGGGTCAAGGGTTGGCGCGGCCTCGCCCGGATGAACAAGCGTTATTTCGATGTCCAAAATCACTGCATTCTTTACCGAACTGATGCGGCGCTACCTGCCCGATCCGTTCGTGTTCGCCATTCTTCTCACGCTGCTCACCATGGTGCTGGCCATCGTGGTGGAAGGCCGTCTGCCGACGGCCACCACCATGGACTGGGGCAAGGGGTTCTGGAGCCTGCTCGCCTTCACCACTCAGATGGCGGTGATTCTCGCCATGGGCTACGTGCTGGCATCCGCTCCCCTGGTGGACCGCTTGCTCAACGGCGTGGTCGACCGCGTGCACAGTCCGCGCAAGGCCATCATCGTCGCCACGCTGGTGGGCTGCATCGGCAGTTATCTCAACTGGGGCTTCGGCCTGATGATCGGCGGCATCGTCGCCAAGAAGCTCGCGCGGCGCGTCAAGGGTGTGCACTACCCTCTCATCATTGCGTCGGCCTACAGCGGCTTCACGATGTATGGCCTGGGCTTCTCGGCCACCATTCCGGTGCTCATTTCCACCAAGGGCCATGCGTTCGAATCCAAGATGGGACTGATCCCGCTGACGCAAACCATCTTCTCCGCGCCGATGCTGCTGACCTCGCTGGCCGTGCTGATCGTGCTGCCGCTGCTGAACGCCGCCATGCATCCCAAGGCGGGCGAGAAGGTCGTGGAGATCGATCCCTCGCTGGACGACAGCGGGCCCGCAAAGAGCATCGGCGAGAGTCTGCTCGGAGATGAAAACACCATCGCGCACAAGCTCAACCACAGCCGCATCCTGAGCCTGGTGATCGGCATCGTGGGCATGGCCTATGTGGTGATGCACTTCATGAACAAGGGGCCGCTGGACCTCAACCTGATCAACTTCTTCATCCTGTTCCTGGGTGTGCTGCTGCTGCGCACGCCGATGAACTACGTCGAAAAACTCAACGAAGGCGTGAAGACCATCGGCGGCATCATTCTCCAGTTCCCGTTCTACGCCGGCATCATGGCGATCATGGCCGCATCGGGCCTGGTGGAAAGCATCGCGCACATGTTCGTGAACATCTCCACGCCCAATACGCTGCCGCTGTGGGGACTGGTGAGCTCGTTCTTCATCAACTTCTTCGCGCCCTCGGGCGGCGGCCACTGGATGGTGCAGGGCCCGTTCATGATCGATGCGGCCAACGCCATGAACGCGTCGCTGGCGCAGACGGCGATGTCCGTCATGCTGGGCAACGCCTGGAACGATCTGGTGCAGCCGTTCTGGATTCTCCCCGCGCTGGCCCTCTCGCGCCTGAAGCTCAAGGACATCATGGGCTACACGGTGGTTTCCATGTTCGTGGTGGGTGCGATCTACGTCTCGGCGATCCTGATCTGGCCGCACCTCTGATTTGTCGTTCAATTTTTATCAAGGAGAAATTCCATGCTGTACATGGTCGAAATGGTCGTGAAGATCCCTCACTCGATGCCCGCCGAAGTGGCCGCCGAAATCAAGGCCCGCGAGAAGGCCTACTCGCAGCAACTGCAAAAGGACGGCAAGTGGCGCCACCTGTGGCGCGTGGTGGGCGAGTATTCCAACGTGAGCATCTTCGATGTGGCGAGCAACGACGAGCTGCACACCCTGCTCAACAACCTGCCATTGTTCCCCTACATGGAGATCAAGGTGAAGCCGCTGGCGAACCACCCGTCCTCCATCGTCCAGGAATAGGAAGGGCCGCATCGCGGCGCCCACCTCTTTTCTGCATACAAGCCGCCGCGCTCATGAGGCGCGGGGCGACCCCATCCACCATCTCTTTCACAAATCGAGGAAACAAGACATCATGGCTCAGCAACATCGCGCCAAGCGCCGTACCGTTCTCGCCACCCTGGCCGTCGCCGCCACCGCGTTCGCGGTGCCGTTCGCAGCCACCGCGAACGATAATTTTCCAAGCAAGGTCATCACCATCGTCGTGCCCTTTTCCGCAGGCGGAACCACCGACATCCTGGCGCGCGTGATCGCGCAGGACCTGACCACGCAGCTCGGCCAGTCCGTCGTGGTGGACAACCGCGCGGGCGCGGGCGGCAACATCGGCGCGGCGCTGGCCGCGAGGGCTCCGGCCGATGGCTACACGTTGTTCATGGGCACCGTCGGCACCCACGCGATCAATGAGGCGCTCTACAAGAAGATGCCGTTCAACCCGGTCAAGGATTTCCAGCCGCTGTCGCGCGTGGCGAACGTGCCGAACCTGCTGGTGGCCAATCCCAGCCAGCCGTTTCGCACCGTGCCGGAACTCATCGCCTATGCCAAGGCGCATCCTGGCGAGGTGAACTTCGGTTCTTCGGGCAGCGGCAGCTCCATTCACCTGTCGGGCGAGCTGTTCAAGATGATGGCCAAGGTGGACATGGTGCACGTGCCCTACAAGGGCAGCGCCCCAGCGGTGACGGATCTGCTGGGCAACCAGATCGCCATCATGTTCGACAACATGCCTTCGGCCATCAACCACGTGCGCGCCGGCAAGCTGCGCCCGATCGCGGTGACGACGGCCAAGCGCTCGCCCGAACTGCCGGATGTGCCGACCATCGCGGAAGCGGGTGTCCCCGGCTATGAAGCCACTTCCTGGTTCGGCCTGTTCACCACGGCGGGCACGCCCAAGCCCGTGGTCGACAAGCTCAGCGCCGCGCTTGCCAAGTCGCTGGCATCAACCACCGTGCGCGCCAAGATCAAGGAGCAGGGCGGAGAGGTGGTCAGCGAAACTCCCGAGCAGTTCGCCGCCTTCATCAAGGCCGAGTCCGACAAGTGGGCCAAGGTGGTCAAGGCTTCCGGCGCCACCGCCGACTGATGGACTTCCGAGAGCCCGGGGGTGAATGAACTCCGGGGTGCGGTATGCGGGCCGCGCGTGGGCAGGAAACGTCCACGCGCGGCCTTCGTTCATTGGGGCTTGGCATCGCCGCCGGGGCTTACGGAGCCCGCGTGCGGGCTCTTTCCATAAATCGCCATTTCCTCGGCTTCGGCGCGTCTGCGATTCTTTTCGTTTTCGTGTTCCAGGCGTTCCTTGGCCATCTGCTCCACCAACTGCGAGCGGCCTTGTTTTGCCACAGCGATCATGGCCGCGTTGTCGTGGTGATGTTCATACATGAGGTTGGCCAGTTCGATGTTGTGCTTGCGAAAGCGCTCGGCCACGTAGGCGGCTTCTTCCGGCGCGATGCCGACCAGCTCCATCACGGTGCGCCCGGTGATCAGGCTGGATTCGAACAGCTCGCGCTCGACATGTTCCACGCCCAGGTCGCGCAGCTGGTTCCAGTGCGTCACGTCGCGCGCGCGGGCGACGACCTTCAGGTGCGGGAAATGCTTCTTCGCAATCTGCACGATCTTCAGTGACTGGTCCGGCTTGTCCACCGCCACCACGATCACGGCGGCGTGTTCCGCCCCGGCGATGCGCAACAGGTTCGTGCGCGTGGCGTCGCCGTAGAACACGCGGTAGCCGAAGGTGTGGGCCACCTCCAGCATCTCGACGCTGTGGTCGAGCACCGTGGCGGGCGTGCCTTGCGCGAGCAGCATGCGCGCGACGATCTGGCCGTAGCGGCCGAAGCCGGCGATGATGACCGGCGCGGATTGCGGCTCCGAGATCTCCTTCACGTCGGATGGCGCGCTCTTGAGCATGGCAAAGCGCTTGAGCAGCACGCGGTCCATCGCCGCCAGCATCAGCGGCGTCAGCAGCATGGACAGCGCCACCGCGCCGATCAGCAGCGACGCGGTCTCGTCGGGAATGGCCTTGAACGTGGCGCCCGCCTGGAACACCACGAACGCGAATTCTCCGCCTTGCGCGAGCAGCAGTGTGAAGACCGGGCGCTCCTGATAAGGCATGCGGGTGATCGTGGCGAGCGCATGGATGACGACGGCCTTGAGAACGAGAAAGCCCAGCAGCAGCGCCAGCATGGTCCACGGCGAGGCGAGTATCACGCCGAAATCGATGCTCATCCCCACCGCGATGAAGAACAGCCCGAGCAGCAGTCCCTTGAACGGCTCGATGTCGGTTTCCAGCTCGCGGCGGAATTCGCTGTCGGCCAGGAGCACTCCGGCGAGGAACGCTCCCAGCGCCATCGACAGGCCCACGGCCAGCATCAGCATGGCGATGCCGACGACGAGGAACAGCGATGTGGCGGTGAATATCTCGGGCGTATTGCTTTTGGCGATCCAGCGCAGCAGCGGGCGCAGCAGCAACCGTCCGCCGAGCACGATCACGCCGACCACGCCAATGATCTTCGCTGCTTCCCACGCGATGTGGCCGGGATCGTGGCTCAGCCCCTGGCCGCCGCTCATGGCCGCGCCGACGCCCAGCAGCGGCAGCAGGGCCAGCACCGGGATGGCCGCGACGTCCTGGAACAGCAAAATGGAAAATGCCTTCTGGCCGCTGTCGGTGCGCATCAGGTTGCGCTCCTCAATCGACTGCAGCGCAATGGCGGTGGACGACAGCGCCAGGCCCAGAGCGCCGACCAGTCCCATGCGCCAGGGCAGGCCAAGACTCCAGGCCACCGCCCAGAGAACGCCGGCGCATCCGGCCATCTGCGCGGTGCCCAGCCCGAAGATGGGACGCCGCATGTTCCACAGGCGGCTGGGCTGAAGCTCCAGGCCCACGAGGAACAGCATCAGCACCACGCCGAACTCGGCGAAGTGAAGAATGTCATGCACGTTGCTGACGAGCCCCAGCCCCCATGGGCCGATGGCGATCCCGGCGGCCAGGTAGCCGATGATGGCCCCGAGGCCCAGCGCGCGGGCAATGGGAACCGCGATGACGGCCGCGGCCAGATAGGTGAAACCATAGGTGAGCCAGGCGGGAGCGTGAGACATGGGCGGCGCTGTGATGTGGATTGGGGACGTGCCACGGAGGATTCTGGCACTTGTCCGTCTGCCCGCGCATCTTGCGCGCAGGGGCTTTTGCAACTCTTCGTCATGAACCTCGGGTCCACTCCGGTTATGCAGCCGCTGGCGGGCGGAGCCCACTGTCAGGCATAGAATTTCAGGTTCTTCAAATTCAGGCCGGATCGGACGGGAGCTTCAGACAATGGAATGGCATACGTGGGTGGCGTTTTTTCTGGCATCCTGGCTGATCGCCATCTCTCCGGGGTCGGGCGCCGTGCTATGCATGAGCCACGGCCTGTCGTACGGCGTGCGAAAGACGGAGGGAACCATCATCGGCCTGGAGATCGGGCTGCTGTTCATCCTGATCGTCGCGGGCGCCGGTGTGGGCTCGCTCCTCATCGCGTCCGAGATGGCGTTCAACGTGGTCAAGGTGCTGGGCGCCTGCTATCTGATCTATCTTGGCTTCATGCAATGGCGCTCGGGCACGGGCAGCCCGATGGAGACCGGCGAGCCTCGCGCCGAACCCATGAGCCTGCGCCGCCGCATCTTCACCGGCATGTTCACCAACGCCACCAACCCCAAGGGGATTGTTTTCATGGTGGCCGTGCTGCCGCAGTTCATGACCGACCAGCGCCCGCTGTGGATGCAACTGCTCATCATGGCCGTCACGCTGATCGCCGTGGACATGGTGGTGATGACCGGCTACGCCGCCAGCGCCAGCGCGCTGCGCCGCTGGATGCGCAGCCAGCGCGCCATGCGCAACCAGAACCGCGTGTTCGGCGGGCTGCTCATGCTGGTGGGCACGGGACTTTTCTTCGTCAAGCGCGGCGGCCAGCACGCCTGACGGGAAACGCTCGTCGCATGTGCCCAGAGCGAAAAAAAACCGCTCCGTGGATGAGCACGGAGCGGCTTTCAAGCGGGCCGCAAGGCGTTGCGCGGGAGGATCGCGGCGCCTGCCTGGTTCGCGGGGGAACAGTTACTGCACGGAGCCTTCGCCCGGCAGGGCGCTGCCGCCGAATCCGGCGTTGGCAGCCTGGCGTTGCACGTCGCTGCGGGCGACGGAGGAGCCTTGCGCGCGGGCGGCCGGGTCGGGGTAGCTGTTGCCGCCGGCCAGGGGCAGCGTGCCATCCTTGCGGGCGGCCAGGTAGGCGTTGGTGACTTGCTGGCGCGAGAG
>NZ_JBEBOW010000111.1:0-12983 GCF_040396215.1 Diaphorobacter ruginosibacter | reverse complement strand
GGTGCTCAAAATACGTATATTTGCTTAGAACGTGTTTACGATCTCCTCGCGCCGCAGACCGCCCGCAAAGCCACTGTCCCGCAGGGTTGGAGTGAAATCGGGCGATTTGCAGCGCGCTGGCCCTTGCTTGCACCCCGGTGCAAGCGGCGGACCATCGCTTCGAACTCATCCCGATTGCACTCCAACGCGGCTGCGTAGAGATCGTAAACACGTTCTGAGAGCCGCTAACACAACCCTCGATACGTCGTTGCTTCGCCTTGTCGTACGCTTGTACTGCCTGCGGCTTCGCGCCTCGTCTCGATCGCAAACCTTCGGTTTGCTGGGTCGTGTCAGCAGCTCTAAACCAACCCTCCATTGGGCTGGACGATCTGCCCATGAATCCACGATGCCTTGTCCGAAGCGAGGAAGGCGACAAGCGCGGCCACCTCCTCGGGCCTGCCGACCCGGTTGAACGGACTCATCGCGGCGGAGCGCTGCAGCGCCTCCTGGCTCTTTCCTGCGTTGAACAGGTCGGTATCGACAGGCCCCGGAGCCACTGCGTTGACGCGGATCCTGCGTGGCGCGAGCTCCTTGGCGAGAGAGCGGACCAGGCACTCCACCGCGGCCTTGGTGGCGCTGTAGGGGCCGGTTCCGGCTACCGCGTGGCGCACCAGCGAAGTCGTCAGCGCCACGATGGAGCCGCCATCCTCCACCCGCCTTGCGGCCTCCCGCAGCACATTGAATGCGCCCACCAGGTTCACCTCGACCAATGAGGCGAAATGCCGGTCCTCGAACTGCGCCAGCGGCGCGGCTGGCACGTTGATTCCAGCGTTGGCGACGACCATCGAAACGCGGCTACCGAAGTCATCCGCGGCCTGCTGGAAAACCGCCTCGACACCCGCGCAGTTCCTCACATCGACGGCATAGGAGCGAACGGCGCGAGCCGTGCGGGCATGCACGTCGGCGGCAACCCGCTGGGCCGTCTCGGGCTGCGAAGCATAAGTCAAGGCTACATCGAATCCATCGCGCGCAAGCGCCTCGACACACGCGGCGCCAATACCTCTCGATCCACCAAAAACCAATGCCAGAGGTTGTTCATTTGCCATGAGAATTCTCCCCGATTCATGAAGGCCGTGACGGCTCAATAATGCGACCCGTTGCCATTGCCCTGCAGCTCAGCTCTCGTTGCCTCGATCGTCGCCTCTATCCCTTTTTGCAGATCGAACTGCGGCTCGTAGTTGAGTTCCTCGCGCGCCCTGCGGATGTCCAGCGCTCCCTTTCGGGCACTCAATACCTTGCCTCCGTGCTTGTACGGACCGGTGCTGCCTGCGGTGATACGCGCCCCGGGAATGGCCCGGTTCACCGCATCCGCCACGTCGCCGATGGTCGGCGCCGCGCCGGTGGCGATGTTGTAGCTGTCGAAGCGATGCCTTGGCTGATCCAGCGCCAAGAGGGCCCCCGCCACTGTGTCGGCGATGTAGACCTGATCCACCGCGAGGTCGCCGCCCTCATCCAGATGATGGGCCTCGCCTCGCAGGGCGGCCTCGACGAACGTGCGCGGCACGCGCAACCGCGGCAAATGCGGGCCGTACACCCAGCAAGTGCGCACGTTGATGCACTCCAGTCCGTGATCGCGCGAATAGATCCGGCTGAAATGCTCCACCGCCAGCTTGGTGGCTCCATAAACGCTCGTCGGATTCTGCGGATGGTCTTCATCGATCACCGCGGAATTGAAATCCCCATAGGTTTCCTCCGTGCTGATGTGAACCACTCGCTTGACGCCGGTGAGCTTCATCGCCTCGAAGAGATTGATCGACCCCTCGACATTGACGCGCAGCGCCTTGATGGGGATGTCCGCACACTGGATCACCCCGACGATGGCCGCCGCATGGATGATCGCATCGGGCTTGTGGTCCCGCAGCAATCCCAGCACCTGATGCCATTCACCAAGATCCGCCGAAGCGGCCGTCAGGCTTGCGTTCTTTGCGGCAAGCGCCGCCATGAGGGGGCTTATCGCAAGATCCGTCGCCACGACCGAGTCCCCACGCTTGAGCAGCGTGTTGACGATTTCCATTCCCAGCCAGCCGCAGGCTCCCGTGACCAATATCTTCTTCATGGCGTTCAGCCTTTCTTGCGAGCTTCGGGCTCTTCATCTGTCGGAGGACTGGTGATCACCAGGAACACCAGGCGGTCGGTGCCGGTGCAATGCAATTCATGATGGACTCCCGGCGGGATGTAGGTGACATCATTGGCCCTGACCAACCGCTTCTGCCCATCGACGGTCAGCACGCCTTCGCCAGCCAGCACGTGGTAGATCTGCTCCTGCACCTTGTGAACGTGGTCTTCCACATAGGCTCCTGGCTCATAGCAGGAAATGCGGTGATCGAAGAAGCGGCTTCCAACCGTGGCCGGAGTCACTATGGCCTTGGAGAGCGCCTGATGGAAGTGGCCAGGATATTGCACCCAGCGCAGCTCCGCGAGGTTGCGCGTCACAGCGGACGGGTCCTGCGCGGCGTTCTGGAACTCTTTGTCATCGGGGACGATCGTGGTCATGAATCTCAACTTTCAAATTCAGGCAGGCCTGCGAGAAGGTGCCGGTGGTTGTACTCGGGGACAAAGCCCAGGCGCTTGCGCGCATGGGTCAGATCGTAGAGCGGAGCAAAGGGGTTTTGCCGGTAGCACTCCGGATCACGAACCTCCACGGCATCGCCGTGCAGGCGCTCGAGGCGCTCCAGAGTAGGCTCCGGCGAAAGCGTCACATTGGATGAAAGGTAGAACCTCTCGAAGTCGCCGCGCTGCATCGGAAGCTCCAGGGCCAGGCGGAAGGCCCGGGCCAAATCACGCGCATCGATGTGGTGATGCAATGGCCCGCCGCCCGCGGATGACGGTCCGCCGACGGCAGGTCCGCGGTAGTTGTCAGGGTCCTTCGCGCGCTCGACAATCTCGGCAAACATTTCCGGATAGGCCACGAACACGGTGCGCAAGGCGACCACGGACATGCCCCTCAATGCATAGGCGCGGGCAAGGTCTTCGCCCAACACCTTGCTGACGGCATAAGGGTCCGTCGCGTTCAAAGGATGGGCCAGATCCAGCGGCGCATAGCGGGGCGGCAGCATCCTGCCCTCGCGCACCGTATATCCAGCCACGGAGTCGCTGGAGCAGAACACCACGCGCGGGATGCCCTGCTCTTCGGCGGCATTGAACACATTGTGCGTTCCAAGAACGTTCACCCGCATGATGGTCGCGCCATCGCCCGACCAGATGTTCGGTATGGCTGCGATATGCAATACCGCATCCATGCCCTGAACCGTGGCCTTGACGGCGTCCGCGTCCGTCACGTCGCCAATTTGCCACTGTATGTCCGCATCCCCCGCCTTGCGGTCGAATCCGCGAACCACGTGGCCTTGCTGAAGCAGTTCGTCCACCACGAAGCGGCCCAGCAGCCCCGCTGCGCCCGTAACCAGTACCCGGCTCATGCGCTCACCTCGCTGCAGCGGCTGGAATGAATATGCGTACCGACAGCGAGTACGCCTGCGTTTGCGAAATGATCGCTACTGACATGATTTTTGAAGTTCAGCATCTGTGTGCCCGAATGTGCATTTGAAATGGGAGGGTTGACGAAATGGGAGAACATGGAGCGCTCCGAAAGCACGGGGAGAGTCTAGAAATTCGGGCGGCGCATGGGAACTACTGAATTCCGACGCCGCCTATTCCCGGCGCTTATAGCCATGGGTAACTGCCGGGGCGCCATGGATTCGCAGTTGGAATCCACACCCGGATTCATGAAATCCGATGGCCTTGGTAGCCTCGCGCGGCCAGTTGCGCCGGCGCTGAGAAAAGGTCGCGGTCCGGCGATGGCGAAATGATCTCCAGCACTGGATTGCGCTCAAGGCCCATCTCACCCACCGCACGCCCCACGGCAGCAAAATCGATATCTCCAGCCCCAATGGCCGCGTGAAGATAGGTCTGGCGCGTAGTGTCCGAGATATGCATCAGCTTCATGCGGTTTCCCAGGCGACGTATCCCCTGCGCGGGATCCTCTCCAATGAAATGCGCGTTCGCCACGTCGTAGCAAATCCCGATCGCGGGTTCACCGTATGCATCCAGCACATTCAGGATCCTGTCCAGATCGGGCAGGAAGGAAAACGGCATGTTCTCGACCCACAACTCCACGTTGCTCTGCCTCGCCACCGGCACAAGGCGATCCAGGGCGTGCAGAAAATAGTCTCGCATCTGCTCGAAGGGCGCCGCCAGAAGCGGGTTGGGCTTGCCCGATCCGAGAATGAACGCTGGAGCCCCCAGCTCGCCAGTCAAACGGATGAACCGCTCCACGAGACTCAAGCTGTGGCGGCGCATTTCGGCGGATGCTCCGGCGATGTTCAGATCCACGTTGACGGTATTCGTGCTCGTAAAACTCAACCCCTCGGACTGTATGAGCCGGCGTATGTCCGCGACATCCGAGGGAGCCGAATCAACCCACAGATGGCCCGGGTACAGCATCAGCTCAAACTGCCGCGCTCCCAGCCCCGCGAGATGCCGGATGCATTCAAGAGCGCCCATGCTCAGCGTGTAGCTATAGGTATTCAGTGAAAAGTTGTCTGTCATGGAATAGGGAGCTTGCATATGACTTTCGATGAGGCCCACGGAAAACGGCGGCATCGCCCTGCGTGGGTGAACGGAACTGACGGATTCATCTCAGGCGATCTTGCGTTCGTCCCCATCCTGCTGTGCCGCGGCGACGCCAAGCAGTTGCTCCTGGAGCGCCTGATTGGCCGCCAGCTCATGCGCCGGTCCGCCATATGCGACCTTGCCGTTGACAAGCACGTATGCGCGGTCCGCCATGGCAAGCACTGATTCGGCGTGATGCTCCACGATCACCAGGCTGGCCTTTGCCGTGAGCTTGACGATCGCCTCGCGCACTTCCTGCACCACCGCCGGCGCCAGCCCTTCGAACGGCTCATCCAGCAGGATGATCTTGCTGGGCACCATCAGCGCACGGGAAATGGCCACCATCTGGCGCTCGCCTCCGGACAGGTTCTCCGCCCGTGACTGAATCAGCAGCTTCAGCTTGGGAAACAGCTCATATACCTCTTCGAGCGATGCGCCGCCAGGGCGCGCGGCCAGCTTCAGGTTCTCATGCACAGTCAGATTGGGAAACAGGCGCCGCCCTTCGGGAACCAGCGAGATGCCGCGCCGATTGATGAGATCGGGCCGCAGCGCGCTGATGTCACAGCCTTCCAGGCGGATGCTGCCCGACGTCGGATGCAAGACACCCGTGATGGCACGCAGCGCGGTCGTCTTGCCCACGCCATTGCGGCCGAGGAGTGCGACGACCTCGCCGACATTGACGTGCATGTCCACGCCATCGAGCACTGTCCCGCCCCCATAGCCGACCCGCAGGTCGTTGAGTTCCAGCAGGCGCACGGCGGAAGCGTGCGCCTTCGGCGACGGGTGGATACGCTGCGCAACACGCTCGGCGCCCGGCGAAGGCACGGTATGCGCATCGCCCAGATAGGCCGTGATCACCTTCGGATTGGATGCGACCTCGGCGGGCTTGCCATCGGCGATCAGGCGCCCTTGATGGAGCACCGTGATCCGGTCCGACATCGCAAGCACGCGGTCCATGTCGTGTTCGATCAGCAACACCGCATGGGATTTCGCCAGCTTCTGGATAAGCGCGCTCACGACCTGGCGGTCTGCTTCGGCAAGTCCTGCCAGGGGCTCGTCGAGCAGCAGCAAACGCGCATCGGTTGCCAGGGAAACGGCGATGTCAAGCAGGCGCTTCTCGCCATGAGACATCGCCGAACACAGATCGGCCGCCCGATCCGCCAGGCCCACGGCATCCAGCAGCGACCACACCTGCTCGTTTGCATCCGAGTCCAGGTAAGCGTCCTTCCAATAGCCGCCCCACTGCTTGCGTGCCGCCTGCACGGCAATACGTACGTTCTCGAACGCGCTGAGATTCGGAAACACGCTGATGATCTGGAAGGAGCGGGCCAGCCCCAGCCTCGCGCGGCGAAACGCGCTCAGCCGCGTGATCTCCTCGCCTTCAAGAATGATTTTTCCATCGTCCGGCAGAAGAAAACCACTGAGCATGTTGAAGAACGTCGTCTTGCCGGCGCCATTGGGGCCGATGAAACTGTGTAGCTGATTGCGATGCACTTCCAGGGTGATGTTGTCTTGCGTGACGATGGAGCCGAATCGTTTGGACAGCCCCTGAATGGAGAGCACCACATCCGTCCCCGGCGCGCTGGCGTGGGCTGGCTGGTAAGGTTTGATGCGGGATGGCCGCAGCGGGATTCCCGCGCGCGTCAACGTCCAGCGGGAGTTGCCGGAAATCCGTTGGAGCAGTCCATGGATTCCCTCGGGCGACAACAGGGCGAACACGATGATGATGGGCGCGAACAGCAGCCACCAGTTTTCCGTGATGGCGCTGAGCTGGTCCTCCAGGACAATGAAAGTGATCGCACCCCACAGCGGGCCGACGAACTGGTGGATACCGCCCAGAACCGCCATCAGCACGGGGTCGCCCGCATGCGCCCAATTCAGGTTGTTGGCGTAGGCACCCTGCAGCAGCAAGGCCATGAGCCCCCCGGCGACACCCAGCAGCGCCGCGGCAAACATCAAGGCGATCAGCTTGATGAAATAAGCGTTGTAGCCAAGGCTCGTCACGCGCTGCTCATTGTCGCGCAGTGCCTGCATCACCCGGCCAAAAGGCGCATGCGCCAGACGCCACATCAGCCAGAGCAACAACAGGACGCTGCATACCGTGAAGACGTGGAACGCCACGGGCGAATCGAACAACGGCCGCTTGACGTTCTGCAAGCCGTTTTCACCGCCCGTGACCGAAGTCCACTTGAATGCGATCTCGAAAGCGATCTGCGAGCAAGCCAGTGTCAGCAGCGAGAAATACAGACCCTTGCGGCGCAATATGGCGGCACCGACGACCAGCGCAAGCAGGACCGAGAACGCCGCTGCGAGAAAGACGCCGGTGAACTCGTTGCCGCCCCACGCGCCAGCCGCGATGGCAAGGGCGTAGCTTGCCGACCCGAAGAAGAACGATGCACCGAAAGGCACGAGCCCCAGATAGCCGATAAGGAAATTGACGCCCGCGGCATACAGCGTATAGATGGCGACCTGCGTGATTCTGTGAATCGGCATGCCGACCGCCCACGCCAATCCCGAGGCGCATATCAGCACCAGCGCCATCACGAGGATGGGATGACGCCACAAGCTGTTAGAGCTGGATGTGGAGATACTCATTCAAAACGCTCCCAACGTTCGCCGAAGAGACCTCGCGGACGCAGCAGCATGACAATGAACATAAGCGCATACATCGCGCCAGCGGCCGCATCGGGCTTGAATTGAATCGTCAAAGACATCACGATTCCGACCGCAAGGCCGGCCACCACGGCGCCAGGAAAGGAGCCCAGGCCACCGATCGCGACCACCACGAACGCAGGCATGATCGCGTTGGCCGCCATGGACGGCGAGACGGTCCACAGCGGAGCCGCCAGAACGCCGGCAATGGCGGCAAGCGCGCAGCCCAGGCCAAAGACGCCCGTGAGAACGCGCGGCAAGTTGATGCCCAGCAGTTCCACCATTTCCGAATCACGGCTGCCCGCGCGCAGGATGCGTCCGTAGGGAGTCCAGGACAGAAACGCCCAAAGCGCCAGCAAGGTAGCCATGGTCGCAAACAGCACGAAGACCCGATACCTGGTGATGAGCAGGGGTCCCAATTCGACGATGCCGTTGAGCAATTCCGGCGGATTGAATGGCTTTCCATCGGCGCCCCAGACATACCGGATCAACGCTTCGATCAACAGCGCAAGCGCGAAAGTCACGATCAGGCTCAGCAGCGGATCCTTGCCGTAGAGCCGGCGTATCAACACCACCTCCACGATCATTCCGATCACGCCCACGACAATGGGCGCAAACAAAACGGCGGGCCAGCCCCACAATTGGTAGAGCTGATATGCCGCGTAGGCCCCCAGCGCAAAGAACGCGCCATGGGCAAAATTGACGATGCCGATCAGGCCGAACGTGATGGACAAACCCACGGCGATCAGCACGTAGAGAAAGCCCAGCACGAGGCCGTTGGCGGATTGCGATACAAGCGCGTCCAACATGATGAAGAATTCTTCGATGCGGCTTGCCCGTCAAAGCGCGGGCATGTTGCAGCCGATTTCCTGCTTGGTGCCAAACGCCTTCTCGGTTTCTTCCTGGGTGTTCGAGGTGTCCTTCACCACATCGAAGTAATCCCATTTGTCGCTGATCTTGGATTTCACCTTGACGATCACCGATGAGCGGACCAACTGGTGGTCCCAGTCCCGGAAATAGTAGGGAACATCTCCATCGGTGTTCTTCCATTTCTCGAGAGCGGTAACCAGCGACTTGGAGTCCGTGGCCTTGGCTGCCTCGATCGATTCCAGCAGCGCCCGCATTCCAACCCATCCGGACCATGCCTTGTCCGATGGCGCGCGCCCATACTTGCGCTCGAAATCAGCGGTGAATTTCTTTTCCGCAGCAGTATTCCTGGGGTTGTTGTAGTACCACGGCTTCACATAAATGCCGGTGGACGCCTGTTGTCCCACATCCCAGAAATCCGTGTCGGTCACGGCAATCGCGCCATAGGGAATCTTTCCCTTCATTCCCATTTCATTCCATTGCTTGAGAAAGTTGGAAAAGTCCCCTCCCACCAGGCCGCCGACGATGACGTCCGGTTTGGCCTGGCGGATCTTCAGGATGTAGGAGCTGTAGTCGGCCGTATTGATCGGCACTTCGTCCACGCCGACTTCCGTGGCGTTGACCTCCTTGAGCAGCGAGCGGGAAGTACGCAGGATGTCCTGCCCGAAGGCATAGGACGGAGTGAGGAAATAGACCTTCTTGCCGATGTCCGAAACATAGGGCATCAGGCCACGCATCTGCACGGGCACGGGCGCCTGCGTGCGGAAGGCGTAGCGGCTGCAGTCCTTGCCGGTGATTTCGCTGGCGGCGGCTCCGGTGAGGATCAGCGGTACTTTTTCGCGATTGGCCACGCTCATCATGGCGAGCGCCGACGAACTGTAGTTGCCGCCAACGACAGCGACCACCTTGTTCTCGTCGATGAGTTTCTGCATGTTCTGCTGCGCGACCTGCGGATTGGGCTCGTCAAGCCATATCAGTTCAATTGGGCGGCCAAGAACCTTCTTGCCGGCCTGCTCCACGGCCAGCTCGCTGCCACGCTGCAGAAACTGGCCAATGGATGCTCCGGGACCTTGCTTGGAATAGACCAGGCCGATCCGAATGGGCTCGCCTTGCGCCTGCGCGCCCGCGGCAAGGCACAGCCAGGCAGCTGCTACGGGCAGGCTGCGGCGCGCGAAGGAATGAATCAAGTGGGATGTACGCATATTTGTCTCCTGAAAAGTCAAAGCTCCGCTCCGGCCGTCCCAAGACGGCCTGGAGCTCGCAAAGAAGTGAAGCAACTAGTTCAAGCCAGGAATGGTTTCCCGTAGACCGGCTCTTTGTACGGGATGGGCGGCAATTGCCAGGTACCCGTCGATGGCGGCCGTACTTCGGCATCCACGTGAACGTCGATCACGCAAGGGCGGCGATTCTTGAGGGCAAGCTCCACGGCCGCCGCCAGTTCCTGCGGACGCTTGACCGTGATTCCATCCGCACCGCAGGCTCTGGACCATGCTGCGAAGTCGGGGTTGTAGCGCTCGCCGGTCTCTCCGTTGTAGAACGCCGTGCCGATCTCGCGCCCATCAAAGAGTCCATACTGCAGATCACGTATGGCGCTCCAGGCGAAGTTGTTCCAGATGATCCATACCACCGGCAGGTTGTACTCCACAGCCGTGCACAGAACATAGGGCGTCATGGTGAAGCCGCCATCGCCGACGACCGCCACCACGGGCCGGTCCGGCGCAGCCAGTTGAGCGCCCAACGCGCCGCATACGCCGAACCCCATGCTGGAATAGCCCCAGCTGTTGAGCATGCTCTGTGGGCGTCTGGATTTCCAGAACTGCATGAACCAGTTGTGGTGTACGCCGGAATCCAGCGACAGGATCACATCATCGGGAAGCATCTTCTGCAGGGTGCCGACGACGAACTCCGGGCGCAGCGGACTGGTCGAGTCTTCAAAGTGGGGACGCACGAACGCTTCCCATTGCGACTGCCAGCCGCGCACCTCCTCCAGCCAGGGGGCGAAACGCTGCGCGTTGATCGCATTGTCCTGCCTTGACAGCTCGCGCAGAAGCTGCTGCGCGAAGACGCGCACATCCGCGATGATGCCGACATCCGGGGGATAATTCCGCCCCAGTTCCTGCGGGTCGATATCCACATGAATGAGCTTGGTGGATGGAAAATTCCACGAGTAACCCGGATGCCAGCTCGATGAGCTGCGGTCATCGAAGCGCGTGCCCAGCGTGATCACCAGATCGGCGCGGCGACCGGCCTCGTTTGCCGGATAGGCACCATTGCGGCCGATGAAGCCAAGCGCCAGAGGATGGTCTCCAGGAATGCACCCCATGCCATTGGGAGAAGTGATGACCGGAATCTGCAACTGCTGCGCCAGTTGCGTGATTTCCTGCCCGGCCTCCGACAGGGTGGCGCCATGGCCGATGAAGAACACCGGCCTGCGGGAAGCCTCGAGCAACCGCATCACCGCGGACATGTCCTCGTCGTTCGCGCCTGGGCGATGCGACAGCCCCACGTGCGATCGCGCCGGAACGCTGACATCGCCCTCTTCCTGGTACACGTTGTAGGGGATGTCCAGATTCACGGGGCCCGGGCGGCCGGTCACCATGGTGTCCAGCCCCTGCCGCAGCGCCAGCGGCAGCATCTCCACCCGCGTCGGCTGGAAGGAGCGCTTCACGACCGGGCGCATCACCTGAGCGAAGTCGGCCTGGTTGTGCGCATACAGCTCCTGGAACGGGCCGCGGTTGTTCTGGCAGGTTGGCACATTGGAGGTGATCGCCATGAAGGCGGAACTATCCGACAAGGCCGTGGCCAGAGACATGACCATGTTGGCGGAACCCGGCCCCGTGCTGGTCAACGTCGCCACCGGACGGTGCTTGACGCGGAAGTATGCATCCGCCATATGGCCCGCGCACTGCTCGTGCCTTGGAGAGATGAGCTTGAGTTCGTCCTTCACATCGTAGAGTGCGTCGAGCAGCCCCACGTTTCCATGTCCGCAAATGCCAAAGATGTATGGCACCCCTTCCTGCACGAGCGTCTGCGCGATCAGCTCGCCGCCTTTCATTCTTGGCATTTCATTTCTCCGTTCTGGTTGTATGTTTGCTGGCGTCTTCGGTCACAGCATTGTGACCATGCGTTCCTCGCTCATTTCCCTCACGGCGTGATGGGGGCCTTCTCTCCCAAAGCCGCTGTCCTTGCTTCCGCCATAGGGCATGGCATCCACGCGGGAGCTGGACGTCTCGTTGATATGCACGCCGCCAACCTCCAGTTCGCGCGCCATGCGCAGGGCGTCATGCAGCCGGTTGGTGAAAAACCCGGTGGCCAGACCGTAGGGAGTGGCGTTTACGCGCTGGATGGCTTCGTCCAGTGTGTCGTACGGAACGATGGACATGACGGGTCCGAAAATCTCCTGGCAGCCGACTTCCATGCTGTCGTCGACTCCCGTGAGCAGGGTCGGAGGAACGACGGCGCGCTCGCGCTCGCCCCCGACCAGAAGAGTTGCCCCGCGCGCCACGGCGGAGTCGATCCAGAGCTCAATGCGCCGCGCCGCCTCCTCGCTGATGACGGGGCCGACCACCGTTGCTTCACTGGCTGGATCGCCATAAGGCAGCCTGGCCACCATATCCGTCAGCCGTTGCGCCACGGCCTGAACCTGTTTGCGCTGGACGAGCAGCATCTGAATCGAAGTGCAGACTTGTCCCGCCTTGCGATACGCGGCGTTGACCACCTTGGGAAGAGCGCGGTCCAGGTCGGCATCGTCCGCGATGATCGTGAAGGCGATGCTGCCCAGCTCCATCTGCGTGCGCCGCAGTCCGGCACGCTGTTGAATGGCCGCGCCAGCCTGGGTGCTGCCGGTAAAGGCGAAGAACCGAATCAGCGGCTCGTCGAGCAAATGACCCACCGTCTCGGGGCCGCCGTGCAACACGGAAATCATCTCCGCGGGGAACCCTGCTTCCACCAGGCATTCGGCCATGATCACGGCCGGCGTGGGCGTATGCGCCGACGGCTTGAGAACAATGGCGTTGCCGGCGGCGATGGCCGGCGCGACCTTATGGGCGACCGTGTTCAGCGGCGCGTTGAACGGCGTTACAGCGCATACGACGCCCAGCGGTACGCGCAGCGTGAATCCCAGACGCCCGGTCTGCCCCGAGGCGCCCTCCACAGGCACCATTTCGCCCTTGAAGTTACGCGCCTCCTCTGCTGACAACCGAAAGGTCGTGACGCAGCGCCTCAGCTCGCCCAGCGCATCTTGCGTCGGAAAACCCGCCTCCTTCTGCAACGCCGACACCAGCGCGGAGCTGCGCTGCTCAAGCAGCGCCGCAGCCTTGTCCAGAATGGCTCCGCGTTCAAACGGCGTGAGCGCAGCGCTACGCCAACGGGCATGAGCCTGGGCAACTGCATCAGACACCTGCTCACGGGACGGTACATGCCCCACGGTGCAGGGAGTCAGATGGAATTTGTCCAGGACTTCGAATTGCTCTGCACCATCGACCCACCTGCCGCCCACCAGCAAGCGGGCTTCATTCGGCCTGTTCAATGTGACTTTGGAAGACGTGTTCGTCATAGCGATTGGAGTTTTGAAGTGCTCCAAGTCTAGGAACGAGCGCGCAATCACGAAACTACCGTTTTCCGACAGCGCCTATCTGCGTGGCTTATAGCCTCTGGCGCTATGACCCGCGTGCCTGCAGGCGCACATGGCTCTTGCGCTTACGCTTACGCTTACGCTTGCGGTTGCGCCTCGCGCAATGAGGCAAGCTCGCTTTTCGATGCGACAAGCCGGGCCGCCGGGCTGAAGTCATGGCCCGGCTGCTTGCTTAACCCGGGAT
>NZ_JBEBOW010000110.1:0-13080 GCF_040396215.1 Diaphorobacter ruginosibacter | reverse complement strand
CAACCCATTTTGAGACGAGTTATGAAAAAACAGGCAATGGTCTCGTGCGCCCAGCCCGAGGCTGCCGAGTCCGGCATCGAAATCCTGAAGGCCGGCGGCAACGCGGTCGATGCGGCGGTGGCGACCGCGCTCGCGCAGACCGTGGTCGATCCGCTGATGTGCGGCATCGCGGGCTTCGGCACGGCGGCGGTGTACATGCCGGGCAAGTCCGCGCACGAGTATTTCGACTTCCACGCGCCCGCGCCGCTGGCCGCGCGCGAGGATATGTGGGAGTCGCTGCTCGAGGGCGAAACCAAGGATGGATTCGGCTTCATCCTGAAGGGCGCGGTGAACGATATCGGCCCGCAGTCGATTGCCGTGCCCGCCACGCTCAAGGGACTGTTCGAGATGCATGCGGCGCACGGCGTGCTGCCGTGGAGCACGGTCGTCGCGCCCGCCATCCGCTGGGCGAGCGAGGGCTGCATCGTGCGGCCCGGCATGTATTCGTTCTGGATCGACAAGCCCCTCGCGGGCCGCGTCAGCAACCTGGCCCGCCTGCAGTATTGCGATGAGGCGCGGGCGCTGTATTGCCAGGCCGACGGCTCGCCCAAGATCATCGGCACGCAGATCGTCAACCAGGACATGGCGGATGTGCTCTCGCAAGTCGCGGAGGAAGGCATTGCGCCGTTCTACGAAGGTGAGCTGGCGCGCCGGATGATCGGGCACCTGCAGTCGCTTGGCGGACTGCTGGGCCTGGAGGACTTGAAACAATATGCCGTCAAGCGCGTGAAGCCGCTGGTGGGCCGGTACCGCGACCGCACCGTCACCACGAACCAGCCCCCGGGAGGCGGCGCGATGCTGCTGGAAATGCTCAATATCCTGGAGCAGTTCGATCTCGGGGCGATGGAGCACAACAGCGCGGACTATCTCAAGCTCGTCAGCGAAGCCATGAAGAAGGCCACGTCGGACAAGGACCGCCATATCGGCGATCCGGCGTTCGTCGATGTGCCGCTTGACGAGCTGCTCTCCAAGGATCGCGCCGCGCTGATCGCCGGCGAGATCCGCTCGGGCAAGCGCTTTGAAGTGGTGCGCGTGAACCCGGGCGCTCCCGTGCCCAAGGACACCACGCACCTGAGCGTGGTCGATGGCGACGGCAACTGCGTGTCGATGACGCACTCGCTGGCGATGCCCTCGGGCATCATCACGCCGGGCATGGGGTTCTTCTACAACGGCTGCATGGGCGTGTTCGATCCGCGTCCCGGCCGCGCCGGCAGCATCCAGCCGGGCAAGAGCCGTTTCTCGTCGGCCTGCCCGAGCATCGTTTTCGACAGCAAGGGCAAGCCGGAGATCGTGCTCGGCGCACCCGGCGGCACGCAGATCGCCATGGGCGTGCTGCATGTGCTGCTGAACATGATCGATCATGGCATGGGCATGCAGGAAGCCATTTCCGCGCCGCGTTTTTCTTCGACCAGCAATTCGATCGACGTGTGCAACCGCATCCCGCACTACGTCACGCGCGAGCTGCAGGCGCAGGGATACGAGGTTGGCCGCAATCCCTACAACTACACCATCGGCTGGGTACACGGCGTCCAATTGACCGAGGCGGGCCTGAAGGGCGGCGCGGATCCGGGACGCGATGGCGTGGCGCTGGGCGTGATGCTCGATTGAGGCGGTGCGCGGCGGGGATCGCCCGGCATGGCTGCTGCAGATTTGCTGCTGGGATAAAGTGACGGCGCCGCGTCAGCGACGCCTCATGACCAGGAGTTGAAAGAATGCCCCGTTTCGCCGCCAATCTGTCCATGCTCTACAACGAGCATGGCTTTCTCGACCGTTTTGCCGCCGCCGCCCGCGATGGCTTCAAGGCGGTCGAGTTTCTTTTTCCCTATGCCTTTGCTCCGGCGGAACTCGCGGCACGCCTGCAGGACAATGGCTTGCGGCAGGTGCTGTTCAACGCGCCGCCAGGCGATTGGGATGGGGGTGAGCGCGGCATCGCCTGCATTCCCGGGCGCGAGGCCGAGTTCCGCGACGGCTTCCTGCGGGCGCTGGAATATGCACAGGCGCTCGACTGTCCGCGCATTCATGTGATGGCGGGGCTCGCGCCCGTGGGCCGGCGCAGGGAAGAGCTCAAGGCAACCTACATGGAAAATCTTGGATGGGCGGCGCGGCAGGCAGCCAAGGCGGGGCGCAGCGTGCTCCTGGAGCCCATCAACACGCGCGACATGCCTGGCTTCTTCCTGAATTTCCAGGAAGAGGCGCACCGGATCGTCGAAGACATCGGCGCGAAGAATCTGCTGGTGCAGATGGATCTGTACCACTGCCAGATCATGGAGGGCGATCTGGCCGCGCGTATCCGCAAGTACCTGCCCACGGGGCGTGTCGGGCATTTCCAGATCGCTGGCGTGCCCGGGCGTTTCGAGCCGGACGTGGGTGAGGTCAACTACGCCTATCTGTTCGGCGTGATCGACGAGGCGGCCGCGCAATGCGGCTGGGACGGCTGGATCGGTTGCGAATACAAGCCGCGCCGTGGCGCCGTGCCCTATGGCACGGGCGAAGGGCTGGGATGGCTGAGGAGCCCCGTCCTCCCGGGCGTGTGATGCGGCGCGAAGCCGTCAGCGGGCCTTTGTTGCGGCATCCGGCCTGAACAGCGCGTCGAGCAAGGGCGCAAGAGTGGGAAACTCCTCCACGAATCGTGCGCGGTGAACGAAATACGCTTCGCAGGCCACGGCGAAGAACTCTTCCGGCGCGCTGGCGCCGTAGCTGTTCAGCCAGGGGTTTTCGCCGCCGAAGCGCTGGGCGATGATGACCTTTTCACGAAAGTCCTCATAGGCGCGCGTCCAGGTGTCGGCCCACAACTGGCGCCCCTGCGCCGCCGTGCTCGTGCCGGCAAAGCCCAGCCGCAGCGGCGGACGTCCGTTGACGGAGCCGTCCTTCATGTCGATCTTGTGGATGAACTCGTGGATCACCACGCTGGTGGCGTCCTCGGGGTCCTGGCCCGCGCTGGCGACGGCGGGCCACGCCAGCATGATGGGGCCGCGCTCCATCGCCTCGCCCAGCAGCACCTGGCTGTATTGATGAGAGACGCCAGCGGCATCGGTGGAGTGCCTGACGGCCACTGCTTCCGCCGGATGCACCACGATCCCGACGAAATCGTCATACCACTCCAGGGCCTGGGCGGGATCGCCCCAGTGCAGCAAGGGCAGGCAGGCCTGCGCCGCGATGGCCACCGCCATTTCATCCGTCACTTGCAGGCCATGGGCGCCGGTGAACTCTTTTTGTCTCAGAAAGAGGGCGCTGATGGCGCGCAGCTTGGCTTGCTCTTCATCCGTGAGCGCCGCGAGGAACGGGAATTTCCGCACGGTGAAAATCCACAGTTCGGCGGAGATTTCAGGCACGGGCGCGAGCCGGGAGCGCAGTTCGTTGGTTGCGCGGCGAAGGAAGCGGGTGATGGAGGCGGCTGGCGGCATTCGACCTACTTGGGGACGAAGTCGATCCGTTCCAAGGTCCCCCGGGTAAGTCTCAATATCTGGGCGCGCGGCGGGGTGGCGTCCAGGTCCCAGTCGGAGAGCACGACGCGTTTGGCCTTCTCGCCGCCAGATCCCCGCATGTCGTGGTCAGCCGGTCGGTGGGTGTGGCCGTGGATCAGTACCTGGCTGCCGGCCGAGCGAAGCCATTGCAATGCGGCGGCGCTGTCCACGTCCGCGTAGAACGCCTGCGCCGAGTGCTTGCGCGCTTCGCTTTGCTGGCGGGCGCTCTGGCCCTGTGCGCGGCGAACGGCGAGCGGCAGCGACAGGAACTGCGCCTGCCATTGCGGGTCGCGGGCCACGGCCCGGAATTTCTGGTATTCGGTATCGTCCAGGCAGAGCGCGTCACCGTGGCTGAGCAGCCAGCGCTTGCCGCCGAGGGCCAGCACGGTGGGATCGCCCAGCAGCCGCACGCCGCTGCGTTTCTCGAAATGCGCGCCGACCAGGAAATCGCGGTTGCCATGCATGAAGAACATGGGGCGCTGCCTGGCGGCCTGCGCGAGCATGCCGCCGCATTCGGCCTCGAAGCTGCCGGGCTCGTCCATGCTGTCGTCGCCCACCCAGACCTCGAAGATGTCGCCGAGCAGGAAGATGGCATCGGCAGCCGATTCATGCAGATAGCGCCGAAAGGCCGCGACCGTCTCGGGCTCCTCGCGCCGCAGATGCAGGTCGGAGACGAATTCCACGACGCGCCAGTCCTTGGGGGCCTGGAGTTCCTTGATGGGGGGAGTGGGCGGGATCATGGCGCTGATGGGCGAGGGGAGCGCGGCGGCGCGTGAAGGGCCGCCGCGCAGCCCCATGATTGTGCCGGCGATCCGGGCCGCAAGGCCTTGGCCGCCGCCGACAAGCCGGTGGTCAGAGAACGACGGCCTTTTCGATGACCACGTCTTCCTTGGGCACGTCGTCGTGGAAGCCCTTGCGGCCGGTCTGCACGCCCTTGATCGCGTCGATGATTTCGGTGCCCTTGACCACCTTGCCGAACACGGCATAGCCCCAGCCTTGCGCGGTCGGCGCGGTGTGGTTGAGGAAGCCGTTGTCGACCACGTTGATGAAGAACTGCGCCGTGGCGGAGTGCGGATCGCTGGTGCGTGCCATCGCCAGCGTGTACTTGTCGTTCTTCAGGCCGTTGTTGGCTTCGTTGACGATGGGATCCTGGGTGGCCTTTTGCTGCATGCCGGGCGCGAAGCCGCCGCCCTGGACCATGAAGTTCTTGATGACGCGGTGAAAGATGGTGCCGTCGTAGAAGCCGCTCTTCACGTAGTTCAGGAAGTTTTCCGTGGACTTCGGCGCCTTTTCGGCATCCAGTTCGATGGTGATCGTGCCCTGGCCGGCAATGGTCATTTCAACTTGCGGATTGCTCATGAGGTGGTCTTCTTTCAGGAAATGGTGAGTCAATGAGAAAAAACAAAGACCTTGAGCTTACTTCACCAAGGTGGCCGATTCGATCACCACGGGAGTATTTGGCACATTCTGGTGCGGGCCTTTGTTGCCTGTTGCAACAGCCTTGATCCGGTCCACCACGTCGGTGCCGCTGACCACCTTGCCGAAAACGGTGTAGCCGTAGCCGTCGGGCTTGGGCGCGTTGAGCATGTCGTTGTCCTTCACGTTGATGAAGAACTGCGCGGTGGCCGAGTTCGGATTGCCGGTGCGCGCCATGGCGATGGTGTACTTGTCGTTCTTCAGGCCGTTGCCGGCCTCCAGCGGAATCGGCGCCTTGGTGGCCTTTTGCTGCATGTCGGGGGTGAAGCCGCCTGCCTGGATCATGAAGCCGTCGATCACGCGGTGAAAGATGGTGCCGTCGTAGTGCCTGTCCTTCACGTAGCCCAGGAAGTTCTCCACGGTCTTGGGAGCCTTGGCCGGGTCGAGTTGCACGACGATGTCGCCCATCGACGTGGCGAGCTTGACCTTGGGGTTGGCTGCGTCCTGGGCGAGGGCGGGCGCGGAGGCGATCAGCGCGGCGGCGGCGCTGGCGAGGGCCAGCAGCGAATGGCGACGGGAAAACATGGATTCACTCCTTGGTTCGACGATGTGCGATGAGGATGGCGGACTCTTGTGTCCGGTTGCGGTGCGCATGCACGGGGCCGTCATGACGGCGGGCGATGGCGCCGCGGCGCCAGGCCCGGCTTCAGGGGGCGGGCTGGCTGGCGGCAGCGCCGGGCGGGGCCGCGAGCGCCGGGGCCGTGGCATTGGAGGCTTGGGTGCCGAACATCTGGCGCAGCTGCCTGAGTTTGGGCGCCGTGGCCGGTGACAGGCGCGGGTCGAGCTGCTGCGCCTTCTCGTACGATTCGGCGGCCAGATGCGCGTAGATGTCGCCCAGGTTCTCGTGGGCGACGGCGTAGTTGGGATTGCCGCGCACCGCCATCTCCAGCGAGCGGCGCGCCTTCTCGAGTTCGTTTTGCCTGGCGTACAGGACGGCGAGGTTGTTGTAGGGCTCGGGCAGCTCCGGGTAGAGCTGGGTGAGCTGGGTGAATGTCTCGATCGCCTCGTCGGTCTGGCCCAGGTCGCTTTGCGCCACGCCGCGCAGGAACAGCAGCTGCGGGTCGCGGGGCGTGGCGTCGATGCGCTTGTTCACCGCGGCCAGTGCCTGGTCGGCCTTCTTTTGCTTGAGCAGGGTGGTGATGCCGGAATAGTCGTCCGCATGGACCCAGGGAGATCCCATGGCGCAGGCCAGAACGGCCAGCCGAAGGAAGGATTGAACTGAGGTGCGTACAGAATTCATGTGATGGCAAAAGACTGAGGAGGCCAGCCAGAATGCGGCGCGGGCTTATACTGAGGCGAATTGTAGCTGAGGGGTGTGCCTTGCCTGCGGGCGGCCGCCACTGGCGCCGCCGCCAGACGTTGGATGCCTTGTGAACGTCCGACATCCCTGCATCGCCCGCCGTGGGAGCGGGCGGGGCTACGCACTGAATTACCCATTTTTATTTCATGAGCTTGCGAATCTACAACACGCTGTCGCGTGCGCTGGAGGAGTTTTCCCCGCTTCAGGCCGGACATGTGCGCATGTATGTGTGCGGCATGACAGTCTATGACCTTTGCCATCTGGGCCATGCCCGCTCGATGGTGGCGTTCGACGTCGTGCAGCGCTGGCTGCGCGCCAGCGGCCTGGATGTCACCTACGTGCGCAACATCACCGACATCGACGACAAGATCATCAGGCGCGCGCTGGAAAACGGAGAAACCATCCGCAGCCTCACCGACCGCATGATCGATGCGCTGCATCAGGACGCCGATGCGCTGGGCATCGAGCGGCCCACGCACGAGCCGCGCGCCACCGACTATGTGCCGCAGATGCTCGGCATCATCGGCAAGCTGGAGGAAAAAGGGCTGGCCTATCGCTCTCCCAATGGCGACGTGAACTACGCGGTGCGCAGGTTCCCCGGCTACGGCAAGCTGTCGGGCAAATCGCTCGATGAATTGCACGCGGGCGAGCGCGTCGCGGTGCTCGACGGCAAGGACGATCCGCTCGATTTCGTGCTCTGGAAGAGCGCCAAGCCCACGGAGCCCGATGAAGCCAAATGGAACAGCGCCTACGGCCTGGGCCGTCCGGGCTGGCATATCGAGTGCTCGGCGATGAGCTGCGAGCTGCTGGGCGAGACCTTCGACATCCATGCCGGCGGCGCCGATCTGCAGTTCCCGCACCACGAAAACGAAATCGCGCAAAGTGAAGGCGCGAACGGCAAGCCCTTCGCCATGACCTGGATGCACAACGGCTTCATCAACGTGGACAACGAAAAGATGTCCAAGTCGCTGGGCAACTTCTTCACGATCCGTGATGTGCTCAAGGAGTATGACGCCGAAACCGTGCGTTTCTTCGTCGTGCGCGCGCACTACCGCAGTCCGCTGAACTACAGCAATGTGCATCTGGACGATGCGCGCCATGCGCTCAAGCGCCTGTACACGGCGCTGAGCCTGGTCCCCGCGGCCGATATCGGCCGCATCGACTGGGCCAACCCCTACGCGGCCCGTTTCAAGGCGGCGATGGACGAGGACTTCGGCACTCCCGAGGCCGTGGCCGTGCTGTTCGACCTGGCGGGCGAGGTCAATCGCGGCAAATCGCCCGAGTCGGCTGGCCTGCTCAAGGCGCTGGGCGGGGTGATCGGCCTGCTTCAGGCAGACCCGCAAGGCTTTCTGCAGGCGGGCGCGGCGGGCCTGGACGGCGCGGCGATCGAAGCGCGGATCGCAGAGCGCGCGGCAGCCAAGGCAGCCAGGAACTGGGCCGAGGCGGACCGCATCCGCAAGGAATTGCTGGAGCAGGGTATCGTGCTGAAGGATTCCGCCGCAGGCACCACCTGGGAGGCCGCGCAGTGAACCGTCCGCACCTGAGCCGTCGTCCGCAGGCGGCCATGAACGGAGAGTCCTGATTCATGGTCGCAACCAAGAAGACGCAGAGCGAGAGCGCCGGGGGGCTGGAGCCGCCAGGTTATTGGCAGGAGGCCTGCAGGCATCTGATGAAGAAGGACCGCGTGATGCGCCGCCTGATTCCCCAGCTCGGCGATGTCTCGCTCACCCTGCGCGGCGACGCGTTCACCACGCTGGCGCGCAGCATCGTCGGCCAACAGGTGTCCGTGGCTTCCGCGCAGCGCGTGTGGGAGAAATTCGCGCTCCTGCACCAGGAGATGACACCGGCCAACGTGCTGCTGCTGAAGGTGGACGACATGCGTGCGTCCGGCCTGTCGGCCCGCAAGGTGGAGTACATCGTCGATCTGGCGCTGCATTTCGACAGCGGGCGCCTGCACGTCAACGAATGGGATGGCATGACGGATGATTCCATCATCGCCGAGCTGGTCGCCATCCGCGGCATCAGCCGCTGGACCGCGGACATGTTCCTGCTGTTTCACCTGGGGCGCCCGAACGTGCTGCCGCTGGATGACCCCACGCTTTTGCAAGGTATCAGCAACCAGTATTTTTCTGGCGAGCCGGTGAGCCGAAGCGATGCCCGCGAAGTCGCGGAAGCATGGAAGCCGTGGTGCAGCGTTGCAAGTTGGTATATTTGGAGATCACTTGCTCCGATGCCGGTTTGAATCAGGCTATTGATTTGCACTAAAGCAAAAAATGCAACGGAATGTATAAAAATCCATTCCGACCGGAAAAACAATCGGAGCAGTTTGGGCCAGAAGAGCCCAAGGAGAATGACGTTGGCTAAGAAAACATTTCTGGACTTCGAACAACCCATCGCGGAGCTCGAATCCAAGATCGAAGAGTTGCGCTATGTGCAGAACGAAAGCGCCGTGGACATCTCCGAGGAGATCGACCAGCTCAGCAAGAAGAGCCACCAGCTCACGAAAGACATCTACAGTGACCTGACCCCCTGGCAGATCACCAAGATCGCGCGCCATCCGGAGCGTCCCTACACCATGGACTACGTGCGCGAGATCTTCACCGATTTCGTCGAAATGCACGGCGACCGCCACTTCGCGGACGACCTGTCCATCGTTGGCGGCCTCGCGCGCTTCAACGGCCACGCCTGCATGGTGATCGGCCAGCAAAAGGGGCGCGACACCAAGGAGCGCGCGGCGCGCAACTTCGGCATGAGCCGCCCCGAGGGCTATCGCAAGGCGCTGCGGCTGATGAAGACGGCCGAGAAGTTCAAGCTGCCGGTGTTCACCTTCGTCGATACGCCGGGCGCCTATCCCGGCATCGACGCGGAGGAGCGCGGCCAGTCCGAGGCGATCGGGCGCAATATCTTCGAGATGGCGCAACTGGAAGTGCCCATCATCACCACGGTGATCGGCGAGGGCGGCTCGGGCGGCGCGCTGGCGATTTCGGTGGCCGACCAGGTCATCATGCTGCAGTATTCCGTCTATTCGGTGATCAGCCCCGAAGGTTGCGCATCCATTCTCTGGAAGACCAGCGACAAGGCGCAGGAAGCGGCGGACGCCATGGGCATTACCGCGCACCGCCTGAAGGCGCTGGGCCTGATCGACAAGATCGTCAACGAGCCGGTTGGCGGCGCTCATCGCGACCACAAGCAGATGGCTTCATTCCTCAAGCGCGCGCTGGGCGATGCATTCCGCCAACTGGCGGATTTGAAACCCAAGGAGCTGCTGGACCGCCGCTACGAGCGCGTGCAGAGTTACGGCCGCTTCAACGACACCAAGGCGGAAAACGCCTGAGCGAGGGCCGCTTCGGCCCGTGCATGGACGGCCCTTCGGGGCCGTTTGCTTTTGCAGGCCCTAAACTGGCCGGTTCCAGCAACTTCGACGGGCATGAATCATCCTGCCGGTCCGCTTTTTCCATTGATTTCATGACGCTGTCCTTCGAGTCCGCCATTCAAGCCTTCGATCCCGCGCTTCCTGTGGCCGTGGGCCTGAGCGGCGGCGCGGATTCGACGGCGCTGCTGGTTGCCTGCGCGAGGCGCTGGCCGGGACAGGTGCGCGCGTTCCATGTTCACCACGGCTTGCAGGCCGCCGCCGATGGCTTCGAAGCGCATTGCCGCGCGCTCTGCGGCCGGCTTGGCGTTCCGCTGCTGGTCAGCCGCGTGAACGCGCGCAATGCCGCCGGGCAAAGCCCCGAGGATGCGGCGCGGCAGGCGCGCTATGGCGCGTTCGAGGCGCTGCTCGCCGAGTCGTCCGACATTCGCAGCATCGCGCTGGCGCAGCATGCGGACGATCAGGTCGAGACCATCCTGCTGGCGCTCTCGCGCGGGGCGGGTGTGGCGGGCCTTGCCGCGATGCCCGCGCAGTGGGAGCGCGCCGCAGTCCAATGGCACAGGCCGTTGCTGGCAGTGGCAGGTCCCGAGATCCGTCGCTGGCTCGTTGAGCAAGGCGTTCAATGGGTGGAGGATCCAAGCAACTCGGATGAACGCTACACGCGCAACCGCATTCGCAAACACCTGCTCGCGGCACTGGAGCAGACCTTTGCCCAGTTCCGCGACACGTTCAGCCGCAGTGCCGCCAATGCGGCGCAAGCGGCGCAACTGCTGGAGGAGTTGGCGCAGATGGACCTGCAGAGCGTGGGAAATCCTCCGGGTATCAAGGCGCTGCAAGGCTTGAGCCGCGCAAGGCAGGCCAACGTCCTTCGCCATTGGCTGCGTCACTCGCATGCAACCACGCCCAGCGCCGCGCAGCTTGCCCAGTTGCTGGATCAGATCGCGGCATGCACCACGTGCGGGCATCGAATTCATCTCAAGACAGGCCGTGGATACATCCAGCGGAACGGGGACGTTCTTGATTGGTACAATTAACGAGTTTTGGATTCAACTTTTGCACGAAACGTCGGCGCGCCAAAACAGCGTTCAGTCCATTTTTGCGCCGTGATTGAAAAGTTTCGTCACCCCGAAAATTCCATGGCACTGATCGTTCATAAATACGGCGGCACATCGATGGGCTCGACAGAGCGCATCAAGAACGTCGCAAAGCGCGTGGCCAAATGGGCCAGGGCAGGCCACCAGATGGTGGTGGTGCCCAGCGCCATGAGTGGTGAAACCAACCGCCTGCTGGGCCTGGCCAAGGAGCTGGCCCCGTCGCGTGTTTCCACGTCCTATCATCGTGAGCTGGACATGCTGGCCGCCACCGGCGAACAGGCATCGTCCGCTCTGCTCGCCATCGCGCTTCAGGGCGAAGGCATGGAGTCGGTGAGCTTCACCGGCTGGCAGGTGCCGGTTCGCACCGACAGCTCCTTCACCAAGGCGCGCATCGAATCCATCGACGACAAACGCGTGCGCGCCGAACTGGACGCAGGCAAGGTGGTGATCGTCACCGGCTTCCAGGGCATCGACCCGAACGGCAACATCACGACCCTTGGCCGTGGCGGCTCGGATACTTCCGCCGTGGCCATCGCCGCCGCCATGAAGGCCGCAGAATGCCTGATCTACACAGACGTGGACGGCGTGTACACCACCGACCCCCGCGTCGTGCCCGAAGCACGCCGCCTGGCGACCCTGAGCTTCGAGGAAATGCTGGAAATGGCCAGCCTCGGCAGCAAGGTGCTGCAGATCCGCTCTGTCGAATTCGCCGGCAAATACAAGGTGCCGCTGCGCGTGCTCTCCAGCTTCACGCCCGTGGATATCGACATCAATGAAGAAGCCGTCTCCGGCACGCTGATTACTTTTGAGGAAGACGAAAAAATGGAAAAAGCCGTTGTCTCCGGCATCGCTTTCACGCGCGACGAGGCCAAGATTTCCGTCCTGGGCGTGCCGGATACCCCCGGCATCGCCTACCAGATCCTCGGCGAAGTGGCACAAGCCAACATCGACGTCGACGTGATCATCCAGAACCTGAGCAAGGAAGGCAAGACCGACTTCAGCTTCACGGTCAACCGTAACGACTACCAGCGCACCATCGACCTGCTCAAGGACAAGGTGCTGCCCAAGCTCGGCGCGCAGGAAGTCGTCGGCGACACCAAGATCGCCAAGGTCAGCATTGTCGGCATCGGCATGCGCAGCCACGTCGGCGTCGCCAGCAAGATGTTCCGCGCTTTGAGCGAGGAGGGCATCAACATCAAGATGATCTCCACCTCCGAAATCAAGACCTCGGTCGTGATCGACGAAAAATACGTCGAGCTGGCCGTGCGTGCGCTGCACAAGGCGTTCGAGCTCGATCAGGAATGATCAGGGTCAGCAGGCCAAAAAAACAGGCCTGATTTCCAAAAAACCCTCATCCAGTGGGTTACAATAATTGGATTGGAAACGTGACCGAGTGGCCGAAGGTGCTCCCCTGCTAAGGGAGTATGGGGTGTAGAGCCTCATCGAGGGTTCGAATCCCTCCGTTTCCGCCAAAACAGAAACCCCTAGGTGATTGATTCACCTAGGGGTTTTTTGTTGGCCGCTGATGGGGTGTCATGGCTACACCTAAATTGCTCCCAAATCCGACGTCGGTGCTGTCTGGACGGAGGCGGAGATGGAGGCGTTCACGGTGGGCATGGATAAGCGGTTGGCCTCGTGCGAATGGCAGTTCAGGTGTCGGACCACATCCGAAGAAGATTGTGGTAGTGGCCCGTGAGCGCCACGGTTTCCTCGGTTTCGCCCACGCGGGCGCGCAGGCCTCGTAGCGCCCGGTCCATCTCGAACAGCATCGCGCGCCGTGCGGGATCGCGAACGAGGCTTTGTGTCCAGAAAAATGCTCCGATGCGCTCGCCGCGGGTCACCGGATTGACGCGGTGCAGGCTGGTCGATGGATAGAGGATCATGTCGCCCGCCGGCAGCTTCACCTCGTGGGTTCCATAGGTGTCGACCACGGTCAGTTCGCCGCCTTCGTAGTCTTCGGGATCGCTCAGAAACAGCGTGCATGAGACGTCGGTGCGCATCCACAGCGCGGAGCCGGGGACGCGGCGGGCAGCGCCATCGACATGCAGGCCGTAGGACTCACGATCGCTGTAGCGGTTGAATAACGGCAGCATGGTGCGCGCGGGCAGGGCGGCGCTGAAGTACGGGTCGCACCGGGCGAGCGCCTGTTCGATGATGCGTCCTTGCTCGATGGCGATGGGTGATGTTTCCGGCAACTGTCGATTGCGTTTGACGTGCGCGCCTTGCACGCCGGCGGTGGCGCGGCCGTCGATCCATTCGGCTGCTTCGATGGCGGCGCGCATCTGCACGACCTGCTCGCGAGTCAGCACTTCGGGGATATGCAGCATCATGTGGGTG
>NZ_JBEBOW010000109.1:0-13176 GCF_040396215.1 Diaphorobacter ruginosibacter | reverse complement strand
TTCGCGCAGCGGGCGCTTGCCTTCGCGCAGCGACAGCACCACGCGCACGGCATCTTCGGACAAAGCCTCGGCGGGCTGCTGCTTCAGCCATTGGGCGAGCGAGGCGGGCGCGTGCACTTCGGGCAGACGGTTGCGTCCGCACTGCTCGCATGCCGAGATGGCGATCGCCTGCCAGCGGTCCTTGCGCTTGTCTGCACGCTCGCCCGAGAGCTTGATGACGCTGCGCGCGGCGGCCAACGGCTGGATGCTGGCCGCGCCCAGTTCGGTGGCTTTCTCGACCAGCCAGTCCATGCGCTCGTTGGCGGGCATTCCGCTGATCAGGTGGACGGCCATGGGCGCCTCGCGCTCGATGGGCGAGTGATCGCCCACGCGCACTTCGACATCGCTGCGGCCCATGCGGGTGATGGTGGCCGCATGTTCGCCGCCACGGCCGTCGAACAGGGTGACTGGGTCGCCGGGCTGCAGGCGCAGCACCTGCACGTGGCGCGCCGCCGCGGGAGGCAGGGCGATGTCTGCGCCGTGGGAAAGCGGCAGTGAACAATAAAAACGCGGCATGTATTTCAAAAAACAATTGCGGCCACGTCGCCGCGCGTCATGCGCCGCGAACGACAGGGCCGATGCGGGCTGCGCGCCCGCCTTCCTGCGGGGTCATATGCGTCCATAGGCGAAGCCGTAGGCCGGCTGCGTGCCTTCCACCTCGTCGATCATGCGCAACAGCGGCGAGAGCTCGCGATAGCGGCCGGCCGTCTGGCGGATGTAGGCAATGAAGCGGGGCGTATCGGCCAGGTATTTGGGCTTGCCGTCGCGCAGCGTGAGGCGGGCGAAGATGCCGGCCACCTTCAGGTGGCGCTGCAGTCCCATCCAATCTACCGCGCGGTAGAAGTCGCCGAAGTCCGCTCCCCAGCCGCTGGCGCTGTCCGCTCCGAGAATGCCTGCGCGGCGGGCTTTCTCCCAGTAACGGACGGTAATGTCGATGACGAAATCCTCTTCCCAGCTGATGAATGCGTCGCGCAGCAGGCTGGCGATGTCGTACGTGACGGGACCGTACACGGCATCCTGGAAATCGAGAACCGCCAGTTCCTCGTCCGGCGTGACCATGAGGTTGCGCGTCATGTAGTCGCGGTGCACGAAGACGGAGGGCGCCTGCAGGTTGGTGGCGATGATGGTGTCGAACGTGCGCTGCAGCATCGCATGCTGCTTTTCGTCGGGCGCGAACTGGCGATGCCGGGCCAGATACCAGTCCGGGAACAACTGCAGCTCGCGGCGCAGCAGCGCGTCGTCATAGTCGGGCAGCACGCCGGGGCGCGAGGCCCTCTGCCAGTCGACGAGCGTATCGACGGCCTGCAGATACCATTCATGCGCGGCGGCGGGCTGCGCGGGGTCGAGCAGCCCGATGAGCGTCCGGTCGCCGAAGTCGGTGATCAGCATGAAGCCGTTGGATTCATCCCAGGCCAGGATCCTGGGGGCGAGCACATGGGCCTGCTCGAGCAGCTTCTGCACGTGGACGAATGGGCGGCAATCCTCCTTGTCGGGAGGAGCGTCCATAATGATGTAGCTTGTGCCGTTGGCGCCAGCGATGCGCAGATAGCGGCGGAAACTGGCGTCAGCCGACGCGGTGCTCAGGGAATCGACGAGCAGCGCGTGCGCGCCCGCCTGCGACGCGAGCCATTGATCGAACAGCTTCTGGCGCGCCGGGTCCGGCCAGGAAACGGCTGCTGCGGGGGCTGGAGTGCCCGCTTGAATGGGGTGGGTGGGTTGGCTCATGGATAATCCGATTCTACAAACCCGGCCCGCCGGATGCTGAGGAAGCGGCGCTTGCTCCTTTTTTGCTGCCCCGCCTTCCGACACCATGGACTGACTAGCTTTGCCCGAAGATTTGAACAATCACAAACAACGAGCCCCTGGAAGCGCCCGCCAGCGCGCGCGCTGTGCCGTGCCTGCTTCGGGCCTGCAACAACGGTTCGAGCAGCGCCTGCTGGTGCGGCTGGTGGCGGCTGCGATGTGCGGCATCGCGCCAGGCTATGCGCTGGCCCAGGGCGCCCTGGCCGATGCGCCGATCCGCTGGCAGGCCGCGGACGGCTCCACCGTCACCGAGGCTTTCGAGACCGGCGGCGCGGATGTGGCGCCCCAGCCCGTTTTGCAGATGGCCCAGGCCCAGGCCGACGGTGCGCCCGAAAGACAGCTTCAGCCGGCGCGGGCCCTTGGCGAGCCCGGGCCGCAGGCCGTCTCGGCGGCTTCCGCGGCGGCTCCGGCCTCGGCACTCCCGCCTCCCGCGCTGCATGCGTCGCCGATGCTGGACGAGAATATTCCTTCTGCCGTGCGCGGTCAGCAGCCGGTATTCGTATCCGGCGACCAGGTCACGGGCCAGCCCGACATCAAGGCGGTGATCGACGGACATGCGGAGCTGCGGCGCGGCGATACGGTGATCCGCGCCGACCGCATGGAATACGACGTTCCCGAGGACCGGGCCACCGCCGAAGGCAATGTGCACATCAACCGTGCGGGCAACGTCTATGAAGGTACCCTGCTGGACCTGCAGGTCGATGCCTTCTCGGGCTTCTTCAGCGACGCGCGCTACAGGTTTCTGGAGACCGGGGGCCACGGCGAGGCATCGCGCGTGGACTTCATCGACAACGACCATTCGGTGGTCTACAACAGCACCTACACGACCTGCGAGCGGACCAACGAGGACAGCTGGCGGCCCGACTGGATCTTGCGCGCGCGCAAGATCACGCTCGACCGCGCGGAAGATGTCGGAACCGCCGAGAACGGCGTGCTGGAGTTCAAGGGCGTGCCGATCCTGCCGGTGCCGCGCATCACGTTTCCGCTGTCGGACAAGCGCAAATCGGGTTTTCTGCCGCCCACGATCGGCCTCGACTCGGTCAGCGGCATCGAGTACGAGCAGCCCTATTACTGGAACATCGCGCCCAACCGCGACGCCACCATCACCCCCATGCTCATGTCGCGCCGTGGCGCGGCGCTGGCGGGCGAGTTCCGCTATCTGGAGCCCAGCTACAAGGGCACGGCGGCGGCTGTCTACATGCCCAGCGACCAGTTGCGCGATCGCGACCGCTGGGCCTACAGCCTCAAGCACAATGGCCAGATCGATTCGCCGATTGGCGGTTTGGGGCTGAACCTGGACATCAAGCGGGTGAGCGATGACAACTATTGGCGCGATTTCACCCAGCGCAGCAGCCCGACCGGCATGTACACGCAGCTCACGCAGCGCCTGCTGTCGGCGGACGCCTCGCTCAACTGGAGCAAGGGCGATCATTCGGTGGCGCTGCGCACCCTGAAGTGGCAGACCCTGCAGGATGCATCGGCGCCGATCACCCCTCCGTATGACCGGATGCCGCAGCTGCAATGGCGCTACGCGCCGCAGGACCTGGCGGGCGGGTTCGACGCCAGCGTGATGGCCGATTACTCCAGCTTCCATGCGGACCGGTACTACACCAACCAGCCCAACGCGGAGCGCTCCTTCCTCTCGGCGCAGATCAGCCGGCCGTTCCTCGCGCCCGCGGGTTTCGTGACGCCGAAGGTCATGCTGAACACGACGAACTACCAGTTCGACTATGCGCTCGGCAACGGGGCCACCAGCGTGTCGCGCACGCTGCCCACGTTCAGCCTGGACAGCGGCCTGGTGTTCGAGCGCGACACCCAGTTCCTGGGGCGCAATTTCCTGCAGACGCTGGAGCCGCGCGCGTTCTACACCTACACGCCCTATCGTGATCAGAGCATGATCCCGATTTACGATACGGCGCCCAACGACTTCAATTTCGCGTCCATCTACACCGAAAACAGCTTTGGCGGCAATGACCGCATCGCCGACAACAACCTGCTCACGGTAGGCCTGACGACGCGTCTGCTGGATGCCGACACCGGCGCGGAAGCCGTGCGGCTGGGGATTGCGCAGCGCGTGCGCTTTTCCGACCAGCGGGTCAACATGCCGGGCGTCTCGACCATCAGCGAGCGCCTTTCGGACGTGCTGCTGGGCGCGGGCATCAACTGGACGCCCGAGTGGGCGTTCGACTCCACCGTCCAGTACAACCCCAAGACCAGCCGCTCGATGCGCAGCACGATCGGCGCGCGCTACTCCCCGGGCAAGTACCGTACCGTCAGCGCCGCCTATCGCCTGCAGAAAGTCACCGACTTCATCACCGAGCCGAGCGAACAGCTCGACGTGGGCTGGCAGTGGCCGCTCAACGACCTCTGGGGCGACAAGAGCGAGCGCGCGACGCGCAGCGGCGGCCGCTGGTACACCGTCGGCCGCCTCAACTACAGCATGAAGGACAGCAAGTTCGTCGATACGGTGGTGGGCCTGGAATACGAGGCATGCTGCTGGATCGGCCGCGTCGTGCTGGAACGTTTGCAAAACACCCTGCTCTCATCCAACACGCGGTTGATGTTCCAGGTGGAATTCCTCGGGTTCTCCCGCCTGTCGCTCGGCTCCAATCCGCTGCAAAGCCTGCAGCGCAACGTGCCGCGCTACCAGATGCTCAACCAGGACGTGACGGCCCCAAGCCGCTTCACCCAGTATGACTAGTGATGAACATGCCATCACGAGCCAGGATGCGTGCGCCGCTGCCGGCGCCGCCCATTAATTTTTGAAGATGCCATGAAAATCCGTGCACTGACCTTGAGTCTCGTCTCTGTCGCAACGCTCGCGGGCGCCGTGCCGCCGGCCGCCAACGCACAGGGCCTGCGCGCCGCGGGCGTGCCCCAGGCGCCGCGCCTTTCGTCGCCGAGCGTGACCCTGCCGGCCCCTGGCGCCGGCACCGTCACGCGCTCTGCCGATTTCATCGTGGCGGTGGTCAACTCCGAGCCCATCACCAACAATGACGTACAGATCCGCATGGAGCGCACGCGCGCGCAGATGGAGGCGCAAGGCGTCAGGCTGCCGCCGCAGGACGTGCTGGCCAAGGAAGCGCTTGAACGCCTGATCATGGACAAGATCCTGCTGCAGAACGCCAAGGAGATGGGCCTGAAGGTGGACAGCTACGCGGTGTCGCAAGCCGTGAAATCGGTGGCGCAGCAAAACAAGCTCTCGGAGGAGGACATGTACCGCCGGCTTGCCGCGGACGGCATCTCCAAGGAGCAGTTCCGTGAAGAGCTGCGCAACCAGATGCTGGTGCAGCGCCTGCGCGAGCGTGACGTGGATGCGCGCGTGAAGGTGTCCGAGTTCGACATCGACCAGTATCTGCGCGAGCAGCGCAGCGCTTCGGCGGGCGCCGCCGCGGCCAATGCGGACATCAACCTCGGCCACATCCTCATCGCCGTGCCCGAAGGCGCGAGCAACGAACTCATCGAAGCCCAGCGGGAAAAGGCCAAGAAGCTGATGGCCGAGATCCGCAGCGGCAAGGACTTCTTCGCCGCAGCGCGCGAATCGTCGGATGCGGCGGACGCCTCGCAAGGCGGCCTGATGGGGTTGCGTTCCGTGGACCGCTATCCAGAGCTTTTCGTCCAGGCCACGCAGAAGGCGGCGATCGGCAGCCTGGTCGGTCCGGTGCAGTCGCCCGCGGGTTTTCACATCCTGAAGGTGGTCGACCGCACCCTCTCCGGCGTGCCGTCGGTGGCCGTGCAATCGCACGTGCGCCATATTCTGCTGCGCATCGGCGCGCAGCTCTCCGAGGAGCAGGCGGCGCAGCGCCTGGAAGACTACCGCAGCCGCATCGCGAGCGGGCAGGCCACCTTCGAGGCGCTGGCCCGCGAGTATTCGCAGGACGGCAGCGCGCAGGGCGGCGGTGATCTGGGCTGGGCAGGCCCGGGCAGGTACGTGCCGGAGTTCGAGCAAGTGGTCGAGTCGCTGCAGCCCGGACAGATCAGTCAGCCCATACTATCGCGCTTCGGCATGCACCTGATCCAGCTGATCGATCGCCGCGAGGTCAAGCTCTCTCAGCGCGAGCAGCGTGAGATGGTGCGCGATCTCGTGCGCGAGAAGAAGCTCGACGAAGCCTATGTCCACTGGCAGCAGGAGGCGAGAGCCCAGGCCTATGTGGAATACCGCGAACCACCGCAATGATTTTTCCGGCCGCGACGACAGCGGCCGTTTTTCCTTATGAGCAAGCATATTCCGCGCAAGCGATTCGGCCAGCATTTTCTCAGCGACTCGTACATCATCGAGTCCATCGTCAACGGCATCGCGCCGGTTGCGGGCGAGCCCGTGGTGGAGATCGGCCCCGGCCTGGCGGCGTTGACGCAGCCGCTCGTCGAGCGCCTGGGCCATCTCACCGTCATCGAGCTGGACCGTGACCTGGCGCAGCGCCTGCGTGGCCACGGCCAGTTGACGGTGATCGAATCCGACGTGCTGCGCGTGGACTTCGCGCAGCTCGCCAGGGACATGAACGTGCCGCGCATTCGCGTGGTCGGCAATCTGCCGTACAACATCTCCACGCCCATCCTTTTTCACCTGCTTGATTATGTGGACGTGATCCAGGATCAGCATTTCATGCTGCAAAAGGAGGTGATCGACCGCATGGTGGCAGCGCCCTCCTCGGGCGACTATGGCCGCCTGTCCGTGATGCTCCAGTGGCGCTACGAGATGGAGAACTTCCTGTTCGTGCCGCCGGAGAGCTTCGACCCGCCGCCGCGCGTGGACAGCGCGGTCGTGCGCATGGTGCCGCGCGCGCATCCCGCGCAGGTCGACGTGAAGCTGATGGAGGAGATGGTGCAGGTGGCTTTCAGCCAGCGGCGCAAGAAGCTGCGCCACACGTTGGGCGCATGGCTGGATGCGCGCGGATTTGCCGGGCAGTTCGACGTCCAGCGCCGCGCGGAGGAAGTGCCGGTGAATGACTACGTGCAGCTTGCCCTTGCGCTCAAGCCGTCGGAGCAGCGCTAGACGCCCCGCCGGCGCTCGCCCCGTGTCCGCGGCGCCTACGGCTACGAGCCATGAGCGCCCAGCGGGAGCCTGATGATTGGATCGGGTCGGGAAAGATGGGGTATCACGCCAATTTCTCGCAGTTGCCTGAAGTTGCGGAAAATTGACAACAATGACCGCGATACGGTGATGGTTGATTTCAGGCGGCCGCCAGCCAATAGCTGGCGTTGAAAGGGCTGCTCATGCGCAGCGCCTGCGGCGAGACATCCACGATTTTGTCCGTGGGCATTTTCTCGCCGCTGGACGTATCGATCACGATATCGACTGCATGAGAGGAGCGCCGGCGAGCGGCTGTCTCGGCCACGCTGGCCCGTTCCACCTGGCCTGAGGTCGCGGAACGGGCTACAGAAAAGAATAGAAGCAGCGGAATGCGATCTTGCGGTCGGCCCAGTAGTCGGCGGCGTCACGGAAGATGTCGAGCAACTGCTCGCGCGCTTCCTTGTCGAACTTGGGCGTCGTCGGAATCTGCTCGAGCACGACGATGAAGCCGGGTTGGGGGCCGGACTTGTGCAGAGGATCGGTCATGCAGTCATACAGCGCGTCGAAATTCTTGCCGAAGTGCGCCGGAAACATGAATTGCTGGGCGATCAGGTCGAGGATGTCTTGCTTGGACTGGGCATGCGCCAGGTTGGCGTACAGGAAGTGGTTTCCCATTGCCTGGGCGGCCGCCTGCAGGTCGTGGATGCGATAGGCCCGGATGGACTGGACGATATTGGGACGCACCCCGCGCAGAAGGGTGTTTTCCTGTTCGTGACGAAGTGGCATTTCCATCTCCGTTGCTCTTTCTTGTTAGATATCCACAAAAAGATGAATGATTCGGTTCAATTCGGGAAACACAGAAATTGTGTGCCGATAACGATCTGTCGCCAAGTATCTGCGTCCTGCCGGTAAAGCAGGATATAGGCTGGCTGGCACTTATTCCTTGATCTCTCGGAAGTTTGCGTAGTGGTCGTTGGTGTAGTAGCAAACATTCGGTGTGCGCACGGGTCCGCCGCATACGATGCGCCGAGCCCCCCGATTGCGGGCTCCAGGCGTCCTGACGGTGTATTCGCGGTAATAGCCGCGCCGCGCTTTGGGAAGCTGGCGCTCGTAATTGCCAAAAACCGCTCCGTCCTTGTCGTATGCGAAGGGGCCCCCCTCCTTGATCAATGCATAGGTCGTGCGCGCCTGGGGCGGCAACTCTGCCATCTCAATGGTGGAAGATCCGGGCTCGGGCGTGCTTTTGCGAGCGTGAGCAGATACGGGGGCCGCAACGAGGCATGCAGCCATGAAGGCGTATGCCAATCCTGCGATACCAGATCTGAAACCCGCCCTCATGCGAGCATTGAACCCAGCGTTGTTCGCCGACATGGCGATAGCCTTCAACATCAACGATACCTTTCGGAAATCACGGGTAAACCCGTAATTTCGAGGCAATAGTTTGACTCAAAGGCATGCAAAAAGCAAGGGACTGCCCAAAAAACGGGCAGCCCCTTGCTTGTAAACAACTGATAAAAAGTGAGCGTGAGCTATGGCTCAAACCATTATCTGGAGGCGTTGGCGTCCGCGACGGTCAGTGCCGTCATGTTGACGAGCCGGCGCACCGTGGTGCTTGGCGTCAGGATGTGGACGGGCTGGGAAGCGCCCAACAGCACGGGCCCGATGGAGATGCCGCCGCCGGCGGCCGTCTTCAGCAGGTTGTAGGAAATATTGGCCGCGTCGATGTTGGGCATCACCAACAGGTTGGCACTTCCCGACAGGGTGCTTCGCGGCATGAGCGCCGCGCGGGCCTTGCCGTCCAGCGCGACGTCGCCATGCATCTCCCCATCCACTTCGAGCCATGGCGCCTGAATCTTGAGTATTTCAAGCGTCTGGCGCATCTTTACTGCACTGGGATGGCTGGTCGATCCGAAATTGGAATGTGACAACAAAGCGGCCTTGGGCTTGATGCCAAAACGCATCATTTCCTCGGCGGCCATGACGGTGATCTCCGCGAGCTGCTCCGCCGTCGGGTCGTAGTTGACGTGCGTGTCCACCAGGAACACCTGGCGCTCGGGCAGCAGCAGGCCGTTCATGCAGGCGTAGGTGGCGGTGCCCGCGCGCTTGCCGATCACCTGGTCGATGTAGTTCAGGTGGTGCGCCGTCAGGCCCCAGGTGCCGCAGATCATGCCGTCGACCTCGCCCTTGTGCAGCAGCATTGCGGCGATCAGGGTCAGGCGGCGGCGCATTTCGATCTTGGCCATGGGCGCGGTGATGCCCTTGCGCTCGGTCATGTGGTGGTAGGTCTGCCAGAAATCACGATAGCGGTGGTCGTTCTCCACATTGACCACGTCGTAATCCTGGCCCTCCTTGAGGCGCAGTCCGAACTTCTCGATGCGCTGGGCGATGATGGCCGGCCGGCCGATGAGCGTGGGGCGGGCCACTTTCTCGTCCACCACGATCTGCGCGGCGCGCAGCACGCGTTCCTCCTCGCCTTCGGCGTAGGCCACGCGTTTCTTGGCTGCGGTCTTGGCTGCGGTGAAGATCGGCTTCATCGTCGTGCCGGAGGCATAGACGAATGTCTGCAGGTGATCGCTGTAGGCGTCCATGTCGGCGATCGGGCGCAGCGCGACGCCGCTGTCGGCGGCGGCCCGGGCGACCGCCGGGGCGATCTTCATCATCAGGCGTGGGTCGAACGGCTTGGGAATCAGGTACTCGCGGCCAAAGGCCAGCGGCTCACCCGCGTAGGCGGCGGCCACCACCTCGCTTTGCTCGGCCTGCGCCAGCTCGGCGATCGCATGCACGGCGGCGATTTCCATCTCCGTCGTGATGGTGGTTGCGCCGCAGTCGAGCGCGCCCCGGAAGATGTAGGGGAAGCACAGGACGTTGTTGACCTGGTTGGGATAGTCGGTGCGGCCGGTGGCGATGATGGCGTCGTCGCGCACGGCCTTCACGTCTTCGGGGGAGATTTCCGGGTTCGGATTGGCCAGCGCGAAGATCAGCGGATTGGCCGCCATCTTGCGGACCATGTCCTGCTTGAGCACGCCGCCGGCGGACAGGCCGAGGAACACGTCCGCGTCGGCAATCGCCTCGCCCAGCGTGCGCTGGGCGGTTTCCTGCGCGAAGAAGGCCTTGTCGTCGTCCATCAGTTCGGTGCGGCCCTTGTAGACCACGCCGGCGATGTCGGTCACCCAGATGTTCTCGCGCGGCAGGCCGAGCTTGACCAGGAGGCCCAGGCACGCAAGCGCCGCGGCGCCCGCGCCGGAGGCCACCAGCTTGACCTTGGCGATGTCCTTGCCGGCGATCTTCAGGCCGTTGAGGACGGCGGCGCCCACCGTGATGGCCGTGCCGTGCTGGTCATCATGAAAGACCGGGATCTTCATGCGCTCGCGCAGTTTGCGCTCCACGTAGAAGCAGTCCGGGGCCTTGATGTCTTCCAGGTTGATGCCGCCGAACGTGGGTTCGAGCGCGGCGATGATCTCGACCAGCTTGTCCGGGTCTTTCTCGTCGATCTCGATGTCGAAGACGTCGATGCCGGAGAACTTCTTGAACAGCACGCCCTTGCCTTCCATGACGGGCTTGCCCGCCAGCGCGCCGATGTCGCCCAGGCCGAGCACGGCGGTGCCGTTGGTCACCACGCCCACCAGATTGCCGCGCGCGGTGTAGCGGAAGGCCGCGTTCGGATCCTTGACGATCTCCTCGCAGGGCGCGGCAACTCCGGGCGAATAGGCCAGCGCCAGGTCGTGCTGGTTGATCATCTGCTTGGTCGCAGCAATGGTGATCTTGCCGGGCTTGGGGAACTCGTGGTATTCGAGCGCCGCCTTGCGCAGCTGGGCACGTTTATCAACAGGGGTCGGGGCTGTGTTCTCGGACATCTGGCGTCTCCAGCGAAGGCTATGCCGACGGCGCCTTCCGTCCCGGGATGCTCCCGCACGAATCGGGCCGATGTCTGGCTGGCGCGCGATCAACCGGTCCGCCGCCGCAGTTCGCGCCTTGCATTCCGTCCCGATCCGCACTAACAGAGCCTATCCATCGATTCGTGCAGAGGACCCCTGGTTTCCAGTGCCGGCAGTGTGAGTAAGGGGAGCCGATTGTAGGCTGCAATGCGCAACCTTGGAGGGCCAGTGAAAGACTTGTGATCGAAGGATGCCCAATCGGCATGGATGAATGCCGCAAACCGCCTCCAAATCCATGTCCAGCGCGGGTTTTGCACCAATCCGGTGCCGATTCTCCCATGCGTCGCCCGGTGATTGGGTTGAATACAAATACTCAATATATGAGATGTGTATTCATATGTTGATAATTTCGATGATTTTCCATAAACTCGCGCTTCATGGAAAACAACGGGGCCCGACCCCGCAAAGGAAGGAGTCAAGTGTCAAACGCTCAAAGGAAACTCAAGGCAGCCATCATCGGCAGCGGAAACATCGGTACGGACTTGATGATCAAGATCCTGCGCCACGGCGACCATATCGAGATGGGCGCGATGGTGGGCATCGATCCCCAGTCGGACGGCCTGGCCCGCGCCGCGCGCATGGGGGTCGCCACCACGCATGAAGGCGTGCAAGGACTCGCGAAGCTGCCCGTGTTCCAGGACATCGACTTCGTGTTCGACGCGACCAGCGCTGGCGCGCACGTGAAGAACGACGCCTTCCTGCGCGCGCTCAAGCCCGGCATTCGCATGGTCGACCTGACGCCGGCGGCCATCGGCCCCTATTGCATTCCCGTGGTGAACGGCGAACAGCACCTCGATGCGCTGAACGTCAACATGGTCACCTGCGGCGGACAGGCCACCATCCCCATGGTCGCCGCCGTCTCGCGCGTGGCCAAGGTGCACTACGGCGAGATCGTGGCCTCCATCTCCAGCAAGAGCGCGGGCCCCGGCACGCGCGCCAACATCGACGAGTTCACCGAGACCACGTCCAAGGCCATCGAAGTGGTGGGCGGAGCAACCAGGGGCAAGGCCATCATCGTGCTGAATCCGGCGGAGCCGCCGCTGATCATGCGCGATACGGTGTACACGCTCAGCGAGCTGGCCGATGAAGATGCGATCGCCAGGTCGGTGGAGCAGATGGCCGCGGCCGTGCAGTCGTACGTGCCGGGATACCGCCTCAAGCAGAAGGTGCAGTTCGACCGCATCGAGCAGCCGATCCGCATACCCGGCGTGGGCGATGCGCTCACCGGCCTGAAGACCTCGATCTTCCTCGAAGTGGAAGGCGCGGCGCACTATCTGCCGGCTTACGCGGGCAACCTGGACATCATGACCAGCGCGGGCCTGCGCACCGCGGAACATATGGCCGCCCGCATGCTGGCAGCCCAAGCCGTGACCGCCTGAGGAGACGAAACACCATGAATGCGAACAAGAAAATCTACATCTCCGACGTGACGCTGCGCGATGGCAGCCATGCCATCCGCCACCAATACAGCGTGGAGAACGCCAGGCAGATCGCCAAGGCGCTCGACGACGCCAAGGTGGACTCCATCGAAGTGGCGCACGGCGACGGCCTGCAGGGGTCGAGCTTCAACTACGGCTTCGGAGCCCACACCGATCTGGAATGGATCGAAGCCGTGGCCAGCGTGGTCAAACATGCCAAGATCGCCACGCTGCTGCTGCCCGGCATCGGCACCGTGCACGATCTGAAGAATGCCTACGATGCCGGCGTGCGCGTGGTGCGCGTGGCAACGCATTGCACCGAAGCGGACGTGTCCAGGCAGCACATCGAATATGCGCGCCATCTGGGCATGGAGGCCGTGGGCTTCCTGATGATGAGCCACATGACCTCGCCGTCCGCGCTCGCGCAGCAGGCCAAGCTCATGGAGAGCTATGGCGCAACCTGCTGCTACGTGGTGGATTCCGGCGGCGCGCTCGGCATGAACGACGTGCGCGATCGCTTCCGCGCATTCAAGGATGTTCTCAAGCCCGAGACACAGACCGGCATGCACGCCCACCACAACCTGAGTCTGGGCGTGGCCAACTCCATCGTCGCCGTCGAGGAGGGCTGCGACCGCGTGGACGCCAGCCTGGCGGGCATGGGCGCGGGCGCGGGCAATGCGCCGCTCGAGGCCTTCATCGCCGCGATCGACCGCATGGGCTGGAATCACGGCACGGACCTGTACAAGCTCATGGACGCGGCCGACGATATCGTGCGTCCGCTGCAGGACCGCCCCGTGCGCGTGGACCGCGAAACGCTGGCGCTGGGCTATGCGGGCGTGTACAGCTCGTTCCTGCGCCACTCCGAAGCCGCCGCGGCCAAGTACCAGCTCAAGACCGTGGACATCCTGGTCGAACTGGGCAAGCGCCGCATGGTCGGCGGCCAGGAAGACATGATCGTCGACGTGGCGCT
>NZ_JBEBOW010000108.1:0-13300 GCF_040396215.1 Diaphorobacter ruginosibacter | reverse complement strand
GCCGTGGCATCGGCGATGCGCATGGCTTCTGCAGGCCTTATGCTCGGAGGATTCATCCGAAGGAATCTCCGCGCATGGGGCAGACACTGCAACTGGGACCGCTCACGCTGCCGTGGGCATTCATTGTTTTTCTGATCGGCTGGCTTGCCGCAACCCGGTTGTGCGAGCTGCTTGCGCGCCGGCACGGCGCAAAGGCAGGCCCCCATATTGCGGCCATCGCGCTCGTCGGATTGCTCGCCGCGCGGCTCGCCTTCGTCCTGCAATACGCATCGGCATATTCCAGCCATCCCCCGAGCATCATCGACATCCGCGATGGCGGATGGGAGCCCATCGCCGGACTCGCGGCCATCGGCGTGTACGCGCTTGCGCTGTGGATCTGGCGCGGCAGATCAGCCGGGGCGGTCACGGCGGGCGCCGCGCTGTTCGCTGCCATCTGGCTCGGCGGCAACGCGGCCCTGTCGATGCTGGCCCCGCAAGGCGCCCGCCTGCCCGAATTCAAGGGAGTGGCACTGGATGCGGCGACGCTCTCATTTCCCGATCTTCAAGGCACGCCTGCCGTCATCAACCTGTGGGCCACCTGGTGCCCGCCCTGCCGGCGTGAAATGCCCGCGCTGCTGGCCGCGCAGAAAGCCCATCCCGAGGTACGCTTCGTCTGGGTGAACCAAGGCGAAAGGCCCGAAACGGTGCTGCGCTACATCCAGCAAATCGGGCTGTCTCCATCGGATGTGGTGATGGATTCCAACGAAAGCCTGAGCCGCGCGCTGCGCCAGCGCGCGCTTCCCACCACCCTGTTCTTCGATGCCCATGGGCGGCAGGTGGCCGTCCGCTCTGGCGAACTCTCGCATGCCACCCTCGCCCAACACATGGAACAGCTCACCGCCTCCCGCTGAACCCAGCGCGGCAGCAACAAGCAGGAAGAAGATGGATTGGATGCGGCATCAAACAATATACTTTTCAATATAATATCCAGAAACAAACCTCCCCCACGATGCCCTCCACACTTTCTTCATCTCCGCCGCCAGGCACGCTCGCTGCGGCTGCGCTCGACCTGGACGCCATGCGCGAACACGCGGCCGAAGCCGTCGCCATGCTCAAGCTGCTGGGCAACGAAGACCGGTTGATGCTGCTGTGCCAGTTGGCCGAAGCCGAACGCACGGTGGGAGAGCTGCAGGAGCTCACCGGCATCGGACAGCCCACGCTGTCGCAGCAACTGGGCGTGCTGCGCCGCGAAGGTGTCGTAGGCACGCGGCGCGAGGGCAAGTTCATCTGGTACCGGCTGCGCGACGAGCGCTCGCTCGAACTCATGCAGCATATTCACCGGCTTTTCTGCTCAAAAGGAGCGCGTTCATGACCCACATTCTCTGGGATTCATTCCAGCCAGGCCACGCCCTCGCGGGCGGCGTGCTGATCGGTGTCGCCAGCGCCATGCTCATCGTGCTGATCGGCCGCATCGCGGGTATCAGCGGCATTCTCGGAACGCTGATGCAGCGCGACGCCTGGGCGCACTACTTCGGCTGGGGCTGGCGGCTGGCGTTCCTGCTGGGCCTGCTCGCTTCGCCCTTCATCTACCAGCTGTTCGCGCCCTTGCCCGAAATGCAATTGCCCGGCAATCCGCGCATCATCGTGCTGGCGGGACTGCTGGTCGGGTTCGGCACCCGGCTGGGCTCGGGCTGCACCAGCGGCCACGGCGTCTGCGGACTCTCGCGCCTGTCGCGCCGCTCGTTCGCCGCCACGCTCACCTTCATGTTCTTCGGCGCGCTCACCGTCTTCGTGATGCGGCACGTGCTGAACTGACACCGCCCGCGCTGAACCACATCGCCGCTGCTTCCCAATCAGGACACACGACATGCTCTCCATCCTCTGCGCCCTCATCGCGGGCCTGGTCTTCGGACTGGGCCTGATTCTCTCGGGCATGGCCAACCCCGCCAAGGTTCAGAACTTCCTGGATATTTTCGGCACCTGGGATCCCTCGCTCGCGCTCGTCATGGCGGGCGCCATCGCCGTCGGCCTGATCGCCTTCCGCTGGGCCCGGCACCGCAAGACCGCACTGCTCGGCGAACCCATGCAGCTTCCCACCGCCACCCGGATCGACGTCCGGCTCATCCTGGGCGCCGCCATGTTCGGGATCGGCTGGGGCCTCGCCGGCTTCTGCCCCGGCCCCGCGCTGATGAACCTGTTCACCATGCACCAGGAAGTGCTCATCTTCGTGGTGTCCATGATCGTTGGCATGCTGCTGCAGCACACCTGGGCGCGCAACTAACCAGAAAGCAGAAAGCAAAAAAAGCGGGCGCGAAGGCACGAGCCCTCGCGTGCGGCCCCCCGGCGCTCAGCGGGGATGCATGCCCTCGACGCCCTTGCCCGATCCGCTCTCGTCCCCGCCGATTCCCAGGCGGTCGAACAAGCCGCCGCCCCTGGCTTCGGCACTGGGCGTCCTGCCGCCCGCTTCATCGACCGACTTCATGAAGTAAGCCAGCGCCTGCACCGCATTGCTTGTATCTTCACCCGTATTGATATTCGCATCGACATGGCGCTCGCCAGCATAGACGCGCACCCAGCTGCGCTGCCCGTACGCCAGCTTCTCGACGAAAGTCAGCGGCACATCGAACGTGGTGGCGGAATAGGCCCCGGCGTCCGGCTGCACGGACGACTTGTTGCGCACGCGGATCACCTCGCTTGCACCCATGTGGAAATCCGCGCCGGTCACGCTCACGCTCGCGCCCGACAGGTCGGGAACGCCGATCGTCAGGCGCGCAATGCCCGCCCTCGCGCTGCTCCAGTCCGCACCGATCACCGGGCATTGGTAAGTATTCTGCACATGGTTCTGCCCCATGCTGCAACTCACGCGGTTGGGCCGAATCGACACCAGCTTGTCGCCGGACGGCGTGACCTCCTGCTTCACCTGAGCCGCATACCCCTTCTCGCTTTTTGGGGAACTGCCGCTGCCCGCGCACCCCGTCAGCACCAGCATGGACGCCATACCCAGCGCGCCGAGCGCGATTGTCAGCCTCGGATTCATAGATTGCTCCTCTCGCATTCGCCCATGCACGCACGGGCCGTAACGGGAGCCATCCATGCTCCCCGACATACGCCAATCATAGAAGAGTCGGGCACGAGGAAAACCCAAACCGCCTCACAAGGGCAAGCCCCCAGTTGGCCATGACGATACTTCATGCGCGACATATGCTGGCTGAAAAATCCAAGCGCAACCACAACCCATCAACTCTGCAACTGCCCCCACAGCTTCTCCAGCCGCTTGGCGCTGACCGGATACGGCGTGCGCAGTTCCTGCGCGAAGAAGCTCACGCGCAATTCCTCCAGCATCCAGCGATATTCCTGCATGCGTGCGTCCACCTGCCCTTTGCGCTCGGAGACAAGCCTCCAGTACCGCTGTTCGAGCGGCCGGAGTTCGGCGGATTTCGCCGCGTCGCGTGCGGGGTCGGCGCGGTATTTGTCGAGCCTCGTGGTGATCGCCTTCAGATAGCGCGCGTAATGCCCTAGCTGGGTCCAGGGCGCGGCGGCGATGAAGTTCCTGGGCATCAGGCGCTGCATCTGCGCCGTGGTGTCCGCGGTGGCTTCGGGCGCATTCCTGGTCTCCTTGATCTTGCGTTGCGCCGCCGCGTATTCGATCAGGATCGTGCCCGCCATGCGGGCCACTTCGTTGGCGATCAGGGTAAGGCGGCTCCTGCCGTCCTGGACTCGTTGCCTGAAATCCGCCTCGTTCGTGGGCAATGGCTCCTGCAGGAAGGCCCGGTCGATGGCCACGTCGATGATCTGCTCGCGCAGTTCTTCCTGCGTCCCAAGGGGCATGTAGGCCACGGCCATCTTCTGCAGGTCGGGGATGTTCTTTTCGAGGTACTTGAGCGCATCCCGAATCTGCAGCGCGAACAGGCGGCGCAGTCCCGCGCGGTGCCTTGCCACGGCCAGTTCGGGCTCGTCGAATACCTCTATGCCGACGGAGTCCCCGTGGTCTATGAGCGCGGGAAAACCGATCAGCGTTTGATTGCCCTTGCCGATTTCCATCAGCTCGGGCAGTTCGCCGAACGACCATTCCTTGTAGCGTGTTTCCGCCTGCTGCCGGGGCCTGGATGGCTGGGCTTTGTGTTCCTTGCCCGTATCCGGCTGGCGGTTCTTCGGCGCGGGCTCCACAGCGGCTGCCGCTTCCTGCGTCTTCTGCTCGGGTTGCCGCGCCGCCACGCGCAGGGAGGCCAGCGCCTGGAATGCGCCGCGCGCCTTGGCGCCCAGTTCGGATTTGAGCGCCCCGAGGTTGCGCCCCAGTCCCATCTGGCGGCCATGCTCGTCCGTGATGCGGAAGTTCATGAACAGGTGCGGGCTCAGCATGTCGAGCTTGAAGTCGGCTCGCTTCACGTCCAGCGAGGTTTCCTCGCGTATCTGCTTGAGCAGCACATCGACCAGGCCGCCCTGCCCGAACCGGTCCTGCGCGCTGAACAAGTCGGCCAGCCGCTGCGCGTTTTCGGGCAGCGGCACGAAACGGCTGCGCGGGCGTTGCGGCAGGCTTTTGAGCAGCGCCTGGATCTTGTCCTTCAACATGCCGGGAACCAGCCATTGCGCGCGCTCTTCACTCACCTGGTTGAGCACGAACAGCGGCACGGTCACTGTGACGCCGTCGCGCGCATCGCCCGGGCTGTGCAGATAGGCGGCGGAGCAATCCACGCCGCCCAGCTTCACCGTCTTGGGGAACGCCTGCGTGGTGATGCCCGCCGCTTCGTGGCGCATGAGCTCGTCACGCGAGAGGCGCAGCAGGTCGGGGTTGCTCCTTGATTCCTGGCGGAACCATTTGTCGAAGCTCGCGCCGCTGAAGACATCCCTGGGCAGTTGCTGGTCGTAGAACGCATAGATGAGCTCCTCGTCCACCAGCACGTCCTGGCGGCGGCTCTTGTGCTCCAGCTCCTCCACCTTCTTGACCAGCTTGAGGTTGGCCGCGAGAAAATGCCAGTGCGTCTCCCACTCGCCCGCCACCATCGCCTGCCGGATGAACAGTTCGCGCGCGGTCTGCGGATCAATACGGCCGTAGCTCACGCGCCGGCCGCCATAGACCACCAGGCCGTAGAGCGTCGCGCGCTCGTAGGCCACCACGTCGGCCTGTTTCTTGGACCAGTGCGGATCGAGCAACTGCTTTTTCAACAGATGCGAGCCGATTTCCTCCAGCCATTGCGGCTCGATCGCAGCGATGCCACGGCCATAGAGGCGTGAAGTCTCGACCTGTTCGGCGGCCACGATCCACCGCCCGGGCTTTTTCGACAAATGCGCGCCCGGATGGGGATGGAACTTGATGCCGTGCGCGCCCAGGTACGACTCGGACTCTTCCGCCTTGTAGCCCACATTGCCGAGCAGGCCGCAGAGCATGGACTTGTGCACCTCCTCATAACCGGCAGCTTCGTGATTGACGGCCCATTTCTGCTCTTTCACGACGGTCAGGAGCTGCGAGTGGATATCGCGCCATTCGCGCACGCGGCGGATATTGATGAAGTTCTGGCGCAGCAACTGCTCCCACTGGCGATTGCTGATCTTGTGCGTGGCGGGCCGGTCCTGCTGCGCCGGGAGCGCGGCGGGCGCCTGCTGCGGCGCAGCCACGATGGCGGACGCACCCGTGCCGCGCTGGCTTGCCGGCAGGAAGGCGGCGTTGCGGCCCAGCACTTTCGGCACGGCATTCTCGGCGGCCATTTCCTTGCGGGTCTTGGCGACCACCTTGCCGCCACGCGCATCGTCGAGCCACTTCCAAAGGCGCAGATAGCCTGTGAATTCGCTCTTTTCATCATCGAACTTCGCATGCTGCTGATCAGCCTGCTGCTGCGCCTCCATGGGCCTGTCGCGTACGTCCTGCACGCTCAGGGCCGACGCGATGATCAGCACCTCGGCCACCGCGCCGCGCCCACGCGCCTCCAGGATCATGCGGCCCACGCGCGGGTCCAGCGGCAGGCGCGCAAGCTCCTTGCCCATGGGCAGCAACTGGCCGCGCTCGTCCACCGCGCCCAACTCGCCCAGCAACTGGTAGCCGTCGGCGATCGCGCGGCCCGATGGCGCTTCGAGGAACGGAAAGTTCACCACGTCGCCCAACCCCAGCGACTTCATGCGCAGGATGACCCCAGCCAGGGACGAGCGCAGGATTTCCGGGTCGGTGAAACGATCGCGCGATTCGAAATCCGCCTCGTCATACAGCCGGATGCAGATGCCGTTGGCCACGCGGCCGCAGCGGCCCGCGCGCTGGTTGGCGGCGGCCTGGCTGATGGGCTCCACCAGTAGTTGCTCGACCTTGCTGCGGAACGAATAGCGCTTGACGCGGGCCGTTCCGGAATCGATCACATAGCGGATGCCCGGCACCGTGAGCGAGGTTTCGGCCACATTGGTGGCCAGCACGATCCGGCGGCCGGTATGACCGTCGAAGATGCGGTCCTGCTCGGCCTGGGACAGGCGCGAGAACAGCGGCAGCACTTCGGCATTGCGCAGGATCGGCGAATGCTGCAAGTGCTTGCGCAGATGATCCGCGGCTTCACGGATTTCGCGCTCGCCGGGCAGGAACACCAGGATGTCGCCGCCCTTGCCGCCCGCCCACAGTTCGTCCACGCCTTCGGCGATCGCGTCGTTGAGGTCGAAGTCCTTCTTCTCCTCGAACGGCCGGTAGCGCATTTCCACGGGATAGGTCCGGCCCGACACCATGATGACCGGCGCGGGGCCGGACTTGCCTTCGAAATGCCTGGCGAAGCGTTCGGCATCGATGGTGGCCGACGTCACCACCACTTTCAGGTCGGGGCGCCGGGGCAGGATCTGCTTGATGTAGCCGAGCAGGAAGTCGATGTTCAGGCTGCGTTCATGCGCTTCGTCGATGATCAGCGTGTCGTACGCTTTCAGGAGCGGATCGGTCTGCGTCTCGGCCAGCAGGATACCGTCGGTCATCAGCTTGACCGAGGCGCCTTTATGCAGCGTATCCTGAAAACGCACCTTGTAGCCGACCACCTCGCCCTGCGGCGTATTCAGTTCCTCGGCGATGCGCTTGGCAACGGATGACGCCGCAATCCGGCGCGGCTGGGTATGGCCGATGAGGTGCCCGCGCACATGGCCTTTTTCGTCGGGCGCCGCATTCACCTTGCCCCGACCCAGCGCCAGCGCGATCTTGGGCAGTTGCGTGGTCTTGCCCGACCCCGTCTCGCCACAGACGATTATGACCTGATGGCGGTCCATGGCCTCCATGATTTCCTCACGGCGGGCGGATACGGGAAGCGACTCTGGGAACGTGATCTGCAAGGGCATAAGGGGCGTGATTATCCCAGCCGCGGGCCTCCCGCGTCCGCGCCGCCCCCAATTTCCGCCATGCGGGCATCCCGCCAGCGCATGAGCATCGGCGGGAAGATGCGGCTATGCTCCGCGCATGGCCGCATCCAGAACCCTGCTCATCGTCTACCACTCCATGACCGGCGGTACCCGCCAGATGGCCGAAGTCGCGCTCCACGCGGCAGCCCAGGAGAAGGACGTGCAGGCGCGCCTGCTGCGCGCGCAGGATGCGCAGCCCGGCGACGTGCTGTCAGCCGACGGCTACATCTTCGCAACCCCCGAAAATCTGGCGGCCATCAGCGGCCGGATGAAGGACTTCTTCGACCGCTGCTACTACCCCGCGCTCGACCGGATCAATGGCCGCCCGTACCTCACGCTGATCTGCGCGGGCAGCGACGGCAGCAACGCGGCGCGGCAGATCGAGCGCATCGCCACGGGTTGGCGCCTGCGCGCGGTCGCCCAGCCGCTCATCGTGTGCACGCATGCGCAGACGCCCGAAGCCATTCTGGCGCCCAAACAGATTGGCGAAGAAGACCTGCAATCATGCCGGTCACTCGCCGCATCGCTGGCCACGGGACTGGCTCTCGGAATTTTCTGACCTGATGCAGACAGAGGACCGATGAAACGGGCCGATGCCACAAGTCGATGCCACAGGCCGGCGAGGCAGGCATGGCGCCCAGCAGGTCCCGGCCACAAGGCCGGCGCAGGCCCTGTTCCCCTCGCCCGGCCTCAATCGATCTGCACTCCCGGCAGCAACTCCATGCCCAGGCGCGACTCCAGCTCACCATAGCTGATCGGCTTTCCCGGCCGGGCCAGCTCCGAGTTCTGCTGCCAATGCGCCCACGCGCGGTGCGTGCTCGCGTCATACACCAGCTTGAAGATATGAGACGGCACGCTGACCGCGCCGCTGCCTATCGCCCGGGTTTTCGCGGCAAAAACGGGGCCGGTGATCACATAGACGTCGCCGCGCGCCCGCATCACGTAGCTGCGCGTGTCCTTTTCGATCCTGGCCCACGCTCCGCTGTTGTGCTGCTGGTTCTGCGGCACCATGTTGGCCAGGCTGAAACTCTGCGCCATCGCCTCCGCGTTCGGCATATCGGCGGCGGGCGCCATGTGCCCGCGCGCGAAACCCGAGCCGCTGTAGTCGGCAAGTTCCGCGCGCTCGGCCCCGGGCAGCCGCGCATCGGCAAAGAACCTGTCGGTTCGCGCAAGTCCCTTCGCCTGCTGCAGGGACTGCCGGTTGAGTCGCTCCGCCACGAACACTGGCGTGCGCGTGGAGCCATTGTGCAAAATTGCAAATGAGTTGTAACAAAGCTCCCGGAATTTCGGGCCAGCGGGCCCACGCGGAGCCACCCCGCCAGCAAAGAACTGGGGGCAATGGCGAAAGCCCGACAGCCCTGATCCGCGTTGCGCGGATGCCGCCGTATCCCGGCGCGCAGACAGGTCCGGCCGCCCACCCTGCTGATGCAGGTTCAGGCCGCAACTGGAGATCTGGCTGGCCAGCGCCCCTGAAGTCAACAGCCAGATGCAGAGCCGGCGAATTTTGGAGGAAAAGGTCGCAACGGAAGCAGCGTTGCGCTTGCGAGGCTTCTTCTTTTTGTTTTTTGCAGTCATTCGGCGGCAAGTTTATAGCCTTGCAGCCCTGCTCCAGAGAAATTGATAGATTAAATAAAAGACTCCGGCCAACGACGATTCACCGGGCAGCAGCCATGCATTCCTGCCCGGCCCGAGGGCAGTTTCACCCCATACCCTGCATTCATCGACTGATACATCAACAAACACTCATGCATTGATAAAGAACAATGCCGGATACACAATGCCAAACCCCAAGCAGAGTGATCAACACACACCTTGTAGATACAATATCTAACAAAATGGTCGGTAGACCTGTTTCTCTTTATGCAGATACAAAACAGGCTATGATTACGTTAGTAAACTTGTGTTACTCGAGGCATTCGAGAAAAACACCTTTCGATAGCTCATTCCACTGCAAGAGCTATATTGATTTCAATTAATAATAATGCCAAAAACCACAGGAATGCTTGAATGAATCCTCATGCAAGCAAATCGACCTCCCCCATTCAGCTAGCAAAGTCACTTGTCAGCAACCGCAGTCTCATCAAAGGACTGATCAAGCGGGAAATCATTGGCCGATACCGGGGCTCCTTCATGGGGCTTCTCTGGTCGTTTTTCAATCCGCTGCTGATGCTGGCGGTCTATACCTTTGTCTTCAGCGTCGTGTTCAAGGCGCGCTGGGTTGGCGGCATCGGCTCCAGAACCGAATTCGCCATGATCCTGTTCGCAGGACTCACGGCATTCAACCTGTTTTCCGAAGGACTCCTGCGCGGCCCCTCGCTCATACTGGGCAATGCCAATTACGTAAAGAAAGTCATCTTTCCGCTGGAAATCCTTCCTGTCGTGGTGCTGGGCTCCGCCATTTTCCATTTCCTGGTCAGTTTCGTCGCCTGGCTGGTCTTCTATGTTCTGTTGATCGGCACGCCTCCCGCCACGATTTTCGAGCTGCCCCTGGTCCTTTTGCCCATGGTGCTCATGTCGCTGGGCGCGTCCTGGCTTCTGGCATCGCTGGGGGTCTTTCTGCGGGACATCGGCCAGATCATCGGCGTGCTCACGATGGTGCTCATGTACGTCACGCCGATCTTCTACCCCGTCGCGGCGCTACCTGAGGACTACCAATTTCTGATGAGCCTGAACCCGCTCACCGCCAGCATCGAGCAGGTTCGCAATGCGATGATTTTTGGAACCAGCCTGGACTGGACGGGCTGGCTGCGGCAACTGGCGCTTGGCGCAGCCGTTGCCTGGCTCGGCTTCGCATGGTTCCAGAAGAGCCGGAAGGGCTTTGCCGATGTCGTCTGAACTCGCCATAAGCATCCAGCGCTTGAGCAAGTGCTACCAGATCTACGACCAGCCCCGCGACCGGCTCAAGCAGATGCTGCTGCCCAGGCTGCAGCGGCTGTGCGGCCAGGATCCGCAACGCTACTTCGACGAATTCTGGGCGCTGAAGGATATTTCCTTCGACATCCGCAAGGGCGAGGCGGTCGGCATCGTCGGGCGCAACGGCAGCGGCAAGTCCACCCTGCTCCAGTTGATCTGCGGAACGCTCTCGCCCACATTGGGCACGGTGGAAACCACGGGGCGCATCGCCGCGCTGCTGGAGCTTGGCTCCGGCTTCAACCCTGAATTCACGGGGCGCGAGAACATCTTCCTCAACGGCGCCATCCTGGGTATCGGCGAAGATCGGTTGAACGAAGTCCTGGAGCGGATCATCAAGTTCGCCGACATCGGCGACCATCTCGACCAGCCTGTGAAGACCTATTCCAGCGGCATGTTCGTGCGGCTCGCATTCGCCGTGCAGATGCACCTGGCCCCCGACATCCTGATCATCGACGAGGCCCTGTCCGTCGGCGACCAGTTCTTCCAGGCCAAATGCTACGCGGCCATCCGCACGCTGATGGACAACGGCACGACGGTGCTGTTCGTCTCGCATTCGGCGGCGACGGTCAAGGCGCTGTGCCCGCGCGCGGTATTGCTCAGCCACGGCGAGCTGATCGTGGATGGGCCCGCCAGCTCGGTATTGGACCGCTACTTCGTGCTCGGTTCGCTGGAGGCGAATGCCGGAAAATCCGTGCCCGGCGCGCCAGATCCCGGCGTCCTGGCGGAGGCCGCCACCGAAGCCGCGATGCCGGACGGCGCCGCGGCCGCGCAGATCGTCTCCAGCCTGCAACCGCCTTTCGAGCGCCGCGTTTCGCATCGCGTCGGATCGGGGCAGGCACGGTTCGAGGAGTGCCGCATCATTGCCGACGCCGAAGAGGCCATCGTCGTGGAGACCGGAGCCGCCTTGCGCGTCCAGGCGGTGCTGAACGTCATCGAGGACTGTCCGCAGGAAGGCGAAGTCGGCCTGGTGGTCAGCACCACGGAAGGCGTCGAGCTATTCGCGATCAATTCGTTTTTCCACGGCGGCCGCATACCCGCGATGAAGGCCGGCGAAAAGCGCCTGCTGGAATTCGAATTCGTCTCCCCCCTCTCCAGCGGCGCGAGGTACCGCATCGACCTGGGCTACCGCATGCCGGTGCAGGGCGAATATGTCGACAAGGTGTTCTCGGCCGCTGGATTCAGCGTGGTCAACCAGGGCGACCGGATCATCCCGCTGCTCTTCGACGTGCCTGGAAAGATCACCGTCGCCTGAGTGAAAACATGACAACCTATCTTCCTGAACTCGGCATCTCCGACCTGGTGCATGCGCTGGAGTCCCGCGATTGGTCCGCGCTGGCCGAAAAGCTCGGCCAGCAGGACTACGAACGCCTGGGACTGGAGCGCGCGCTGCGCATCGCCACCGATCTGTTCGCCCGCCACGGCTCGCTGCGCGGGCTGCGCATCCTCGACGTCGGCTGCAACAACGGGCTCGTCGCCAAGACGCTGGCCGCGCTCGGGTGCAGCGTCGCCGGAATCGACAACGGCGACGTCGACGGCCAGGGGCTGTATTCCGATCTGCACCGGCAGACCCAGTTCGCGGGCTTTGAATTCCAGCGCAAGGACCTCTGCGAATTCCTTGAAACGGACAAGCGCCACTGGGACTGCATCCTGCTGCTGAGCGTGACGCACCACTGGGAATCCGGCTACGCCATGTCGGGCGAGCGCCGTTACAGCGATGACGACATCCGTCGCCTGCTGGACACCCTGTTCCAGCGCACGCGCTGCAGCATCTACTACGAATGCCCGGCCAAGGAGCCAGGATTCGACGCAGGTTTCGGAGTGAACTTTCTTCTTCGCTATTGCAGCGAGTTGCCAAGGATGAGAGCGCTTGGACACACGATCGGCCCCAACGGCTATCCGCGTGAGTTCTGGGCGCTGGATATGGAGTAAGCAGTCAATGCCAATCAAGAGTCTTATCGACCCTCAATACAACAAAGCAGAGTTTTCAATTGGCAGGGATGTCGAGCTGGTTTTTTGTTCCGCCACCTGCCTGCTCAGGCAAGTGGACGAACGCGCGCGCGTGGTGCGCACCGGACAAACCGCCGCCACGGCGCTGACCGTGATCCTCGGCGAGGATCGCCTGCTCGTGCCGCTGGCCGGTGCTCCTCGCCCGCATGAACACATCCTGGGGGCTCAGCATGGGCGGGCAAGCGCCCGCGCGAACTGGAAAAAACTGCTGGGGTGCGGGCACCCGTCGCTCATGCCGGTCCATGGAGTTTGCGACTGCATGGCGCAGACGCAGATTCTCGACGGCGAACCCTTCGAGGATGCCGCGACCACTCCCGCCTGGAAGAAAGTGCGAAGCATCGCGGGCAAGGCTGCCAGCCCCGGCCTGGACAGCCGGACGGCCACGTTCGAGCAATGGCGCGCCTGGATGGGCGCGCTCGCGCATGGACTCGGTGAGCTGGAAAAAATGGGACTGGCGCACGGCGACCCCTATCCCTTCAACGCAGTACGCAACACAGGGAGCGCGGCCTGGGTGGATTTCGGCCATGTCTCGGATGACCCGGAACAATGCCACAAGGATGCGTGGGCGTTCGTGCTCTTCACCGTGCTGCACACCCTGAACAAGGCCCCCATGTTCAGTCCCGAGCTGCTCAGGCAACTGGCCTCGGCCATGACGCAGGCGGACCGTGCAGGCCGATTCGACCGGCTGGCAGCCGTTTTCGCCTCGGCGTATGACGACCTGCAGCCGCTCGACGATCCCCGCACGCCCGGCCTCATCTTCATCGAGGCGGTGACCGAGCGGCCGAACGACGATCAGCTTGCCAATCCCGCCGTGCAGCAATTGCTGCTAAAGGCCTGCGCGCAGTACTTCTCGGCATTCCTGCACCACATCCAGCGCGCAAACCAGTTCTCGACGGCGCTCCATGTCGAGCTGCAGCGCCATCTTTTCCAGGAAGAAGAGATGCTGCGGCTCACCGTTCCCAGGACGGAGCATCAACAGCAACTCGATGCGCAGACCGCAAGCCATCGCGAACTGGTTTCCCAAAAGGACGAGCAGATCAGCAAGCTCAACCAG
>NZ_JBEBOW010000107.1:0-13634 GCF_040396215.1 Diaphorobacter ruginosibacter | reverse complement strand
CTGCCCTGCCTGTTTCTACGATTCATCTGCAGATGCGGCGCATCCGCCGCTCTGCACTCTCTCTTGGCTCTCTCCAGGGTTTCGGCCCGAAGCCGAAGCCGCTCTCAGAATTGGTACGTCACGTTCGCGTTCAGCCGCCAGCCCTGGCGCGGCCAGCCCTGTGGCGAATGGAACGCCCGGCCCAGTTGAACGTCGCCGAACAGGCGCTGGAACACCACGCGGGCGCCCGCGCCAGCGCCCGCCAGGGTCCTGCTGCGGCGATCGGAGACCGTGTTCAGCCGCGCCGCGTCCACGAACAGATAGGGCTCGTAGCGCACGCTGTTGTCCCAAAGAGGCTGCGCCCTGGGATACGAGAACTCGTTGCGCCAGACCCAGCCACGGTCGCCCCCCAGATAGGATTCGGGATAGGCGCGCACGCTGGACATGCCTCCCGCGAACAACTGCTCGGAGGAGTACAGCGGATGCCTGCTCCACTGCGCGTTCAGTCTCGAGCGGTACATCCATGACCGGGGCAGCGGCCGGTCCAGCGTTGCCGTGAGATCGAGCTTGCTGAACTGGTAGCGCGCCGCTTCCTTGGGCAGGTCGGCGGGATCACGGTCCGCGCCAAGCGCGCGTATGCCCTTGGAGATGCCCGCATCGATGGTGAACTGTGCGGGCCCGGATGCGGTGTCGAACCGCTGCAGCCGGTTGAGGCCCGCGCGCACGCTGGTCTGCGCCTGCGGCAGGAGCGGATAGTTGTTGACCTCGCGCGTGGAATCCCGGCGGGCCAGCGAAATGTCCAGCGCCGTCTTGCTGGTCTGGTCGCGCGACAGCAGCCGGTTGAGCGAGAGCGAATAGTTCCGCGAGCGCCCATACACCAGCGCGGTGTCCGCGATGAGATTCTGGTATTCGGAGACGGACGCCATGGCCGAGACGGTGTAGTAGCCGAACGGCACGGAGAGCAGCGCATGGATGGCGTTGGTCTCCTGGCTGGTGGTCAGCCCGATGTTGATCGACTCCATCAGGCCCAGGACGTCGCCCGCGTCCAGGCCCATCTGCACGCGGGCCGTTCCGGTCGCGGTGGAGCCGCCGTTGTCGACGCCGATGTTGTAGTGCAGGGCGTCGCCGCGCTTGTTGGCGAACTCGACGATGGAGCCGCCATGGCCTTCGCCGGGCTTGATGAGCACCTGCATGCTGTTGCGGCGCAGGCGGTTGAGCTGATCGACGGCCTGCTCGATGTCCTGCAGCCGGAGGATGTCGCCAGCCTTCATGGGCATGGCGAGCCTCGCGCCGATGCCGGACGCCGGCTGGCCGTCCAGGAGAATCTTCTCGATGCGCCCGGCGACGATGGTGACGGTGAGCACGCCGCCCTGCAGGTTCTGCCCACCCACATAGGCGCGCGAAGTGGTGTAGCCCGCCTCGATCAGCGCCTTGTTGATGCGCTCGAGCAGCACGTTGATGTGCTCCACCGCCAGCTTCTGTCCAAGGAAGGGATGCGCGATGAGCCGAAAGCGCGCCGCGGCCAGCAGGCCGGCGTCGCCGTCGAGCCCGATGTCGTGGATCTCGAAACTCGGGCCGGTCGTCGCGAGCCCGGCGGGAAACCCCTCGCCCGAGGCGGCGGAGGCCTGCGGCGCGTCCTCCTGCTGGATCGCACCCTGCGCGGATCGCTCGATCAGTTCGCGGCGCAGGCGCTCCTGCTGCTCGCGCATGAATTGATCGTTGGGGTCCCTGATCGGCGGGGTCTGCGCGGCCGCGAGCGGCGCGAGCGCCAACGTGACGCCCAGGCCGCCCAGGGCTTTTTTCAGGTGTGGCAAGTACATCGAGTCCTCACCACCACAGAATGCCGAGGTGATCCTCGATGCGCACCGGATCGCGATGCGGCGCGCGGATGACCGTCACGTCGCCGTCCACGCCCTCCGACGCGATGAATGATCCGCCGTCCTGCTGGGCCACGCCCCGCAGCATGAGGCTGCCCTGCTGCGCGGTGAAGCCCCCGCCCTGGTCCGTTGCGTAGACCTGCGCCCAGGTGTCGCCGAACAGCGCCTTCAGTCCCTTGTCCCGCAGGATCACGGTATGCAGCGGCTTGGCCCTGGCGACGATCAGCGGCGCCGTGACCTCCATGCCCTGGCCCGCGTACATCGTGCCGCCGTAGTTGAGCACCGTGCCGCCCGCGTCCACCTTGATGTCCGTGGCCGCCATGATCTGGCCGCCGACCAGGCTCTCCGAGGTGTGCGCCGTTGTCTTGCAGACGAACAGGACGCAGCGCTTGCTGTAGCCGTACTGCCCTATGCCGTGTGCCTCGTTGGTGAAGGAGCCCGCCGTCCGCGCCTCGATGCTGCCTTCGTTGGAATAGATGAACGCGCCCCGGTTGGCGAACTCCGCGGCCTGGATGTCGATATCGCCCTGAGCAACCCAATATCCGAGGTTCGCGGGGTCCGCCAGGGAGCCCATGTCGGTCTCGTAGCCGCTTTTGCGCGTGAACACGCTGGAGCCGTCCCAGGCCTGGGCGTCGTCGCCCTGCACATGCACGGACTCGTTGACGACCGCGCCCTGCGCCTGCACCTGTAGCCCGCCGTTGCTCATGATGCGGGCATTGGCCGAGGTGATGTCGCCGCCCGCCTCGAGACGCACGGAGTCGCCCTGGCCGAAGATCAGCGCCGTCTTTTCAGCGCCGATCGGCGTGCGGTTCTCGATATCGCCATCCGCCTTCAGCAGCACGGCGAAAGGATTCTCGTCGCTCACGCGCTGGCCGCCCGTGATCTCGCCGCCGATATTGCGGATCGAGCCGGACGCCTGCATGTTGACCTGCTGGCCCGCGGACACGATGCTGTCGCGGCCGTCGCCGTTCTGGAGCACCACGTCGGCCGCCTGGATGTTCACCGAGCCGAGCGCGCGCATCTGGCCGCCCAGCTGCAGCACGTCACCCGTGGCGGACAGCGTGAAGTCGCCCGCCGAGGCCACGAGCTCGCCTTCGTTCATCACGCCCGCGCCCTTGTCGGTCACCAGGATCTCGATCCGCCCGGACGTCACCCGGGAGCCCGCGCCGACCTTCACGGCGAAATCGGACCGGCTGGCTTCGCCCGCCTCGTAGTACACCCACGGCGTGAGGTTGTCCACGGGCGAGGCGGCGGTGTCGAACGTCGCCCTGGATTCTCCGGCCACCACCCGCACCAGCGCCGTGGACGAGGTGAACTCGTTGGTCACCGGCCCGTTGATCGCCACCTCCTTGGCGATCATCTCCAGGCGTATCAGGTTGCCCGCCAGGCCCTGCTCGCCGATATCGATGCCGCCTCTCGCCGTGGCGACGTCCACGTACCGCTGGGTGAGGCCGGAGCCTTGTATCTCGTCGCGCAGCGTCAACGCGCCTGTCGTCAGGGCGACGCTGCCGAAGTTCACGAAGCTCCCGCCATTGACGCTGATGCCGTTCTGATTGGCCAGGATCAGGTTGGCGCGCGGCCCATTGACGTCAATCTCTCCCGAGATCCGCGACGGCGACGCGGAAAAGACCTCGCCCACGATCGTGCGGGCGTTCACGCCCTGGTTCTCGAAAGTCAGCCCCGGCCTGCCCACGTCGAACTGGCTGAAGCTGTTGTAGGACACCCCATGCTGCGCCGCCGCCGGATTGACGTGGGCGCGCCCCGCATCGTCCATGGTGACCGCCGTCGCCGTCTGGCCGTTGGGCACGACCGCCGTCACGACGTTCTGCGCCATCGCGCCATGAGCAAGCGCCGCAAGCACCGCGATGGACAGCGGCTTCATGATGTCAGCAGCCATGCCCCTCGCCCTCGCACGTATCTACGTGCAATCCCTCACATACGCCTGCCATTCTCTTGATGCCTCCGCTTGAAATTCCGACGTGAATAAATCAGCCGGTCATTCTTGTTGCAGAGCACACCTGGATGCCTTGATGAAATCGATACGCGCAGACACCTATCCCGCCATAGGGGGCGGTAAATACAAACCATTGAAAACCTGCGCCAGCCTCGCATTGCGGGCGCAGCCGTGGCGCGAAGGCGTTCGTGCGCGGCGCCCGTGCGGCGCCAGGGAATGCTCAGGCCGGTCCGGCCTGCGGCGGCGCGGGCTGCGCGCTCCAGCCGCCGCCGAGCACGCGGTACAAGTCCACCGCAGCCGTCAGGCGGGACTGCCTCAGTTGCACGAGCGAATCCTGCGCGGTAAACAGCGTGCGCTGCGCCTCGAGCACGGTCAGCAGCGTGTCCACGCCTTCCCGGTACCGGCGCTCGGCAAGATCCAGCGAGCGCTGCGCCTGCTCCACCACCTCGCCTTGCATGATCTCCTGGCGGTGCGCCGAGTCGGCATTGCCAAGACCGTCCTGCACTTCCTTGAGCGCCTGCCGCACGGCGCCGGCATAGGTTTCGACCAGCACCTCGCGCTGCGAACGGGCCAGGTCGATCTGCAGGTTCCTGCGCCCCCCGTCGAACAGGGTCTGCGCCAGCGATGCGGCAAGGGAAACGCTGCCCGTGCCGCCCGCCAGGCTCAGCAGGGCCGCGCTGCCGACGCCGCCGCTGGCGGACAGCGAGAAGCTGGGCAGCAGCGCCGCGCGCGCCGCCGCGACATCCGCATCGGCTCCGGCCAGACGGGCTTCGGCCGCCTTCAGATCCGGGCGGCGCGCCAGCAGTTGCGAAGGCAGGCCCGGCTCTGCGACGGGAATCCGCATCTGCTGCAGCGTCTCTCCGTCACCCGCATGAAAGCTGACCGCCGTGCGGCCCAGCAGCAAGGCCAGGGCCGTCGCCGTCTGGCGCTGCTGCTCCTGCAGCGGCACCAGGGCCGTGCGTTGCTGCAATACCGTCGTCGTCTGCTGGGAGACTTCCAGGGGCGTTGCCACGCCGTTGCGGGCCTTGGACTGAACAACTTTCAGCACCCGCTCGGCCGTTGCCAGGCTATTGCGCGCGATCTCCATGCGTTCGCGTTGCGCGAGCAACTGGAAATACGTCGTCGCCACCGAGGCGGTCAAGGTGATCCGGGCGGTCTCCATATCCAGCCGCGTCGCATCGGCCTGCGCGCGGGCGGCGTCGATATCGGCGGCGATGCGGCCCCACAGATCCACTTCGTAGCTCACGCTGAGCGAGAGCGACGTGGACTTGCTCGTGCCCGATCCCTCCCGGTGAGCGCCGGAGCTGCCCGCCGATGCCGATACGCCCGGCAGTTGCGCCGTGCCTGCGCTTTGCAGCGCGATGTCCGCCTGGCGCACACGCTCGGCGGCGATGCGCAGGTCGCTGCTGCCAAGAAGCGCTTCCTGCACGAGCGCTTCCAGCGAGGTCGAACCAAAGCCGCGCCACCAATCCTGCGATACTGCGGCTTGCGCGATGGAGGCGCCATCCGCCTCGGCCCATGATGCGGGCATCGGCATCTGCACATTGGTTCGCGGCTCGTGCACCGCGCAGCCGGTCAGCACGAGCATGGCGGCGGCGATCGCGCCGCGGGGAAGGGAGGTCAACGCATGGCGCATGATGATCCTGAAACCGTTTTATTCCGAAGCGAGGGCCACCACGGGATCGAGCCCGGCGGCTTTCTTGGCCGGCAGGTAGCCGAAGATGAGCCCGGTCGCGAACGCGCAGCCAAAGGCCAGCAGCACCGGCAATATCGAGAACCGCACCGGCGTGCCGAACGCCTGGATGATGGCTCCCGCCCCGAGCCCGCAGACGACCCCGACAGCGCCCCCAATGGCCGAGACGACCAGCGCCTCGATCAGGAACTGCTGGAGGATGTTGCGCATGCGCGCTCCGGTGGCCATGCGTATCCCGATTTCGCGGGTGCGCTCGGTCACGCTCACCAGCATGATGTTCATGACGCCGATGCCGCCGACCAGCAGCGAAATCGCCGCGATCGACCCCAGCAGGATCGTCATGGTGTTCTGCGTTTCGGAGGCCGTCTCGATGATCGATGCCATGTTGCGGATCTGGAAGTCCACGATGCCATGGCGCTCGGTGAGCAAGGACTCCACCGCCGCCTGCGTCTCGTCGATCCGGCCGGTATCGGCCACCGCCACGGTCACGTTGCGCAGAAAGCGCTGCCCGGACAGGCGCAACTGGCTGGTTGCGTACGGCACGAGCACCACGTCGTCCTGGTCCTGCCCGGTCGGCGAGGCGCCGCGCGGCGCCATCACGCCAATCACCTGGAAGATCAGGTTGTTGACCAGCACGAACTGGCCGATGGGGTTTTCTGCGTTCTGGAAAAGCGCGTTCGCAACGGTTTGCCCCAGCACGGCGACGGTGGCGTAGCCGGCTTCGTCATCCTCGCTGAAGAAACTGCCATGCGCCACCTGCCATTGCCGGGCGATCGGGAACTTGGCCGAAGTGCCGGTCGCGCTGCTGGAATAGTCCGACCCGCCAAAGCGCAGGGTCACCGTGCTGCTCTGCTCGGGTATGGCGGCCAGCACGTTGGGCACCTCCTTGTCGATGGCCGCCACGTCCGCCTGCACCAGCGTTGCGGTGCTGTTGAAGCCGCGCTGGTTCGGCGCCCCGGGGCGCACGAGCAGCAGGTTCGACCCCATCGCTCCGATGCGATCGATCACCGCCTGTTTGGCGCCATCGCCGATCGCCAGCATGGCGATGACCGAAGCCACGCCGATCACGATGCCCAGCAGCGTGAGGATGGAGCGGAACATGTTGGCCCGCAACGCGCGCAACGCCGTCTTCGTGGCCTCGAGCACATCCGACAGATGGCTCGCGCCGCCGCTCGCGCGCGGCGCCCATTGCTGCGCGGCGTCCCGGGCTTGCGGCGGAATCCGGGGCCCCGGATCGGCCAGCACGTTGCCGTCGCTGATCTCGATGACGCGTTGCGCGTGCCGGGCCACCTCGGGCGCATGGGTGATAAGGATGACCGTGTGCCCCTGGGCGGACAAGTCCTTGAGCAGGCGCATCACGTCCGCGCCGCTCCTGCTGTCGAGCGCTCCCGTGGGCTCATCGGCAAGAATCACCCGTCCGCCGTTCATGAGCGCGCGCGCGATGGAAACCCGCTGCTGCTGTCCTCCCGAAAGCTGGCTGGGCCGGTGATGCATGCGATCAGCCAGGCCCAGCATGCCGAGCAGTTCATGGGCCCGCTCACGCCGCTCATTCGGCGTCGCGCCCGCGTAGATCGCCGGCACTTCGACGTTGTCGGCGGCGGTTCCCGTGGCGATCAGGTTGTAGCTCTGGAACACGAAGCCGAAGGCCTCGCGCCGCAGTTCGGCCAGTTCGTCGCGGCCGAGCTGGGAGACGTCGCGCCCCATGAAGCGGTAGGTGCCGCTCGTGGGCCGGTCAAGGCAGCCCAGAATGTTCATGAGCGTGGATTTGCCCGAGCCGGATGCGCCCATGATGGCGACGAGTTCGCCCGGATAGATCGCGAGATCGACGCCATGCAGCACTTCGACCGCCAGCTCGCCCTCGCCATAGGTCTTGGTGACGCCGCGCAGCTCGATGAGCGGAACGGCAAGAGATGCGGATGGCGCGTTCACCGGCGGGAGCCTCCAGCACCGGGGCCCATTCCCGGCCCCATGCCGCCCGGGCCTTGCTGCTGGATCGCGGCGCTGCGGCGTTGGGATTCGGGCTGCTTGACGCCAGCCACCACGCGCTCGCCCTCTTCCAGGCCCGAGAGAACCTGCGCCTGCACGCGGTTGCTCACGCCAATGGAGATCTCGCGCTCGGTGATGGTGCCGTCCTCGGCGGCCACCTTGACCGTCGCCTTGCGCGGCATGCCGGGTGCCGCGGCGGCGCCGGAGCGCGGACCCGCCGCGCGGCCTTGCGCACGCTGCCCGCTGGCGCGCGCCATGCCGGAAGAATCACCACTGCCACGCGGTTCGCGGCGCGCAGGCCCGCCCGCGCCCGAAGCAGCGGAAGCCGGTTGCGCCGCCGCGCCCGCACCGCCCTCGCGCCGCCCGCCCTGCGGGCGTTGCAGCGTGACCGCCGACATCGGCACCACCAGCGCGTCCTGCACTTGCGCGACGATGAAGAACACCTGCGCCGTCATCTGCGCCATGAGCGCGCCGTTATGGTTGTCCACGTCGAACAGCGCGTTGTACAGCACCACGTTATTGGTGACGGTGGGCGTGGGCTCTATCTTGCTCAATTGGCCATACCACCTGCGCCCCTGGCTGCCAAGGGTGGTGAAGTACACGGGCATGCCCACGCGCAGCTTGCTCACGTCGGCCTCGGAGACCTGCGTCTGCACCGTCATCGTCGATTGGTCTGCGATGCGCAGGATCGTCGGCGCAGCCTGATTGGTGTTCAGCGTCTGGCCCTGCTTGGCGGTGATGCTGACCACGGTACCCGCCATCGGCGCGTAGATCCTGGTGTACTTGAGGTTGGACTCATCGACCCGCATGCTGGCCTGGGTCTGCTCCATCTGCGCCTTCTGCGTGTTGATCTGCGCGCGCGTCAGGTCGACGGTGGTCTCAGCGTTCTGCACCAGCTCCAGCGTGGTCGCGTCGTCCTTGAGCAAATTGCGCAGCCGCTCCAGGTCGCGCTCGGCCTTCTTCAGGTTCACCTCGTTCTGCACCAGCTGCGCGCGCTGCGAACGCAGGCTGGCGCGGCTCGCATCCACCTTGGCGGCGGACTGCTCCGCATCGATTTCGGCGAGCATCTGCCCTTCCGCCACCTCGCTGCCCACCTCTACCAGCAGCTTGCGCAACTGGCCGGAGACTTGCGCGCCCACGTCCACATAGTCGCGCGGCTGCAAAGCCCCGGTGGCGCTCACCAGGTCTTCGAACTGTGTGCGCTGGACGGTTGCATGGATGTATTCCACCTTGGGGGCGCGATGAGCGCTCCAGTAGCGCCAGGCGCCGCCTCCCACCGCCAGGACGGCGGCCGCGCCTACGGCGGCAAACACGAAGCGGCGGGAACGCCTCGGGCCGGGGGGTGGGGGTGAGTTTGAAGAAGCGGCGTCGGTCATGGAACAGGGCACGAAAAAGCGGGACGACGTGGCAGAACATCTCGCAGTCGGCGCAAGAATCCATCGCCAGATGGGTGCCTGCATGCCGCAAGACTCTTTCCACGTGGCTCCGGCGAACGGTTGGACTACAGGAATTGGCGCCCGAGGATGGCGCATGTACGTAAACGCTTCTTATTTCGAATGTAAATCTTCTGTCAAGACAGGCTGCGGCGAATCACGCCATGACGCGCCGGGGTCACCAATCCGTATGTTGTTGTGGGAAGGCATGGGCAACCGCTGCAAGGTGATCGCGGGGTGCGCACGGATCATCAATGGTTGCTCTTCACGTCTTCCGGCATGTGGCGAACGCCTTCGAGATGGCCCACGCCTCGTTGTCCCGAAAAGCCGTAGACCGCCTTGAACCCAGCTGCTTCCGGGTCGTTGATGCGCACCCATTGGCGTATCGGCTTCGTGGCGGGCTCATTGGGAATGATGTCATGGTCTGTCTGCCTTTCGTGGTTACGTGCATGCCCGGCAAACTTGCTTTTCCTGAATCCATGCGTCGCATTTCGCACGGGCGGTTTTTAAGGCTTCGCTCATGCACTCGCCTCCCATGCCCTGGATGGTCAGTTCATCCGGAGGCGCTTGCGGCATTCCCAGCTCATCTTCACAGAAGCAGCAGGTTTCTTCCGCGCGACGGAGACGCCAATAGGCCGTCCCTGCGGGCGGCGGAAGGTTGACATGCCATGGCATCACCGCCGTTCATGGCGGATCACTGGCGGCCGGCTTCAATTGCGGGTGGAAAACAATGTCGGCTCACAGGCGCCGAGCGTCCGGCTGGCGGAGCCCATGGCCCGCATGTCCAGTTGCCATAGGTACCAGAGGTTCAGGTACCACATCCAAAGTTCGCGCACACCACCAAGTCCCAGTCGCCTGTAGGCACGGGTGCGATAGGTTCTGACGCTCTCCTCGCTGATCTCCAACGAAAGCGAGATGCCAAGTGCCGTCTGGCACAGGAGAACACGTGCGCACACTTCCATCTCGCGTCGTGGCAAGTCCGTCATGGCGGTGAGGCAGGACTCCACCACGTCGAGCGAGCGGAGTGCGTCAGCCGGATTGGGAAATTGCGACTGCGGAAATGAGTGTCCGGCCAGCAAATCCAAACCGCTGGCACCAGAGATGGCAACTGTCTCCATAGCTTGTCTCCATTGTGTTGGTCTGCATCAAGACAGTCCATTTATAAAAATTGAATTCAATTTCATATTTACGATACGATGCCCGATTCGAGTTGTCAATGCCTGCCATATGAGCAATTGCCCTAGGACCCGCCACATCTGATGCACAGGCTCTGCATGAGTGCTGGCGGATGCATGCGTCCCTTCTCATGGAGCCCAATTTTTTCCAGAAAAAAGGATTGACTTGCCCAATTCGGACTCACATAATTGAATATGAATTCATTTTTAAAGGTGACATCTATGATGACTTCTGCATCTACCCACAAGCCGCTCGACGGGCGCGTTTTCGTGATCACCGGAGCCGGTCGTGGCCTCGGTGCTTCCTATGCCAGGGAAGCCGCCCGGCTCGGCGCAAAGATCGTGGTGAACGACATCGGCAAGACGCTGCAGGGCGAGTCCACCGGCGAATCTCCTGCCGACGAAGTGGTGCGAGACATCATTGCCGCTGGCGGCGAAGCCATTGCCGATACCCATGACATCACCGACTACGACGGCGCGCAGGCCCTGATCGAGGCCGCCGTCAAGCACTTTGGCGGCATGGATGTGCTCATCAACAATGCGGGCATCCTGCGTGACCGCATGTTCGCCAACATGAGCATCGAAGAGTGGGATGACGTGATTCGCGTTCACCTGCGCGGCCACTTCTGCACATCGCGCCATGCGGCCGCGTACTGGAAGGACAAGGCCAAGCAGCAAGGCGGCCCGGTGGATGCAGCAATGATCCAGACCACCAGCATCGCTGGCCTGCATGGTCAACCTGGTCAGGCCAACTACGCCACGGCCAAGTGCGGCATTGCCATGCTGGCGCACATCACCCACATGGAACTGTTCGAGCGCTATGGCGTGCGCAGCTATGCGATCGCACCGAGCGCGCGCACTCGCCTGACACTCAACTCCCCCGGCGCCGTGGAGGTGGTCAACAAGAAGATGGCCAACGGTTTCGACTATTTCGATCCTGACAACGTCGCTCCCTTTGTGCTCTGGCTCGGCATGCGTGGCTGCCCTGCTCCGTCGGGTGCGGTGTTCGGCGTGGAGGGTGACGTGGTTCGCCGCTACAACTCGTGGCAGGTTGGCTCCACGGTGCGCAACAACAGCAAGCGCTGGACCTTCGACGAACTGCAGGCCGCGGGTCCTGAATTGTTCAAGGGACAGGATCGCGCGTTCTCGCCGATGTCCGACGTCATCACCCACTTCTGATAGCAGGCCAGCCCATGACAGTCGCCCAATTGAAGGCGTCCCGCGATCCGGTGACGCAACAGACCTACATCCCCCCTCGCCCGCTCGTTGGCGATGGCTCTTTGCGTGAAGCGGAAATGGTGACGGTGTCCGCCCAAGGCGTGCTTTTTGCCTGCACGACATTTCAGAACGAGCTCTACGGCATCGTGGATCTGGACTGCGGCTCGCGCATCCAGACCTTGCTTGCGCCCGGCACCGAGCGCATTGGCGAGCGCGTGGTAGCGCACAGCGTGGATGAAAAGGGACAAGCGAGGTTTTGCCATGAATGATTCGACAAACAAGGTATTGATTGCAGGCGTCGGCATGGCGCCTTTCGCCAACCATGGCCCGGGCAAGGGGCTGGAGCTTGCGCGCCTGGCGGCCACCAATGCGCTCAATGACGCAGGACTGACTTACGCCGACATCGACTACGTCGTCGTTGGCACCGCGCACCCGCTTTCGCCTCGTGGCATCTATGTGGCCAAGGAACTGGGGCTGACGGGCGTGCCGGTCGAGCATGTCACCAACGCTTCCGCCACGGGACTTGCCGCCATGCACAGCGCACGCCAGGCCGTGCTGAGTGGCGATGCCAAACGTGTGCTGGTCATCGGCATGGACTCTCCCGCCCGCGCCGTTCCGGTGGAAGAGATCATCGTCAGCGAAGGCAATTTCCCACCCGTTGTCTCGTTCGCGCTGTGGGCCAAGCGTCGCATGCACGAGCGCGGAACGACCCGCGAGCAACTTGCCAAGGTGGCGGCCAAGAACTGGAACTACGCACGCAGCAATCCCTACGCAGCACGCCAGGCTCCGGAGGATGTGACCATCGACCGTGTCCTGGGCAGCCGCATGGTGGCCGATCCGTTCACGTCGATGATGTGCACTCCGTGGGGCGAAGGCGCAGCCGCTGCGGTACTGTGTGCCGACGATGCCTGGCCCGGCGCAAACAAGCAACCGCGCATACGTCTTGCGTCCAGCGCCTATGGCAGCGACAGTTGGTCACGCGAACTGATTCTGGAGGGCGCCATCGTCGGCCCGCCGGAGTTGTCCCGCATCACTGCTGCCAAGGCGCTGCAATTGGCGGGCCTGACGCCCAAGGACGTCGACGTCGTACAGGTGCATGATGCCTTCGCGGTGGAAGAATTCATCTACTACGAACTGCTCGGTTTCTCCAAGCCTGGCGAGACGGAAGCTTTGGTGGACGAAGGAGCCTTCGGCCCCGGTTCCCGCCAACGCTTTGGACTTCCGGAGTTCTCCACCAATGGGGGCCTGCTTGCGGGCGGCCACCCCGGTGGCCCTACCGGCTTGGCGCAGATATGGGAGACCGTGCGCCGTCTTCGTGGCGGCGACAGGGTCGGCATGTGCCATCTGCTCGGCTCCGGGTCCGTTTGTATCGTGCAAATGCTGGTGCGCGACTGAGCATTGCCATCAACACAGGAGACACCATCGTGCCAGTGACCTACCAGCAACTCATGGATTTGCAGCGGCCCAACCAGGAGGTGAGCTATACACACAAGGACAGCTTTCTCTACGCGCTCAGCGTGGGAGTGGCGTCCGGGGGGATCGAGGAGTCCATTCTGCCCTTCGTCTATGAACACCGCCCGATGCGGACCATTCCGTCGATGGCCACGGTGCTCATGCGCGTGCCCGTGCCGGAGTCCGGTATTGATTTTCGCGGCTTGCTGCATGGCGAGCAGCGATTGACATTGCACCGGGCCATTCCCGCCGAGGGGACATTGATCGTCGATGCCGGTGTGAGCGAGGTGATCGACAAAGGCCCGGAAAAAGGCTCCGTCGTCCTGTTCGAATCACGTGGCCGCACACCGGACGGCGAGCCGGTGTTCACCACCACCACCGTGCTTCTGGCGCGGCGCGATGGGGGAATCGGCGGGCCTGGCGGCACGTTGCCGGCCCCCCACCCCGTTCCCGAACGGACTCCCGACCTGACTGTGCGAGTGCCCACCCGGCCAGACGCCTCGCTGCTGTATCGACTCAATGACGATGCGAATCCGCTGCATGCAGATCCGGAAGTAGCCAAGAAGGCCGGTTTTCCAGCGCCCATCCTGCATGGCCTGTGCACCTATGGCATGGTCTGCACGGCATTGGTCAGGACAGTCTGCGAAGGAGACCCGGCACGCATGGCTACGTTCGATGCGCGATTCGCAAGCCCGGTCTTCCCAGGCGAGGAGTTGCAGGTGGACATTTGGCGCGATCAATCCGTCGTGTCGTTCCGCTGCAGCGTGCCCGCACGCAATCAGGTGGTGCTCGACCACGGTCGCAGTGAACTCAGGAGCGCCTGAGAACGTGTTTACGATCTCCTCGCGCCGCGACAGCGGCTTTGCG
>NZ_JBEBOW010000106.1:0-13722 GCF_040396215.1 Diaphorobacter ruginosibacter | reverse complement strand
TGCCATGCCATGCCATGCGGCGCGGAAGCCTCGTCGGACAAGTCCTGGGAAATGTGGAGATTAAGGAGCCAAAAGCATGCTGGGCCTAATGCAGAGCCAACCGTTGTTGATTTCGTCCCTGATCCGTTTTGCGGAGCGCCATCATGGAGACGCCGAGATCGTTTCTCGCCGCGTTGAAGGCGATATCCATCGCTATACCTATCGCGATCTGGCTCGCCGCGCGCGGCAATTGGCCAGGGCGCTTGACGCCATGGGGCTGGCCGCGGGCGACCGGGTCGCATCGCTGGCCTGGAACGGCTACCGCCACATGGAGCTGTATTACGGCGTGAGCGGCTCCGAGCGCGTGCTGCACACCATCAATCCGCGCCTGCACCCCGAACAGGTCGCGTGGATCATCAACCACGCCGAGGACCAGGTGCTGTGTTTTGACACCACCTTTTTGCCGATCGTCCAGGCGGTGCACGACAAGTGCCCGACGGTCAGGAAATGGATTGCGCTGTGCGATGCCGACAAACTGCCGGCCGACACCGGCATTCCCAACCTGGAGAGCTACGAAGCCTGGATCGGCGCGCAGGACGACAACTACGACTGGCCGGAGTTCGACGAGAACACCGCCTCCGGCCTGTGCTACACCAGCGGCACCACGGGCAATCCCAAGGGCGCGCTCTACAGCCACCGCTCGAGCGTGCTGCATGCTTTTGCCACGGCGCTGCCGGATGTGATGGGCATCTCCGCGCGCGATGCGGTTTTGCCCGTCGTTCCCATGTTCCATGTGAACGCCTGGGGCACCCCCTACACGGTGGCCCTTGCTGGCGCGAAAGTGGTTTTCCCGGGGCCGGCGCTCGATGGCAAGTCGGTGTATGAACTGATCGAGAGCGAAGGCGTGACCATGGCGGCGGGCGTGCCGACGGTCTGGCAGATGCTGCTCAACCACGTCAGCGCCAACGGGTTGAAGTTCCACTCGCTCAAGCGCACGGTCATCGGCGGATCGGCCTGTCCGCCCGCGATGATCGACGCCTTCCAGGACCAGTACGGCGTGACGGTGCTGCATGCCTGGGGCATGACGGAGATGAGCCCGCTCGGCTCGCTGTCCACGCTCAAGAACAAGCACCTGGGCCTGCCCCGGGAAGAGCAGATGAAGCTGCTGCAAAAGCAGGGCCGCGCATTCTGCGGAGTCGACCTGAAGATCGTGAACTCCGACGGCAAGGAACTGCCCTGGGACGGCAAGAGCTACGGCGATCTGATGGCGCGCGGGCACTGGGTGCTGCAAAGCTATTACAAGGGCAGCAGCCCCCTGGTGAAGGACGAGTTCGGCAAAGGCTGGTTCCCGACCGGCGACGTGGCGACCATCGATCCGGACGGGTTCATGCACATCACCGACCGCACCAAGGACGTGATCAAGTCGGGCGGGGAGTGGATCAGCTCGATCGACATCGAGAACATCGCCATGGCCCACCCCTCGGTGGCGATGGCCGCGTGCATCGGCATGCCGCACCCGAAATGGGATGAGCGCCCCATCGTCGCGGTGGCCATCAAGCCAGGCAAGGAGCTGACGCGCGAGGAACTGCTCAAGTTCTACGAAGGCAAGACCGCCAAGTGGCAGATTCCGGACGACGTGGTGTTCGTCGATGCGATCCCGCTGGGCGCCACCGGCAAGATGCTCAAGACGAAGCTGCGCGAGGACCTGAAGGGCTACAAGCTGCCGGGCCTTTGACGGCCGATGCCATGGGCGGCGGGCCCATGCGGCCGGCCCCGCGGCGCGCGTTCTTCGCGGAGCGCGCGCCGTATTCATTTAGAGTTCGGCTTTTGCACATGCGCGCAGCCACTTTCCGATGAGCATCGACTATCTTGCGATTTCACTGTTGAACGGCATCAGCTACGGCTTGCTGCTGTTCATGCTGAGCTCGGGATTGACGTTGATCTTCAGCATGATGGGCGTGCTCAATTTCGCGCATGCGAGCTTCTACATGCTGGGGGCATATCTTGGATACACGATGTCCGGCGTGCTCGGCTTCTGGCCCGCGCTGGTGGTCTCGCCGCTGCTCGCCGGGCTGTCGGGCGCGGCGTTCGAGCGGTTCGTGCTCAGGCGCGTGCACGCTCATGGGCATGTGGCGGAGCTGCTGGTGACCTTCGGCCTGTCGTACCTGATGCTGGAGCTGGTGCAGTTGCTCTGGGGGCGTTCGGTCGTTCCCTATGACCTGCCGCCGGTCCTGCGGGGCCCGCTGTTCGATCTGTATGGCGTGCAGTTTCCGCGCTCGCGTGCGTTCATGATGCTTGTCGCGGTGATCGTGCTGCTTGCGCTTTGGTATGTTTTCAAACGCACGCGCGTAGGGTTCGTGATCCAGGCGGCGCTCACGCATCCGCAGATGGTCGAGGCGCTGGGCCACGACGTGCCGCGCCTGTTCATGCTCGTCTTTGGCGCGGGCTGCGCGTTGGCCGCCCTGGCAGGCGTCATGGGAGGGAGCGCCTATGTGACCGAGCCGGGCATGGCGGCTTCCGTGGGGTCCATCATTTTCGTGGTGGTGATCGTGGGCGGGCTCGGATCGCTCGCTGGCGCGTTCCTCGCTTCCTTGCTGATAGGCGTCATGCAGACGCTGGCGGCGGGCATGGACATCACGCTCGCGCAGATGCTGGCGGGATGGGGCATGGCGCCGCAGCCGCAGGGCGCGCAAGCATCGGCGCTGCTGCAATTGAGCGTGTCGCAGATCGCGCCGATCCTGCCATTCCTGCTGCTCGTGCTGATGCTGGCCATCCGCCCCCGCGGTTTGCTCGGAACGCGGGAGTGATGACGGCAATGCAGACGCTCCGCGAAGGACTTTCCTCATCCAGGCGAGCGGCGGCGCCGTCCGTCTTCGCGCTGCTCGCCATCGTTCTGGCGGCCGCGCCGCTGCTCGCCACAAGCAGCCTTGCAATCAGCGTTCTGTCGCAGATCGGCTATTCGATCATCATCTGTCTCTCGTTCAACATGCTGTTCGGCCAGGGCGGAATGCTCAGTTTCGGCCACGCCGTCTATTCCGGGCTCGGCGCGTTCGCGGCGGTGCACTGCGTCCGGCTGGCGGCGCAGGGCCAATGGCCGGTTCCGCTGGTGCTGGTGCCGGTCGTGGGGGGGCTGGCGGGGCTGATCGTGGCGGCGTTGCTGGGATTCATCTGCACGCGCAGGGCAGGCACCACGTTCGCGATGATCACGCTGGGCGTGGGCGAGTTGGTCGCCGCCATGGCCCTGATGTTTCCCCAGGTGTTCGGCGGCGAGGGCGGAATCGGCATCAACCGCGTGTATGGCGCGCCATTCCTGGGGCTGACGTTCGCTTCGGCGCTTCAGGTGTACTACCTCATCGCGGTGTATTGCATGCTTTGCGGGGCGGCGATGTATTTCTTCACGGGAACCGCGCTGGGGCGCATGCTGAATGCCGTGCGCGACAACCCGGCGCGCGCGGAGTTCATCGGCTACGATCCCCGGCGCGTGCGGCATCTGGCCTTCATGCTGTCGGGTTTCTTCGCGGGAGTGGGCGGCGCGCTCATGGCGATCCACCTGGAGATCGTCACCGGCGCCGACAGCCTGGGGCTGCCGCGCTCTGGAGCCTATCTGCTGTTCACCTTTCTTGGCGGCGCCGGGTACTTTTTCGGGCCGGTCGTCGGAGCGGTGCTCATGGTGTGCTCTTCGGTCCTGCTGTCGCATTACACGCAGGCATGGCTGCTCTATCTGGGGCTGGCGTTCGTGCTGACGGTGATGTTCGCGCCGGGCGGTGTCGCGGCAATGGGGGTATCCCTGATGCGAGCCGTTCGTGACGGGCGGGCGTGGCGCGGCCGTCGTCGATATGTCGCGCGGGCCCTGGGCGGCGTGCTGATGCTCGCGGGAGCCTGTACGCTGGTCGAGATGCTGTATCACCTGCGGCTCGATGGGGGCTTGGACCCCACGCTGCAGTTCATGCGCCTCACGCTGGATGTGGGCAATGCCTTTCACTGGGCGGCGGCTTGCGCCCTGGCATTGCTGGGGCTGGGCGTGCTCGCGGCCTGCCGCCGCAAAACGGGCGCCGCATGAAGAACAATGCGACATCGGCCCCGCCGGCCCTGGAGCTGCGCCATGTGGGCAAGAGCTTTGGCCGCACGCAGATCATCCGTGGCGTGAGCCTGTCGGTGAAGCAGGGCGAGCGCGTCGCCCTCATCGGCCCCAACGGCGCGGGCAAATCGACGCTGTTCCACCTGATCAGCGGCGGCGCATCGCCGACCACGGGCGAGGTGCTGCTGCATGGCGAGCGCATCAGCGGCAAGCGTCCTTTCGAGATCAACCGGCTGGGCCTGGCGCGCAGTTTCCAGGTCAGCAGCCTGTTCACCCGCGTCAGCGTGTTCGAGAACCTGCGCTGCGGCATGCTCTGGAGCCAGGGGTATCGGTACGCATTCTGGCGGCTCCTGCGCCATGCGCACGATGTGAATGCGCGTGTCGATGAATTGCTGGATGCGCTGGGCCTCGCGCATCGGCGCAACGACCTTGCGTCGCAACTGAGCTACGCGGAGCAGCGCGCGCTGGAGATCGGCATCACCGTGGCGGGCGGCGCGCGCGTGATCCTGCTCGATGAGCCCACCGCCGGCATGAGCCGCAGCGAGACGGCGCACTTCACCGGACTGATCCGCCGGCTCACGCAGGGCCGCACCCTGCTGACCGTGGAGCACGACATGAGCGTGGTCTTCAGCCTGGCCGACCGGATCGCCGTGCTGGACCAAGGCGAACTGATTGCCTTCGACACGCCCCGGAAGGTGCGAGCCAACCCGAGGGTGCAGCAGGCCTATCTGGGGTCGCTGGACATGGAGGAGCGCTGAAGTGCTTCAGGTGTCGCAACTGCATGCGTTCCATGGCCAAAGCCATGTGCTGCATGGCGTGGATCTGGAGGTGGGCGCGGGCGAGATCGTCGCGCTGCTGGGCCGCAACGGCTCGGGGCGGTCCACGCTCGCCAAGGCCATCATGGGGCAGGTCCGCTGGCAGGGGAACATCCGCTGGAAAGGCCGGAGCCTTTCCGGTCTCGGGACCTTTGAAATAGCGCGGGCCGGAATCGGCTATGTACCCGAGAGCCGCGACATCTTCCCCGTGCTCACCGTGCAGCAGAACCTCCTGCTCGGAGAGAAGAATGAGCGCACGGCAAGCCCGCGTTGGACGCTGGAGGATATGTACGCCATGTTCGCGCAACTCCATGAGCGGCGGCACGTGGCGGCGGGCGTGCTGTCCGGCGGCGAACAGCAGATGCTCACGCTGTGCCGCGCCCTGATGGGCAATCCACAGCTCATCGTCATCGACGAACCCACCGAAGGCCTTGCCCCCAGGCTGGTGCAGCAGGTTGCGCGATTCATCGTGAAGCTCAAGGAGCGCGGGACCGGCGTGCTGCTGATCGAGCAGAAGCTCGGCATGGCCCTGCATATTGCCGACCGTGTGCTGGTCATGGGGCAGGGTGAGATCGTGTTCGCGGGATCGGCCCCGCAATTGAGAAACGACCACGGCGCGCGCCAGTGGCTGGAAATCTGAAATATTCAGGGCGTGGCGTTGAGCAGCCCTGTGTGAGGTTTCCGGACTCGCGCAACTTGTCAAACGGGCAAGGCGAAATATAAAGAGCGGCAAATGAATTCCGGCGTGATCCTCGGCAGGAGACTGCCCGGGAGTTTTCCATTTAATTAGAAGATGTTATATTCAGAAATAAAAAAGTATGGATTATTGTTTTAATAAGTGAATTTTGTGAGTAATTAATATTAGTGAGCGTTATTGACTGATTTGAGTGATTTTATATTTTTAACAATTATATAAAATTCAATGGCTTTGTTATATGTATGATGGATGTTTTAAAAATATGTAAGTGCTGTTAAGTTTTGATCAATGCCATTGCGTTGATGAAATTTTTCTGAATTTGATTGCACTGGCGCTGGATGCCTGACACCAGGGAGTTCTCATGAAGAAAAATCACCAAACCCCCTACCAACTGAGCATGCTGGGGCGTGCTCTGGTTGGTGTTTTTTCGATGGCTTCGGCTGGAAGTATCTGGGCGGTTCCCAATTACTGGGTGGGGCCAGGGGAGATCACCGAAGATTCCGCGTGGTCCGCAGGCGTAATGAGTAGCGGTGGCGCCAACGTCATCAACTCGTCTTCGCCCGCTGCCGCTTGGAATGTCACTGATCAGAATTCGGGCTTCATTGCTTCCTCAGGCCTGTATATAGGACATGCTGCTTCCGGCTCACTGGCGATTACGGCGGACTCCAGTGCGTCCTACATCTCTTTTTGGGTTGGCGACACTGATGATCCCGATATGCCTGTCTTGGGACCTACGGACCCGAATTTCAGGGTAGGAGATCTTGGGGGGGCGGGCTATCTCTCCATGGACGTAAGGGCTCAACCGCCATACGGCGGAGCGAGAATGCAGACAACCAGCACCAGCCTTGGAGTGGGGTTGGGAGCAGGTAGCTCGGGTGTCGTGGATGTATTGGGGGCAGGTAAAACTCCCCAGCAGTTGGGATATACATCCCCTAATGCATTGGTTTTCAGTTCCCTGCAACGGAATGTTTTGATCGGACAGGACGGCGGGCGTGGCGAAGTCAATATTGACGGCGTGGGGTTCGACTTCGCGACGGGCGAGTTGAATTATCCGGGCTCTTCCGATCCCATCCGCTATTTCGCGGTGGGCGATGGCGCAGCCTCGAATGGCTCCATCAATATCCTGGGGAACGGCAAGCTGGCATCGGGCAATCCCATGGGTAGTAGTAATTCGCAAGTGGGCGACCTTCTGCCATTCAGTTTCATTGGCAAGGATGCCGGAACGGGTTCCGTCACCGTGCAGCCCACAGCCAGCGGTCTTGCCAACCAGGCGGATTTCTACACGGGGCTGGCGGTGGGCTCCAATGGCGGCAATGGTTCGTTGAATGTGCTTGGGGCTGGGAAGGCACTGATCTCCAATGGCAATGAATACAGCTCCGAAGGCTTTTGCCAGGCTTCCAACCCTTCGCAGTCTCCTGTCGCGCCAGCTTCGCTTCAGTTGAGCGCGGACGGTCTTTCGACAGGCGTGGCGCGTGCAACGGGCAGTGGCGCGGAATTGCTGGTGGCCGGTTTCCACCAAATCTATGGAAGCCCCATGGTCTTGCATGAGGAATCGATAGGAAAGGTTCAGATCGGAAGCGGGGGCGCATTGATCACCTCCAACGATGCCACCGTAAAAATTGGCTCCGCTCAAATACTGCCCGCTGGTGAAACCATTATTTACTACCAGTTATCCATGATCGGAGGCTTGGGTCCCGTGAATGTCTCGGGGTCTGGCAGTGTCGTCTATGGTTCGGAGACGGCAATCGCCGAGCCCGCGGGCAAGATCGAGGCATCGCAGATCAACCTGACGGAACCCGCCTCGCAACTGAAGTTCAATCACACCGGAAGCCTGACTTTCAACTTGCCGCTGACAGGCAATGGCAAGCTGGTCCAGCAGTCGGGAACCACGACGATTTCCGCGTCGGTGGCGGAACTGCCGGTGCTCGATCCCGCCATGTGGGTGTTCGATACCGTGGCCCCGTGTGCTCCGAGTGTGTCAACGAACCACCCCCTGGATCAGTCAGGATTTTCCGGCGGCATCGATGTCAGCGGCGGCACTCTGGTGCTGCCGGCAAGCAACGTGCTGCCGGGCCTGACGGCTACCAGCATCAGCGGCGGAACGCTTGCGCAAGGCGGAACCAACCAGAACCTGGGCGCAGTGACGCAAACGGGAGGAGTTTTGCAGTTGACGGGGGGCGCCAGCGCGGGCGCCTACGATATCGCCAATGCCACGACCTGGGCGGGCGGTGGTGGGGTGGTCCAGCTCGACACGGTGCTGGGACTGGATGGCAGCCCCAGCGACAAGTTGCACGTCACCGGAACCATCAGCGGGACGACCCTGTTGCAGATCAGCAATCTGAATGGTGCCGGAGCGCAGACCACCGGCGACGGCATCCTGGTGGTGCAGGCCGACAGCGGCAATGCGGCGAACAGCTTTGCTCTGGCCTCGCCCCTGATCGTCGGCGGCTTCCTGTACAAGCTGCAGCAGACAGGCAATAACTGGTATCTGGTTTCCAGTCCCTACGTGGGGCCTCCGGCGAGATCCCTGACGCCCGTGCCGTCGCTGTCCCTGTGGGGGCTGCTGGGACTGGGCGGCTTGCTCGCGGCCTTTTCCTCGCGCATTTTGAGGCGGCGCGTGGTGAGGCGGTAATGGCCGCTCCTCGGCACCATGCCATGGCTCCCATCCATTTGTTGGACCGATGACCGAAATGATCGCGCCGCCTGCCGCGCCCATGTTCTATCGTGAGTTGACCGCGCTCGACCCGGCTGTCCATCTCGGCTGGGGCTTGCGCGAGCGGCCCGACCTGGCCGCTGCCCGCGCCGCCAATGCCGTTCCCTTGGGGGTCGGCGAGTTCTGGCACGCCAGCGCCTGCTATCCCATCGTGTTCGGCCTCGCGGGCGCGACGGGTTTTCCCGTCGTGATCACGGCTCTCGTGGAGGGCCGCAATCTCTTCGTGGATGCCCAGGGGCAGTGGCTGGCGGACACCTATGTTCCTGGCTGGCTGCGCCGCTATCCGTTCTGGATGCAGCCGGACCCCGATGGCCGCAATGCCAGCCTGTGGTTCGATCCCCATGCCCGGCAGGTGGTCCCCCTGCATGAATACGCGGATGCCCGTCCGTTGTTCGACCACCAGGGCCATCCCAACCAGGCTCTCGAGCAGGTTGTGCGTTTTTGCAGGCAATGCCATGCCGACACCAGCCAGACCGCTGCCTTCATGCGGGCGCTGGAGCAGCATGGGCTGCTGGCGGACCGGCAGGCGTCGATGGAGCTTTCTCCAGGAAATACCTATTCGCTGGGCGGGTTCCGGATGATCGACATGCAGGCCTATCACGCATTGCCCGATCCCATCCTGGCGGCGTGGGTGCGCAATGGCTGGGCTTCCCTGGTGGCCTTGCACCATGTGTCCGTTCAGCAAAACTGGGAGAGGCTGCTGGCTTTGCATCGCAGCCTCAATGGTTGAGGTGGCATGACAATCCGTTGGCAGATATCAGAGGTGATCACATGAGTTCCGCAGGCTTCCGTATCCCGTTGCATGCGCCGCAGCCCGTGGCGGCAAGGCCCGGCGCCGGGGCGAAGGGCGTTCACATCGAAACCCCGAACCTGCTCACGCGCAGCCTGCTGGCTAGCGATGTGACGCCCGAGTTCGCGCAGTGGTTCAACGACGAGCAGATGCTCCAGGGCCTGAATCTGCCGGCGCTTCATTTTTCCATCGATGGTTTGCGCGCGTTCGTGGCCAGTTTCGACAATATCCATCATTTCCTGATCGGTGTCTTCAGCAAGTCCAGCGGAAAACTGCTGGCCTTCTACAACTTCAGCGTCACGCCCCAGCACCGGGTGGCGACGTTGACGCTGGGCGCGGATCCGCGGATCAGGATCGGCCGCGAGGTTTTCTGGGAGTCCTGGTTCCCCCTGTGCGACGAGATGTTCGATCATCGCGGCATCGACAAGATCACGTCACGCGTGTTGACCAGCAATCGCAAGCTGCTTTTCGCCCTGATAGATACCGTGCATTTCGTCTATGAGGCGACGCTCAGGCAGGAAATCCTGGGAAAGGACGGCAAGCGGCAGGATGTCATGGTGCTGTCCTGTTTCAAGGACCTGAGCCTTCGCCCGCAAAAAGGCAGCCCTTCCTTTTCAGAACATGTCTGAGCGGCGCATTGGCGGCTTTTCGAATCTGCTTCAGGCGCTCGAATATGCGGCGGGAGTGCCCGATCAGCCGCTTTGCTGGTTCGACACGAATGGCCGTTTGCAGCATCGGCTGACATATGGGCAGATACTTGAGAAAACCCGCCTTTACGCGGCGGGATTGGAGCGGCGGATGGATGGCGCGGCCCGCCATGGCAAGCCGTCCGGAATGGGGCCGCGGATCGGCATCATTGCCGTCACAGGGCCGGATTTCCTGCCCGCATTCTGCGCGAGCCTGTGGGTGGGGGGCATTGCCTGTCCGCTTCCCGTGCCTGGCCCTCTGCAGGATCTTTCGCGCTACTCGCAGGCACTGGCGAACATGTGTGCGGCGGCCGGCATTTCCATGCTGCTGGGTCCCGGACAATTGCTGGAGCGGTTGCGCGTGGAGGATGGGCTGGGCAGCGTCGGCATGCTGGCATGGGAGGATCTTGCCGCCCCTGCAGCGGCCGCAGCCAAGGCGCCCGCCATGCCGGCGGACGTCGTGCCCGATGCGATTGCCTACGTGCAATTCAGCTCCGGCTCCACGGGGCAGCCCAAGGGGATCGCCATTTCCCATGCGGCGCTGATGCACAACATCGACGCCATTCTCGGGGCGGGGATGGCGCTTCGGCCCGAGGATCGCGCGTTTTCATGGCTGCCTTACTACCATGACATGGGGCTGGTCGGCTTCGTGCTGGCCCCGCTGTGCGGACAAGTCAGCGTGGACTATCTGGCGCCCTCCGCATTCGCGCGCAGGCCCCGCCTGTGGCCTGCCTTGATGGCTGAACACCGCAGCACCATTACCTACGCGCCGCCTTTCGCATGGCAAATGGCGGCGTCCTGCGCGGCGTCGCTGGCGTCGGGCGCGCGGCTCGATGCCCTGCGCATTGCCGGCGTGGGTGGCGACTACATCGACTACACCGCATTGCAGGCCTTTGCGCGGGCTTTTGCGGAGCACGGCTTCAATGCCCATGCCTTCAAACCCAGCTACGGACTGGCGGAGGCGACCCTGGCGGTGACCATGAGCGACGCCTCCTTCGAGAAACTGCGCGCCTGTTTCCGTATTGACGAGGCATCTTGCGCACACGAGGCGCATGCGTCCGATGACGGCGCAAGGCCCCTGGTGAGCTGCGGGCGTCCCTTGCCGGGCTGGATGCTGCTTGTCAGCGACGGCAACGGGCGCATGCTGCCAGCGGGAACCGAGGGCGAGATCAGCGTGCGGGGGCCTGCGCAACTGTCCGGTTACTTTTGCGGCGGCGTGCTGCGGGCCGCGGCGCAAGGAGAAAGCGTCGAGACGGGCGACCGGGGTTTTGTGAGCGCCGATGGAGCGCTGTATGTGACCGGGCGGAGCAAGGACCTGATCGTCGTGAATGGCCGTAACGTGTGGCCGCTCGATGTGGAGCTTGCCGCAAGCGAGGAGGCGGGGATAGCGCGGGAGCATATGCAACTGCTGCCGCCGCCTTGGCCGCCAAGGGCGCAGGCAGGCCCGTTCTCGGGCCCATCGCCGGCATTGGTCCTGCTGCTGCATGAAAAGGCCGTGCGCCAGTCATGCCGGCAAGACGCATTGAAGCGGGCCGCCGCTGCGGCAACCGCCGCCGCGGGCTCCAGGGTGCGCGCCTGCATGGTTCCCAATGGAACGATCGCCTTCACGTCATCGGGCAAGAAGGCTCGCGCATCGACACTGGCGCGTTTTGAAAATGCACAGATTCCGGTACTCGCGGATTCCGAGCAGCCGGACTAGCCCGGCGCACATGACCACATCAACCTCTTTCCTGTCTCGACACCATGGACCATCCCCAACTCGCCGCCATCCAACGCATCATCTCGGAGAGCCTGCTCATCCCCGTGGAAAGCATTCATGCGCAAGACACCATCATCGGTCTCAAGAACATCGACAGCCTGTCGTTCGAGATGATCGTCGTGGCGATGGAGACTGAATCCGGGCAGCCCATCGATCCCCTGCGCCTCATGTCCGTCAAGACGGTGGGCGATCTGGCGGAATTGCTGGGGCAACTGATGGCGTCCCGGCAATGAGCCATCAGGACATCTCATCGCGCTTCTGCCACTACATATACGATCTCGCGCGTGACCGTCCCGGGCGCAACGAGATCTGCCGGCAGCATGGGTTCCAGCGGGTTCTGGTCATCCAGAACCTGGAGGATGCCGACAGGATCATGCGGCGCAATGTCGATAACTACCCGAAGAATTCCAGGTGGATATCGCAGGTGGCAGGCAACTCCAGGCTGACCGAGGAGGGCGGGCAATGGAAGTTTCGCCAGAATCTGTCACAGCCCTTCTTCAGCAAGTATGACGCGAGCCGTGCGTTCTCCGTCAGCATGACGCATGGCCGGCACATGGCGGAGCATCTGCTGCGCGAGCCCGACGCCCAGGTGCTGGACGAGGCGCTGGTCCACCAGGGGATGCTGTCCATCTTCACGCAGATGTTCCTGGAGGTGGAACTGAGCCATCTGCCGATGGCGCACGACAGCGCATCGCGGCTGATCGAGCTGGCTTCCTCCTATGCCTTTGTCCCGCCCGGGCAGGAGTCGCTCAAGGACAGCAAGGAACGCATCCGTGAAATCCTCCAGCTGCGCAAGACCATCTTCAACGCCCTGCAATGCCTGCGCGGCGATGCCTTTGCGCACAGCCCCATGCTCAATGCCATGCTGGAGGCGGAGTCCGCGCCGGGGTTCGATTTCACGTTCGAGAAGGAGCTGACGACGCTGTTCGATGCGGGTTCGGACACCGCTTCCTATTCAATAGGCTGGGCGCTTCATCTGCTGGCGGAAAACCCTGACCTTCAGGAGCATCTGCACGCCGCCATGCGCGAAGTCCATGCGCTGCACGGACACGATCCGCAGGCGCTGGAGTCCGCGATCGCGCAACATGCCGACCTGCGCTGCTTCATCTCCGAGCTGCTGCGGCTGTATCCGCCGCTGCCATTCATCACGCGCCTGGCCCGTGACGCGGACCAGCTCTCCGACATGAATGTGGAGCCTGGCGACGTCGTGGTGGTCTCGCTCGTCGGCGTCAATCACAAGGCATTGGGCCGGGCGGATCCCTGGAAACCGGACCTGCGCGCGGCCAGGCGGGAAGGCTTCGGCATGGGAACGGGCACGATCTCCGGTTTCGTCTGGGGCAGGAGAGTGTGCGGAGGACGCAGCTTTGCGCTGGTGGAATTGGCCGCCGTGCTGGGCGTGCTGATTCTGAGGCTCAAGGTGGAGGTGTCCAGGCAGGAGCCGGTGGTGTATGAGTGGGTCGGGCAAATGCGCCGCAAAGGCGGGCATCTGCTGAAATTCATGCCCCGGCCCTAAGAGCTGTTAACACGACCCAGCAAGCCGAAGGTTTGCGATCGAGACGAGGCGCGAAGCCGCAGGCAGTACAAGCGTACGACAAGGCGAAGCAACGATGTATCGAGGGCTGTGTTAGCGGCTCTAAAGGCCCGTTGCCTTCCGGGCGGGGAATGCAAAAGACCCCACTGGCGCGAAAGCCCGTGGGGTCTTTTCGTGGCTCGTGCCGGCTTGCATGGGGCCGGCACGGAATCAGCCGCCGCGGCGCATCATGTCGAAGAACTCCACGTTGGTCTTCGTGGCCTTCATGTTCTTGATCATCAGCTCCATGGATTCGATCTCGTCCATGTTGTACATGAACTGGCGCAGGATGCGGGTCTTCTGCAGAATCTCGGGAGCGAGCAGCAGCTCTTCGCGGCGTGTGCCGCTCTTGTTGATCTCGATGGCGGGGAACACGCGCTTTTCGTACAGGCGGCGGTTCAGGTGGATTTCGCAGTTGCCGGTGCCCTTGAACTCTTCGAAGATCACTTCGTCCATGCGGCTGCCGGTGTCGACCAGGGCGGTGGCGATGATGGTGAGCGAGCCACCTTCTTCGACATTGCGGGCCGCGCCAAAGAAGCGCTTGGGGCGCTGCAGTGCATTGGCGTCCACACCACCGGAGAGCACCTTGCCCGACGAGGGCACGACGTTGTTGTAGGCGCGGGCCAGGCGGGTGA
>NZ_JBEBOW010000105.1:0-13725 GCF_040396215.1 Diaphorobacter ruginosibacter | reverse complement strand
CATGCCGGACAGGCGGCCACAGATGTTCCAGGACCTGACGGTGATGCTGGAGTTCGCGCGCCGTGGCACGAGTACGGGCCTTGATTTCTCGACCCGTTTCAGGCCTCACGATTTATGCTGGAAGCCCATTCCGCAGAATGTCTCGCGCAATGACCCAACGATGCACCTCGCTAGGCCCCTCCACTATGCGTAGAACGCGCGCGGATCTGGCGATGTATTCCAGCGGGAGTTCCTTCGACAGCCCCATTCCTCCAAAGAGCTGTATTGCGCGATCAGCGACTCTTTGAATCAACTCTGTCGCCTGAACCTTCACCATGGATCCCTCGCGGCGAAAATCCGTGGCGCCGTTGTCGATCTTCCAGGCCAATTGGTATACAAGCAGGCGTACCATTTCGAGTTCCTGCCAGCTGTCGGCAATCATCCATTGGATCGCCTGACGGTCAGCCAGAAACGAACCGAATGTCTTGCGGGTATTGGCCTGCTCGATCATCATCTGTATACAGCGCTCAGCCAAGCCAAGGCAGCGTGATGCGATATCGAGTCGGCGCACACCAAGCCGGTTGGTGATTGGCACGAACGCATTGCCAACTTCACCCAGCACCTGAGCATCGTCCAGTTCAACGTTATCGAAGAAAACCTGATACGGATGATATTCGCCGATCATCGGATAGGAGGTCGGAATGCTGACGCCAGGCGTATCGCGATCTACCAGGAAAGCCGTCATCCCACCCCTGGAGCCTTTGGTTGGATCGGTAACAGCCACCACGATCATGAAGTGGGACCTTCGCGCATTGCTGATCCACATCTTCGCACCATTGATCACCCACTTGCCATTACGGCGCTCGGCCCGCGTGCGGATACCCGCCGCATCGGAGCCCGCTCCTTCTTCGGACAAGGCGATGCAACTCTTCTTTTCGCCACGCACGTAGGGCATCAGGTACCTGTCGATCTGAGCACCCTTGCACTGTTCCTTGAGCAGGTAAAGATTAGGACTGTCCGGAGGCGGAACAAACGGCACGATGGAATGCTTGAGCTGCTCCGTCACCACACATTTGGCCAACATGCCAAATGCCTGGCCACCGAACTCTTCGGGCACATCGATACCCCAAAGCCCGATCCTGCGAGCCTTCTCCTGCAGTTCATGCTCCAGCTCGGGCGGCAAAAGCGGGTCGTCACGCATGCCGCGGTCAGCTTCTCTTCGCACGATCAGCGACTCCAACGGATACAGCTCACGCTGCGTGAATTCACGTACCGTATCGCGAATCATCCTCGTGGTATCTGGCAATTCAAAATTCATTTTTTCGCACCTTTATACAGATCAATATGTGGACCTTCTCCAAGCATATTTATGATAGGAAAATATCCGTAGAATTCTTCTAAATCGCCATCCAAACAGGATCACATAATGAGACATGATGAATCTTCAAATGCCCCCAAGGCAGCCGGAAGCCAGGTGGTGCAACGCGTCGCATTACTGCTTCGACTGGTGGCATCGGGACAACGCTCCGGGCTCAGATTGGCCGACCTTTATCGCGCTGCGGGATTGGAACGCCCCACAGTGCATCGCTTACTTCAGGCCTTGGTTGCGGAGCGTCTCCTGCGTCAGGACGCTGATACGCGCCGCTACTATCTCGGCCCCGCGATGTACGAGATGGGGCTTGCGGCATCTCCAAAAATTGCATTGCGCGACATTTGCCATCCTCATCTTCAGCGTATCGCCACGCTCACCGGCGATACCGTTTTTCTTACGGAACGCTCGGGACTCGATGGTGTATGCACGGACCGGGCCGAAGGAGATGCGCCAATCAAGGTGTACGTGCTGGAGATCGGCAAGCGCAGACCATTGACCGTGGGTGGTGGCGCTGCGGCCATCCTCAGCGCCATGGACAACGATGAACTCAACCGCGTCTTCAAGGCCAACCTTGAACGCACGCTGAAGAAATATCCAAGATATTCAGAGTCCGCACTGCGACGCAGCATAACGAGGGGACGGGCACGAGGGTATATCGCTCGCAACTTGCTCGAAATTCCCGACATCCGCACGATCGGTGTACCCATCCGCGACGCCCAGGGCACCCCCATTGCTGGTATCAGCCTCTCGACCATCTCTTCGCGGCTTGACGAAGAGCGCACGGAGCATGTCGCCAGACTGATGCTGGAAGCCGTATCCGCGATCGAGAAATCACTGGTTGCGTATCGCGGCAGCGCCGCCGAAGGGCCCTGAATCCTGTTTGAATCCTCAAGGCTGTTCAGGCCTCCATCCATAGAACTCAGGTCTAAAGCGTTTCATGACCTCGCCCGTAAACGACCATCCCAGGCACTCGCCCAATGGCTGTCTGGGGTGCAACATCACCGGTTCGGGAAGGCCAGCCGTTCGTCGTTGGTGCGCGCGGTATCGCCCGACGGTCTGTATGGCGGCTGTTGCCATGCCGCTCAGCAATTCACGCAAGTGAGTGCAACCTGATTCGCCTCCCATGCATTCATCAATCCGTTTACGCCATCCCTTCCCCAGCTTTGCGCCAACCAGTCCCTGCACAGGATCTCGCGCAGGTTGGCAGGCCGAGAAAGGCGTGGCCGGCATCTCGGCAAAGATCTCATGGATGATGAACTCGTCATCAATGCATAGACGTACCAGCATATGATGTATCGGAGAACCCGCACGCAAGGGCCCCTTCTCCAACAGGAACTGATCATAGGACTTGCTGTCTATGAGTGTGCCTTCAATATCCCAATGCCCATCCATTCTCAGATAACTCTCGTACTGAATGGCGCGGCTGTGAATCGGGATGCGTTCATGGACGTGATTCCGCATGATGCTCGAGAGTCTTCAGTCCAGTGAAATGCCTCGGGATTTGATGAGCTGGCTCCACATCTTTCGATCGGAGGCGATTTGCTGTTCAAACTCCTGCGGCTTGTGCGCCTTGGGAACCTCATATCCCTCCGCGGTGTATCGTTCGCGATAGCCCGGATCTTCCAGCGCAAAGTTGGCCGCGTCATTGAGCGCCTCGAGCACCTTGGGCTGTGTTCCTTTTTTCGCAACCATGCCGTAACGCACCGAAGCCTCCAACCCTGGATATCCGCTTTCTTGGAGAGTCGGAATGCCTGGCAATGCACTTACTCGTTCTTTGGTCACTACTGCAAGCGCCCTCAACTTTCCGGAGCGCACATGCGGCAGGCTCGACCCGACGACACCGAACATCACCTGCACCTGATTGGCAAGTAGCGCTTGTATCGCCGGAGCTCCGCCAGTGAAAGGAACGTGTGTCATATCGATGTCTGCGGCCTGCGAGAACATTTCACCCGCGAGATGAAATGCGCCTCCCGTGCCCGTCGAACTGTAGTTGAGCTTACCGGGATTCTTCTTTGCGAATGCCACAAACTCCTGCACGTTCTGAACCGGCATCGAGGCGTTGACCAGCATGACCAGCGGCACATTCACCGCAAGCGCGACTGGAGTGAAATCCTTTTCGGGATCATACGCAAGCTTCTTGTAAAGCAAGCCATTCAACACCAGCGCAGAGTCGGAAGCAAAGAACAGCGTATAACCGTCAGCGGGCGCATTCACCAACGCCAGGGCGCCAATCGCGGCATTGGCTCCAGGCTTGTTCTCCACCACCACCGACTGATTGAACTTCTTTGACATCAGCGCCGCCATTGATCGGGAGATCGTGTCCACCGATGCGCCCGCATTGAACGGAACAATGATGCGTAATGGCCGTGTGGGGAACGAGTCCTCGTTGGATGCAAAGGCAGTGGCATCGCACCAGGCTGACGCTGCAAGTGCAGCCGTTCTCAAAAGAAATTCTTTGCGTTGCATGGTTTGTCTCCTCACATGTATGTATCCGTCAAGTCACTGAATTCAGCATGTCCTGAAGGCTATCGGTCTTGTCATTCATCCAACCGTCCGCATTACAGTTGAACGTGTGCAGTGCACGCTCCATGACTTTCCCGCACTGCTTGCGGGACAAGCCTCTGGCTCTCAGGTCCACGGTAAAGCCTGCGTTGCGCAGGCGATCGTCCAGATGCATCGCCACCTGACCCGGACGATGACTCGGCGCCCCCAGAAGATCCGCCATATCGCTCACTGCGTCAGGACACCATTGACCGAATGCACGAATGGCGGCACCTGCAAGCGCCATCGTTGCCTGGGATTGAGTCACACCCGTTCCCGCGTTGAACAGCGCCTGTGCCAGCATATAGGTAGCTCGAGTGATGGGATGCATGCGCAACTCGTGCGTTCCGGGTAGAACGCCAAGTGGCGCACCGCCATCGTCTTCATCCCTCGTCCTGAGCAACGATGCCGCACAGAGTTCTGCCCTTACGCGCCAATCCTGTGCATCGTTCATTCGCGGAAAAGCAGCGTTGGCGATGAACCAGCACTGGCGCCGGCAAGCCTGCACCAACGGGTTCTCGTTGCCGGCTCCCGCCAGATTCATCAGCGCCCACCAGAACTCCATTCCAGCTGCGGAGCGCGTCAAAGACAGCGGCGCAGTAAGCAAGGCTTGTGCATCCCAGAACACAGCCGTTGCACGGGTCTTGGGATCGAAGAACTCCAATTGCCGCTCGGATGCCGAGTCACGAATAGATGCGCCACTGCGATTCTGGCTCGTTGTTGCCGCAGTCAGAACATTGAAGATAGGCACCTTCACCGCGAGCAGTCTGACGCTGTGCCCCACGCCATTCGCGTCGTAACGTGTCGCGAGCTGCGCCAATGGCCCCTCTTCCGCCATACGGATCGCCACGACACGGCAGGCCTTGGTGGTACTGCCCGCCCCGACTGCGATCAGGCAGTCTGCATTGCACTCGCGCGCCATGGCTGCAGCTTGCTCGACACGTTCACTGTCGACGTCAGCTCCCATATTCACACACATCGCTGCAAAACGAGATCCAAGTTGTGCCCGGATAGAAGCAATCAAAGTCGTCGAATCATGAAGACTGCGACCGCAAAGCACAAAAGCGCGCCTTAACTTCAACCGATCAAGCTCGGCCGGCAATTGCTCAAGCGCTCGCTCTCCACTGTGTATCCTCAAAGGATGGCTGACAGCGCGAAAATTGTGCGAATGATCTTGCACCATGGAGTTCGCGCTCAATCAGCCCTGATGTTGGCTGCCTTTATCACGCTGGCCCACTTCGTCGATTCAACCTTGATCGTCTCTTCCATCTTCTCAGGACTACCTCCGTCGAGGTTGAATCCCTGATCCGAGAGCTTCTGCTCGTTTTCTTTCAGAGCATCGATGACAGATGCATATAGCTTCTGTGCAATAGGCTTTGGCACACCTGTAGGCATGACAAATCCATACCATGTATCGGAGTTGTAGCCTGCAATGCCAGACTCGGCAACTGTGGGAGCGTTCGGAAGTTTGGCATCCCGCTTGTCGCTTCCCACGGCAACAGCCCGGATCCTTCCCGCCTGAATCTGAGGCAACGCAGAAGGCACTTGCACAAACATCATCGACACCTGATTGGCAAGCAGGTCATTCATGGCGGGTCCACCGCCCTTGTATGGCACATGCAGAAGATTGACATGTGCCATGGATTTGAAGAGTTCTCCCGCCAGGTGCTGGGACGTCCCCGTGCCCGCAGACCCATATGTCAGCTTACCGGGATTGGCTTTCGCGTAGCTCAGCAATTCACCCATGGTATGAATCGGAACCGCGGGGTTAACAACGATCGCAATGGGCATCCTCACCGCAATAGTCAGCGGAGCGAAATCCTTTAACGGATCGTAAGGCAGCTTGGTGTAGATGCTTTGATTCATGGTGACAATCCCAGCCGATGTCAGCATGAATGTGTAGCCATCCGGAGCCGATCGCGCCGTCATTTCAGCCGCCACGATCCCACCGGCGCCTGGCTTGTTGTCGACCACGACTTGCTGCCCCAGCTTCTTTGACATGGACTGTGCCACCACACGCGCAAGTAAATCGGTGCTGGCTCCCGCCGAGAATGGAGCAATCAGACGTATAGGACGATTTGGAAATTCCTGCGCCATTGTCACGCCGACGCTCCACAGCGCGATCAATGAAACAAGCGAGGACTTCACCCAACGCTTAGAACGATGCATGTATGTCTCCTGGTTCTCTAATTCGTATACCAGTGTGAGACATGCATGCTGATATTTGTAGATGTCTCGAGCATCAAATGGTCCATATATTGATAACAACACGTAGTTCAAAATTTTATTTATAAGTTGAACCAACTTTCTCAATATATGGACTCACATATGCTAAAACACATAGCCTAATTGATTCGATTCGGCCTACGATTTCGCCAAGATTCAATCGATCGCTCAATCGGCTATGCATCAAGAAACAATCACCGCCTTACAGGGCGTTCGGGTTTTGGACCTCACACAGGGGTGCGAACAATACTGTGGCAAGCTATTTGCACAAATGGGCGCAGAGGTGACACTAGTGGAGCCAATCTCCGGCTCCACCATCCGCAAAGACGGGCCTTTCTTGGACAATATTCCGCATAAAGAACGAAGCCTGAGCTTCGCCTATTTCAACCAGGGAAAGCTCGGCGCAGCACTCGACCTGAGCTGCGCATCTGGCCAGGAGGTGTTCAGGAAGCTGGCAGCAAAAGCAGACGTGATCATTGAATCGGAGCAGCCTGGCCGCATGAGCCAATGGGGGATCGATTTCGAGAGTCTCCACGCCCTCCAGCCCAATCTGGTCATGACAAGCATTACGGCATTCGGCCAAAGCGGTCCACTATCTGGATACTCTGCGGATGATCTGGTTTCACTCGCTTTTGGTGGGTTGCTATCGTTGGGGGGCTATCCGGGACTGGCACCAACGGCTCCTTATGGCAATCAGGCGCTTCTGTCAGCAGCTCAATTCGCCGCAGTGGCATCCCTGGTGGCCGTTCTTCAGGTCGAAAGCACGGCGAATGAAGGCGCAGGACAACATATTGACGTCTCTATCCAGGAAAGCGTCGCCATGGCGCTTGAAAACGCAGTTCAGTTCGTGGAGCTGGAAAACACAGTGCGCACACGCGGCGGCGGCGAGCAGAAGCAGGCAGGTACTGGTGTTTTCCCCTGCCGGGATGGCATGGTCTATTTGATGGCCGGTGGCGTCGCATCCAACAAGTTCTGGAGTGCAACGACGGAGTGGCTTGTGGACGTCGGCGCCTCGCAAGCAGCTCAATTGCGCGATCCACGATGGTTGGACAGTGCGTTTCTCCAAACGGGAGAAGCCAAGCAAATCTTCGCTGGCATCTTCAATCCGTTCGCAGCAACTTTGACCAAAGCACAGTTGTACGAGCAAGGGCAGGCGCGGCGCATTCCCATTTGCCCTGTCAGTACAACGGCGGATCTTCTGGCTAATCGGCAACTGCTCCATCGGGGGTACTTTCAACAGACCGCACATCCCTATACAGGCAAGACGCTCACCCTTCCCGGCGCACCGTACTCCCTGACCGGATCACCTTGGCAGCTCGGGCGTCCCGCGCCACGGCTGGGTGAACACACATCCGAAATTCTTGATGCTCTTGGCTACAGCCGTGATGAGCAATCCGTACTTCTGCGCGAAGGTGCCATCGCATGACCCAGCAACTACCACGTCCCTTAGCCGGCATCACAGTCGCCGATTTCACATGGATCGGCGCAGGCTCCTACACCACAAAGATCCTCGCGGACCTTGGTGCCGATGTGATCAAGATCGAAAGTACCGAACGTATGGACACGTTGCGCGACGCCAAGCCGTTCAAGGATGGTGTTCGTGGCGTCAACCGCAGCGGCTATTTCGCGGATCGCAATTCGAGCAAGCGAAGCGTGACGCTCAACCTGAAGTCTGATGCTGGCAATGCAATTGCGCGTCGATTGATCGAGCGCTCTGATGTGGTAGCCAACAACTTCACGCCCGGCATCATGGAAAGGTTCGGCCTGGGCTATGAAGCAGTTCGCGCGTTCAAACAGGACATCATCTACATCGCAATGTCCATGCATGGCCAAACCGGTCCAGAATCCAAATATCTCGGATATGGCCTCACCATGGGCGCGGTGACAGGTCTTCATCACCTGTGTGGACTACCACACCTGGAGCCCACGGGAACGGGGACCAATTTTCCAGATCACGTACCCAATCCCGCACATGGCGCTTTCGCCATTCTCTGTGCAATGCGGCACAAACGGCGCACTGGACAAGGACAACTGATCGATCTCGCGCAGATTGAACCCACGATTTCATTGCTTGGTCCGGCCGTGCTCGACTACACCGTCAACGGCCATATCACGCAACGTACCGGAAACCAGCATATTGCCGCAGCACCACACGGAGTGTTTCCAACCACTGGCCCGGACCAATGGATTGCCATTTCGGCTCCACAGCAAAAGCAATGGAGCGCCTTGCTGCATGTTCTTGGTATGCAGGAACTCGCGAGCGATCCGCGATTTTCATCGGCGGCGCAGCGCTGGCTGCATCGCGATGAGCTGAACACATGCATCGCGTCAGTTACCCGATCGTTTGACAACCATGTTCTCACGCAATTGCTGCAACAGCAGCACGTCATTGCGGGGCCTGTACAGAACGCGCAAGACGTGCTGCTGCGTGATCCACAACTGCAGGCTCGCGGTCACTGGGTATACCTGAATCATGCAGAAATGGGAGAGACTGTTTACAACGCACTACCCGTGCATATGAGCGGATCACTGTCCCGCCCTCACCGCCCCGCGCCCCTGTTGGGCGAACATACGGATAGCGTACTCCAGGAAAAACTTGGCCTGTCTGCCACCGATATCTCAGCCCTGAGAGATCAAGGAGCGCTCCAATGACCGCCGCTCAGCAGATCGCCCGTTTTGCATACCGCTTTGGACATGACGATCTCACGCCAGATCTGATGCTGGCCTGTGGCCGCGCCATGGTGGATACGTATTGTGTTGCGATCGCGGGGCGTAATGAACCAGCTTCTGTCCGCGCAGTGCGCTATGCAAAGGCTCACGGTCAGACAACGGGCATGCAGGCTGAATACTGGGGTAGCGGAGAATTAATGCCTTTGGAGTTGGCGGTGCTCTGCAATGGCATCGCCGGTCACGTGCTTGACTATGACGATGTCACTTCTCCGTTGCGCGGACACCCAAGCGTTGCCATGCTTCCAGCGCTTCTCAGTCTGGCGGAAGCCATGGATGCTGACGGTCGCGATCTAGTAAGCGCATATGTGGTGGGCTTCGAGGTCATCTGCAAGCTCTCACACGCCATGGCGATCGATCACTATGCGCATGGATGGCATTCGACCGCCACGATCGGATGCATCGGAGCAGCGGTTGCGTGCGCCAAATTGTTGAGGCTCGACGAACGACAGATTGCCCACGCCATTGGACTGGCCGTGGCCCAGGCCGCTGGGTCGCGTGCAAATTTCGGGACAGACGCCAAGTCCTTTCAGGCGGGGCACAGCAACGCCAGCGGTCTGCGGTCTGCACTTATGGCCCGCGAGGGATTTGAATCCTCTGTGGGCGTTCTCGATGCCCCGTTCGGTTATCTCGATCTATACGGCAATGGAGAGGCGCTGACCTCTTCGCTCGCCGCCCTTGGGGAGCAACCGCTCGAGCTGGTGCGCTGCGGCATCGAGGTCAAGAAATATCCGCTGTGCTATGCAACACATCGCGCGCTGGACGGCATTCTGGATGTTCGCAAGCAATGGACTTTGCAACTCTCCGATGTCCGTTCCGTACATGTGCGTGCCAGCGCCGGAGCCTTCACACCTCTCATTCACCACCGCCCAAAGACAGGACTGGAAGCCAAGTTCAGCATGCAATATGCCATGACAGCAGCCTTGCTGGATGGACAGGTTGGCCTTGCCAGTTTCACGAATGAGTCGGTGCAACGTCCCGAAGCTCAGGCATTTCTGGCCTCTGTCACAAGCGACGACTCCGCCGGCGGTCCCACATTTCCGCGCTGGGCGGAGATCCAGGTCACGTTGCACGATGGACGCAGCATTGACAGGCGCATTGATGCGCTCAGGGGATCAGCCCAACTGCCGCTTACTGTGGATGAACTGAGCGATAAGGCAAGGGATTGCTTTGCCTGGGGAGATACGCAAGGCAACGTGGATGCCCTTGTTGAGTGCGCGATGCGCATCAGCCATGTTCCCGTGCGCCAGTGGCGCAAAGCCGCGGAATTGAAATTCACACCCAAGGAGACCCCATGTCATTGAACTACGAGGTGCGCGATGGCGTTGCCATCATCACGTTGAACCGGCCAGAAGCCCTTAACTCCATCGATCCCGAGATGCGTCAAGAACTGTTCGACGCATGGCAGCAATCCGCACATGACGACAACGTGCGCTGCGTCATTCTCACTGGTGCTGGTGAGAAGGCGTTCTGCACGGGGTCGGATCTCAAGAAGACCATGCCACCCAAGGAAAGTCCCGCACAGCTGACGTTCGGCACCGCAACCCCACGGCATTTGCTCACCGGGATGGACATGGACAAACCCATACTCTGCGCAGTCAATGGCTACGCCATGGGAGGGGGTATGGAACTGGCCCTGGCTTGCGATATCCGCATCGCTTCCGAAAACGCACAGTTCGCTTTGTCCGAAGTTCGGCTGGGAAGCATTCCCGGTGCAGGCGGCACGCAGAACCTGCCGCGCCTCGTTGCGCAATCCGATGCGATGCTGATGCTGCTTACTGGAGACCGCATCGATGCGCTGGAAGCCTTGCGCATCAACCTGGTCAGCAGGGTCGTCGCACCCAGCGATCTGATGGAGTGCGCCATGACGATCGCGCGCCGCATCGCACAGAACGCCCCGCTGTCGGTGCGTGCCGCCAAAAGACTGGTGCGGGACGGTCGCTCCCTGCCGCTGGCGCAGGCTCTGGCGCTGGAAAGCTACGCATTCGGCATGTTGCGCGATACGGAGGACCGCATAGAAGGTCGCATCGCATTTCAGGAAAAGCGCACGCCCGTGTATCGCGGCCGCTGACCACAACTCAAGGAGACTTTGATGGGTTCACTCAAGGACAAGATTGCAATCGTGGGGGTAGGCGCAACCCCGCAGGGAAAGTTGCCGGGCTCCACTCCGGTCACGCTGGCAGCGCAGGCTTTCAAGCTGGCACTTGAAGACTCAGGCCTGCAGAAGAGCCAAATCGACGGACTGCTGACCATGCCGGGAACGACATCGCCAGAAGCATCCCTGAACTATCTGCGCATGGGTGAGACTCTTGGCATCGACCCCAAATATACCGGCAGCATGACCATGGGCGGCGGCACTTGCGGCGCGCTTATTCAAAACGCCGCGATGGCGATCGAGTCGGGCATGGCAGACTATGTCGCCTGCATGTTCGCCGACACGGCGCGCACTGGCAACTACCGCTTCTCGCGCGCCTCCGGCTGGGGTGATTCGTGGGGAATCTGGGGCATGTTCGGCGCAGCCGCCAACAGTGCCATCGCCGCAAGCAGGCACATGGCGCTCTATGGAACTACCAGCCGCCATCTCGGCAATGTCGCCGTCGCTTGCCGCAAGCACGCATCAATGAATCCCAATGCCGTGATGCGCGACCCCATCACCGTGGAAGATCATCAAGCTTCACGCTGGGTCGTCGAACCGTTTCACCTGCTCGACTGCTGCCTGATCAGCGACGGTGGTGTTTGTCTGATTCTCACATCCGCTGAACGAGCACGCGATCTCAAACAGAAACCCGTGCTCATCTCGGGCATGGGCCAGGCCTATACAACGCAAAACATGGAGCGTGAAAACTGGTGGTACGTACCGCACCAGAAAGATGCGCTGGACCGCGCCTACCGCATGGCAGGCATGGCACCCAAAGATATCCATGTCGCCCAGCTCTACGACAACTTCACCATGAGCGTGATTCTCTGGTTGGAACATGCGGGGTTCTGCGGAGTCGGTGAAGGCGGACCATTCACCGAAGGTGGCCGTATCGAACTCGGCGGTCAATTACCGGTTAACACCGCAGGGGGCAATCTTTCAGAGTCCTACATGGAAGGCTGGCTGCATGCTGTAGAAGGTGTTCGCCAGATGCGCGGCACCTGTGGCGAACGCCAGGTAAAAGATGCCGAAACATGCCTTGTCACGGGGCGTGGCATGACGTTGAACTGTTCCAACGCCATGATTCTTAAAGCAGCATAAGGAACCACAACATGACCGAGACAAGCAATACCTACGACAAGCCCCTGCCGTCCCTCGATGCGCTCAACCGCCCCTTCTGGGAAGCGACACACGCCCATCGGCTCGCCCTTCAACATTGCAGTGATTGCGGAAAGGCCCGCTACCCCATCAATCACCTGTGTCCCCATTGCCTTGGTGAGAAGTATGAATGGAAGAGCATTTCCGGAAAGGGTACCGTCTACTCAAGTATCGTTTTCCATCAGGTCTACAACCAGGCTTTTGCAGGAGATGTGCCCTACAACGTCTCGCTTATTCAACTCGACGAAGGTCCCCGCATGTTGAGTAATGTGATTGGCGTTCCACCATCCGATGTCAAGGTAGGCGACAAGGTCGAGGTCGTATTCGATGATGTCACCGGAGACATCAGCATTCCCCGTTTCCAGAAATTGGCCTGAGGCGCGGGACATGGGTTGCAGCATTCCATTCGTTCTGATGCGCGGCGGCACGAGCAAGGGGATCTTTCTGCGCGCCGAGGATGTACCCACAGACCGGGATGCACTCACTGACTTGCTACTTGACCTTTTTGGATCACCCGATCGTCGCCAAATCGACGGACTGGGCGGCGCGGACAAGCTCACCAGCAAAGCCGCCATCATCGGAAAACCTGTTCGCTCAGACAGTGACGTATCGTATTTGTTCGGCCAGGTCGGCACTGTCCGGGCAGAGGTCGACTTCAATCTCAACTGCGGCAACCTCTTGGCCGCAGTGGGCATGTACGCCATCGAGGAAGGGCTCGTTCCCCCCAATGAAGGAGTCACCCTGGTCAGAGTTCACAACCTGAACACGGATCGCATCGTGCGCGTGGGAGTCCCTGTGCATGATGGTGTTCCACAGTGGCGTGGCGAATTCTCCATCGGTGGCGTGCCGGGATTTGGCGCTCCGATATCGCTGGATTTCTCTCATGCAACGGGTGCGATTACCGGGCGCGTGCTTCCAACTGGAAATTCTCTGGATATCTGGGAAATTCCTGAAGCGGGCAGCATCGAGCTGTCTATTGTCGATGGCGCGAACATGGCAGTCTATGTTCATGCCAGTTCGCTCGGCATGGCCGGAACCGAGAGTCCGGAAGAAATAGACAACAACGCCGCCCTGAAATCGCGCATGGACGCCATACGGCGTGCCGTGGCTTATCGATGCGGACTACGCCAATACTGGGATGCACGGCAAGCGGCCTCCACGCCAATGCTGATCGTTGTAAGCGAGCCCGCGGATTATCTGACCTGCACCCAAGGCGAACGCATTCAGGCTGACAAATTTCATTTGGCTGTACGGCAATTCGCCTCAGGTTCCGCCAGCAAGACACTTGCCGCCACGCTGACCGCGACCAGTGGCCTAGCTTGCGCTATTGCCGGAACGCTCCCGCATCGTCTAGTCGGGCAAACAAATAGTCGATCGCCTGGGCGTATTGCCTTCGGCCATCCTTCTGGAATCGCGTACATAGACATCGCCGTGAGCGAAAAGCTGTGCATTGAGCAACTGCGCGTTATGCGGACAGCTCGAAGGATCGCCGAGGGAAGAGTTTTTTTAAAATACCGTTAGCGAATCACCAGCTTAAGAGCTGCTAACACGACCCAGCAAACCGAAGGTTTGCGATCGAGACGAG
>NZ_JBEBOW010000104.1:0-14087 GCF_040396215.1 Diaphorobacter ruginosibacter | reverse complement strand
ACCGATCCGACCAGCCACGCGCGCCGTGGCAAGCTCACACTCAACCACGGCGTGGTCCAGACCCCGATCTTCATGCCCGTCGGCACCTACGGCACCGTCAAGGGCGTGATGCCCCGCAGCCTCGAGGAAATGGGCGCGCAGATCATCCTGGGCAATACCTTCCATCTCTGGATGCGCCCCGGCCTGGACATCATGAAGACTTTCGGCGGGCTGCATGACTTCGAGAAATGGAACAAGCCCATCCTCACCGACTCGGGCGGCTTCCAGGTCTGGAGCTTGGGCGCGATGCGCAAGATCACCGAGGAAGGCGTGCATTTCTCCAGCCCGGTCAACGGCGACAAGCTGTTCATGTCGCCCGAGGTGAGCATGCAGATCCAGACGGTGCTGAACTCGGACATCGTCATGCAGCTCGACGAATGCACGCCCTACGAGACCAACGGCCACAAGACCACCGAGGCCGAGGCGCGCAAATCCATGGAGATGAGCCGCCGCTGGGCCCGGCGCTCCAAGGATGAATTCGAGCGCCTTGGCAACCCGAACGCGCTGTTCGGCATCGTGCAGGGCGGCATGTTCAAGAGCCTGCGCGAGGAATCGCTGCAGGCGCTCGTTGAAATGGACTTCCCCGGCTACGCCGTCGGCGGAGTGTCGGTGGGCGAGCCCAAGGATGAGATGCTGGACATCATGCGGCACACGCCGCATCTGCTGCCGCAGGACAAGCCGCGCTATCTGATGGGCGTGGGCACGCCCGAGGACCTGGTGCAAGGCGTGGCCGACGGCGTGGACATGTTCGACTGCGTGATGCCCACGCGCAACGCGCGCAACGGCACGATCTTCACGCGCTACGGCGACCTCAAGATCCGCAACGCGCGCCACAAGAGCGACCATCAGCCCATCGACACCACCTGCACCTGCCATGCCTGCGCCGGCAGCAGCGGCGTGAGCTGGGACGACGGCGGACGCGGCGGCTTCTCGCGCGCCTACCTGCATCACCTCGACCGCTGCGGCGAAATGCTCGGCCCGATGCTCACCACCATCCACAACCTGCACTACTACCTGAACCTGATGCAAGAGATCCGCAGCGCGCTGGAAGCCGGCACGTTCACGCAGTTCCGCGCGCAGTTCAGGTCGGACCGCGCGCGCGGCATCTAGCGCGGCATCGCGGCCCGGTCCTCACTGGCCGAGCAGTGCCTGCACCCGCTCGCGCAACGACTGCGGCTGCACCGCTCCCGCCTCGAGCGGCGCCCCGACATTGAGCCCCACGCGGTTGAAGATGCCGCGCCGGAATGGCCGCATCATCGCCCCGCCCTGCTCGACGCGGCTGAAGAAGGAGCCCCACAGGTTGGTCAGCGCCATCGGCACCACCGGCGCGTCCACGCCGTCGGCCCGTGCGCGCTCGATGATCTTCATGATCCCGCCCCTGAACTCCTGCAGGCGGCCATCGCGCGTGATGCCTCCTTCGGGAAAGATGGCCAGCAAATCGCCGTCGCGCAGCACCTGGGCGGCCCGCTCGAACGCCGCTTCGTAGGTTGCCGGATCATCCTTGTGCGAGGCCACCGGAATGGCCTTGGCGAGCCGGAAGATCCAGCCCAGAAGCGGCACGCGGAAGATGCGGTGATCCATGATGAAGTAGATGGGCCGTGGACTCGCGGCCATCAGCAGCACCGCATCGACGAAGCTCACGTGATTGCAGGCCAGGATCGCCGCGCCTTGCAAGGGAATGTGCTCATCGCCCCGCACCTTGAAGCGGTAGACGATGCGCGAGAGCACCCATGCGAAAAAGCGCAGCAGGTATTCAGGCACCAGCATGAAGATGTAGAACGCCACCACCGCGTTCGCCACGCCGGTGAACAGGAATATCTGCGGCACGCTGGCCCCCGCCGCCAGCATCGCGCCCGCGATGAGCGAACTGGCGATCATGAACAGCGCGTTCAGGATATTGTTGGCGGCGATGATGCGCGCGCGGTGCGTGGGCTGGCTGCGCAACTGGATCAGTGCGTACATGGGCACGCTGTACAGGCCCGCGAACAGGCTGAGCAGCAGCAGATCGAGCATCACGCGCCAATGCGCCGGCTGGGCAATGAACGCGGCGGCCCCCATTTCGGCCGCGGACAGCAAGTTGCGCGAGGCAAAGTACAGGTCGATGGCGAACACGCTCATGCCGATGGCGCCCATCGGCACCAGGCCGATCTCCACCTGGCGGCGCGAGAGCACCTCGCACAGCAGCGATCCCGCGCCTATCCCCACGGAAAAAACGACCAGCAGCAGGGACGCCACCTGCTCGTTGCCATGCAGCACCTCCTTGGCGAAGCTGGGGAACTGACTCAGGAAAACCGCGCCGAAGAACCACATCCAGCTGATCCCCAGCAGCGAGCGGAACACAACGATGTTGCCATGCGCCAGCTTGAGATTGCGCCAGGTTTCGCTGACGGGGTTCCAGTTCACCACCAGGTGCGGATCGGTCGCCGCGGCCCTGGGAATCCACTGCGCGGCCACGCGCCCCGCCACGGCCAGCGCCACGCAGGCAGCGGCGACCGCCGCATGCCCGACCCGAGGCATCGCAACCAGCAGACCGCCGGCCACGTTGCCCAGCAAGATAGCCACGAACGTCCCCATCTCCACCATGCCGTTGCCGCCGGTGAGCTCGCGCTCGCTGAGCGCCTGCGGCAGATAGGCGAACTTCACGGGCCCGAACAGCGTGGAGTGCAGCCCCATCAGGAACACGCAGCCCAGCAGGACGGCGGGGTTACCCATCATGAAGCCCGCCGCCGCAATCAGCATCACGGCGATCTCGAAGTTCTTCACGAAGCGGATGATGCGCGTCTTCTCGAGCTTGTCGGTGATCTGCCCGGCGGTGGCCGAAAACAGCAGGAACGGCAGGATGAACAGCGCACCGATCACCAGCCCCGCCATGGCCGGCTGCATCCAGCGCACGTTGAGCTGGTAGGTCACCATCACCGTGAAGGCGAACTTGAAGAGATTGTCGTTGGCCGCTCCCGCGAACTGCGTCCAGAAAAAAGGCGCGAAGCGCCTTTGCCCGAGCAGCGCGAACTGATTGGGATGCGGCTCGCGCCCCTGCGCGTGCGCCGTGTTGCCTTCGACTGTGGATGGGTTCATGGAATGGTTGCGTCCCGTTGTCATTCATATGCTCCTGCCCGGGCGGAGCATGGCCGGCGGCCATTGTGCCCGGTCCTCGGAAAATGTCTGCCGCGCAGTCTGCGGCGAACGGGCGCAGCCGGCGCGATCTCCGTGCATCACGCCCGAATCGGGCACCTCGGGTATAGATAATCGATACCCATGAGCACCACCGCCGATCTCATCAACGCTCTGAAAAAGGAGCTCAAGGCCGCCCGGATGACCTACGCCGACCTGGCCGTGCAACTGGGCATGGCCGAGTCCAGCGTCAAACGCATGCTGGCCAAGGGCGAGATGCCGCTGTCGCGCATCGACGCCATATGCCGCGCGCTGCGCATCGACTTCGCCGACCTGGCCCGGCGCGTCGCGGATGAACAGCCGCTGCTCGAGGAACTCTCCGCCGAGCAGGAGCGCGCCGTGGTGGCCGACAAGAAATTGCTGCTCATGGCCATCTGCGTGCTCAGCCAATGGACGCTGGAGCAGGTCACATCCACCTACCGGCTGAGCGAGGCCGAAGGCGTGAAGTATCTTGCGCAGCTCGACCGCATCGGCATCATCGAGCTGCGGCCGCTCAACCGCTACCGGCTCAAGCTCGCCAAGACCTTCCGCTGGCGGCCGCACGGCGCCGTGATGGATTTCTTTCGGGAACATGCGCTGCTGGACTACTTCTCCGGCGGCTTCGACGGCCCGGGCGAAGGGATGCTGCTGGTGCACGGCTCCATCAGCCGCGCCGTGGCCCCGGTGTTCAACGAGCGGCTGCAACGCCTTGCGCAGGATTTTTCGCGGCAGCACCTGGCCGACCAGAAGCTGCCGCCGCGCGAGCTGGAAGGCTACACCCTGGTTCTGGGAATGCGCAGTTGGGAATTCGCCGTGTTCGGCCAGATGCGGCGCGCCGGCGCGTGATCACATTTATTCACAACACTTTGCCAAGCGCTCAAGGAACGGCGACCGTCGCTTCACATGCCCTGCGCATCATGAACTCCACGGTGACGGAGAAAGCACGGACGCCGTTTGAAGGAGCATCACATGATTCGCACACCAGCAATCGCCGCCAGCATCGCGGCGCTGATATTCGGCCTGACCGCAGGCGCCGCCCATGCGGGCGCCAACATCAACATCCAGGTCGGCTCACCCTATCCCGCCCACCCGCAGCCCGCGATGGTGGCCGTGCAATACAAGGCCCCTCCGCCACCGCGCGTCGAACGCGTTCCCGCTCCGCGCCGGGGCATGGTCTGGTCGCAGGGCCACTGGGAGTGGCGCGGACAGCGGCATGTCTGGGTGCCCGGCACCTGGATTCGCGTACGCCCGGGCTATAGCTATCACCAGCCCGCCTGGGTGCAGAACGGCAACCGCTGGCAATTCAGGCGCGGCGGCTGGGACCGGGACCGCGACGGCGTGCCCGACCGCCATGACCGCAGCCCGAACAACCCCTACAGGAATTGACGAAAGCCGGGCGCTGCGCCCAGCCATCCGACAGTCAGAGATGCGGCCAGCAGGTGCCGCTGGCGAGATCTGCGCGCACGGCGCGCGTCACTTCACCTCTGCGTGCGGCCCGGCGAAGGCGCATCCGCCTTGCGCGTAGCCCCGGCCTTGCGCGCCACCGCCTTTTTGGCGGCGGTCTTCTTCACGCTCTTTTTCGCGGCCGGCTTGCGTGGCACAGCCGCGGCCTCTGCAGCCGCCGGCTTCTTCGCGCCCGATGGTGCCTTGCCGCCCGCCGCGGCCATGGCCGTGCGCGTCATCTCCTGCGCGCCTTTCATGCTTTGCGCGGCAAACTGCGCCGCCATGTCGGATGCGGCCTTGAACGCGTCCTCGCCCATGACCGACGCTGGCGCGTTCGCCGCATGCTGCGACACGTCGCGCATGGCATTGGCCGCGATCTCCTGGAACTGGCTGGTCAGCGCGCCCCACCATTGCACCGGATCGGCCATGCCGCCCGCGCCCGGCATGAACGCGGCGGCGCTCTCGGCCGCTGCCTTCGGCCCGGGCTTCGCGGCGGAGGACGCTGCCTCCTTTTCTTGCGCGGGCGCCGCACCGACGCCCGCGCTCGAAGCGCCGCCGCCTTGCGCGTCCGGCCTGCCTTGCGGCATCGCCGCGCCGAACGCTCCGGCGATATCGCCCATGGCCACGTTCATGTTTTCCAGCGTGGCCAGCGTCATCTTCTGCACTTCGAGAGCCTGCACGGTAGCGGCCAGCGCGCGTGCGTTCTGCTCCAGCCAGAACTGCACCGACTTGAGTTCGCCGATGCGCTTGTCGAGTTCCTCCACGCTGACCGTCGGAGCCACCCAGCTGGCCAGCCCCGGCATCGCGGAGACGCTGGACGTGGCGCTCTTCGCAAGGTTCTGCAGGAAATCGAACCCCGGCACGAAACGCCCAAAACCAAATGGTGTGTTGTCGCCTTCGCTCATGATGAGTCTCCCAGGTTTGCGTTGAACATCGGTCTGCAGGCGACAGCTTAACGCCAACGCGCAAGCGCACCTGCAAGGCAGTTCATGCGTGGCTCTTTCGCCTCAAAACGACGCGAGAATGCAGCTTTCGGGCACATTTGATCCCGCACTGCGCACACGCATTGGAAATCTCGTCCTAGAATGCCGAGACCAGCATTCGCTGGCGAGTATCCAAGCAAACAAATAAACAACCAACTTCATCATGGCAACTGCAAAGAAAGCGAGCGCGCCCGCCAAGAAGGCCGCTCCAGCGAAAGCAAAGGCAGCTCCCGCTGCCGCAAAGAAGACCGTGGCTGCTGCGCCCGCAGCCGTGAAGCCGATCAAGGACGCGTTCAACAAGTCCACGCTGATCGCTCACCTGGCAGCGCAAAGCGCCGTCGAACCCAAGGCCGTCAAGGCAGTGCTCGCAGCGCTCGAAGGAGCCATCCTGGCGTCGGTGCACAAGAAGGGCGCTGGCGAGTTCACGCTGCCCGGCCTGCTCAAGGTCGGCGTGCTGCAGGTTCCGGCAAAGAAGAAGCGTTTCGGCAAGGATCCCTTCACAGGCGAAGAGCGCTGGTTCGATGCCAAGCCCGCGTCCGTGAAGATCAAGGTCCGCGCGCTCAAGAAGCTCAAGGACGCCGCTGCCTGACCCAAGCTTCACGCATCGTCGCCTCTGAACGAAAAGAACCGGCCTCATGGCCGGTTTTTTCATGGAGTGCTCACGCTGCGGCGCGCGGCGCGAGATACAACTGCCTGAGCCGTTGGCGCTCTGAATCTCCCACCCGCAGCTGCTGCGCGAGATAGCGCTCGAAGCCGCCGAAGTCGGCATCCACGGCATCAAGGGCCGCGTCGAGAAAATTCTCCTGGACCCGCCAGATCACGTTGAGCACTTCCTCGGGCGCCGTGCTGACGAGGCTTTGCGGGCGGCGGTAAAGCCCGTTGGTGAGCAGATAGTCCTGCATCACCGCCGGACGCGAAACGCCCAGCGCCATCAGAATCAGCGCCGCGGCGAAACCGGTGCGGTCCTTGCCCGCCGTGCAATGGAACACCAGCGGCGCGTCATTCTCCAGCAGATGTTCGAACAGCTGCGCATACTGCCGCGCATTGTTGGCGACAAACGCGCGGTAGGTGTCCTGCATGAGCCTGACGGCGACCGGGGCCGTCATCTGCTCGCCCGCGAGTGCCATTTCCTTGGCGCGCTGCACCACGGTGGGCTCGATCGACAGCGCGTGATAGCGCACGTTCGGCAGTTCGTAAGCCTGTGCGGCACGCTCCGCGTCACCGCGAAAATCCAGCGCGCGGGTCAGGCCGATGTCGGCCAGCGCCATGGTGTCGTGCGCGGTCAGCGCCGCCAGATGGTCGGAGCGAAAGAGGCGGCGCCAGCGCACCGGCTGGCCGCCCTCTCCCGCATACCCGCCGAGATCACGGAAGTTGGAGGCGCCGGCCAGATTGAGCGAGCGAGAATATGGGTCCATCTCCACATCGTATGCCAAACCGGCGGGAAACGGATGACAGCATCCGCGTCCTCGAGAGCCGCAAACGAAAAAGGCAGCCTGCCGACTGCCTTGCGGGTGCGCGTCCCGCGATGGCGCGGCCGGGCGGTCACTGAATCTCGAACGCCGCGCGATCCTTGTCGGCAATCCACTTCGGCGGCTTGCCGCGACCGCTCCAGGTCGATCCGCTCACGGGGTCGCGGTACTTGGCGGGCGCCTTCGCCGCCGCGGGCTTCCAGGGAAAGACCTGCTGCGCGGTGAACCCGAATTCCGCGATCAGGGCATGAATGTTCGCCAGCGCCGCCTTGGCTTCGATTTTCCTGGCGTCGGCAATCTGCTGGTCCAGCATTTGTTTCTGGGCCAGGAGTTCTTTGTAGGTAGTCATTGGGTGATGGATCGGATGAAAGAGAGCAAACACAGGTGGAGCGCGGCCCGTCGGATCGTTGGAGCCATCCGCGCGTGGTTCGCATGCAGAGGTGGACGGGCTATCCGGCCACGCCTCGATGCGCCGCCGGAGCGGAAACCCGGGGGATCCGTGCCGACAAACCCTGTTTCAGCCGCTGGGCGCGACTCACACCTGTGGCGCATTCTAGCGTCAGCACAATGCCCAAAAGGGCCAACGACCACGCCCCCGCTATTTACCGAAAAGCGCAAGCAGTTCCCTGGTATGGGGGACGTCGCGCAGGAACGGCGGAACGGAGAGCGCGAGCAGCAGCGCCGCCAGCGGCACCACGCAGATGAAGCCCACATACTTGAACCCCAGCGCGCCCACCAGCCCGCCGAGCACGAACATCAGCACCAGTCCGGCGGAATTCCTCAGGCGCCGCCAGTTGTGCTGAACCTGCATCGGCGCCACATGGCCGCTTCGTTTCCAGAAGAACATCTTGCCCAGCTCCATGCCCAGGTCGGTGATGTTGCCCGTCATGTGCGTGGTGCGGATGCTGCCGCCCGAGGTCTTGGAGCCCACCGCGTTCTGCAGTCCCATGATGAATGACAGCAAAAGCACCGTCAGCGGCACCGCGAAGGGCGTATTCCAACTGAGCGTGACCGCGCCCATCAGCCCGAAAGGAAACATCAGCAGCGCCTCCAGCATCAACGGCAGCGCATAGACGCTGTGAAGCCGACGCTGGCGCCCCCAGTTCACCATGACGGCGCACACCGCCGCGCCGGCCGTGAACGCGAGAATGGCGCCCAGTGCGTTGAGCAGCAGCGTGCCGTTGTCCAGGACCAGCGCATCCGCCAGTTGCGAAGCAAAGCCCGTCATATGCGACGTGTACATGTGCAGCACCAGAAACCCGCCGGCATTGACCGCCCCCGCATTGAACGCGAGCAGCAACCCGAGCGCGATGTTGGTCGAAGGCGCCCGGTGCCGGTTGGTGAGATGGCGAAGTTTGCGCATGGAATCCTCCTCGATGAGTATCTTCCATGCTGAAGCGGCATCTGGCAATCGGCCCGCCATCCGCCGATGGCCGCAGCCGCACCGTCAGCGCTGTTTGCCGCGCGTATCCGGAAGGAATGCGGTGGCCAGGCCAAGCAGGGGCAGGAACGACACCAGCCCATAGACCCAGACGATGCCGTAGGTATCGGCCAGCTTGCCCAGCCCTGCGGCGCCGATGCCTCCGATTCCGAACATCAGCCCGAACATCAATCCCGAGACCATGCCCACGCGGCCGGGCACGGCCTCCTGTGCGTAGACGACGAGCGCTGCGAAGGCCGAAGACATCACCAGGCCGATGAGGACGGCAAGGACCGCCGTCCACGCCAGGCCCACGTGCGGCAGCGCAAGCGCGAAAGGAGCGACGCCCAGAAACGAGATCCAGATGACGGCCTTGCGGCCGATGCGATCACCCACCGGCCCACCCGCGAAGGTCCCTGCGGCGACTGCCGCGAGGAACATGAACAGGAACATCTGGCTTTGCCGCACATCCAGGGCGAAACGCTCCATCAGGTAGAAGGTGAAGTAGTTCGTGAACGAAGCGATGTAGACGAACTTGGCGAACATGAGGATGCAAATCACGATCACCGCCCGCAGCACCCCGGCCCTGTCCAGGCCCGGTGCATGGTTCCTGGCCAGACCCTTGGCCTTGGCGCTGCCATGGTGCAACACCCACACAGTCAGGCGGTACAGCACGAAAATCGCGGCGAGCGCTGCCACCATGAACCACGCGACCGCATGCTGGCCATAAGGAATGACAACCGCCGCCGTGAGCAGAGGGCCAAGGGCGGAGCCGGTATTGCCGCCCACCTGGAACGTGGATTGCGCGGTGCCGAACCGCCCGCCCGACGCCAGCCGGGCGATGCGCGATGCCTCCGGATGGAAGGTGGCGGAGCCGATGCCCACGACGGAGGCCGCCAGCAGCAGCATTTCATAGCTGCGCGCCGTGGCCAGCAAGGCGATGCCGATCAGCGTCATCACCATGCCGCAGGGAAGCAGGTAGGGCTTGGGATGCTTGTCGGTATACAGCCCGATCCATGGCTGGAGCAGCGAGGCCGTGATCTGGTAGACAAGCGCAATGACGCCGATCTGGCCGAAGCTCAGGGAAAAACCCGCCTTGAGCATGGGAAAGATCGACGGCAGCATGGCCTGGATCATGTCGTTGAGCAGATGCGCAAGCGCCGCGCCTCCGACGATGGGCAGCAAAAAACCGTGGGATGGCGGCTCTGCCGCGGCGGACGGCATCGGCGTGGCCGATGCCTCCAGGGTGGTGGTCTGGGTCATGGAAGGGTGGTTCGCAAATCCGGAGGCCGATGGCCTCCGGGTGCCTTGCGCGGATCAACAAGAGGCTCCAGCATAGGGCGCGCGCCGCTGGCTGTCTCACGACGATCTGCCAACATCTGTAGAGTTCCTGCCATGACGACGCCCCATCCATCCCTCAAACACAAGATGTACCACCACCTGCCGCGTCCCGTGGTGGTGATGGAGAACCGCTGGCCTGCGGGTACGTCCACGGGATGGCATTCGCATCCCAGGGGACAGTTGCTCTACGCCACGGAAGGCGTCATGGTCGTGCACACGGACGCGGGTTCCTGGGTCATCCCGCCCAACCGGGCGCTGTGGATGGTCACGGGCCTGCGGCATACCGTCACCATGTCCGGCGATGTGCTGATGCGCACGGCCTACATCGATGTGGACAAGGTGCCGGCCCTGCCTCCCGTCACCTGCGCGATCAACATCTCACCGCTGCTGCGGGAGCTTCTGGTCGAGGCGGTCCGCCTGTCGCCCACGCAGGAGCCCATGGGCCGGGACGCCCGGCTCCTCGCCTTGCTGATCGACGAGATCCGGGTGTCCGCCACCATTCCGCTGCACTTGCCCCTGCCACGGGACAAGCGTCTGAGATCTCTTTGCGAGCAATTGACCACATGTCCGTCGAGCGCGGCAAGCGCGGCGGACTGGGCCGCGACCCTCCATGTGGGCGAGCGGACGCTGCACCGGCTGTTCGCCAGGGAACTGGGAATGACGTTCGCGCAATGGCGCGAGCAGGCCAGGCTGCTGCATGCGCTGCGCAGGATCGCCTGCGGCGACAAGGTCATCGACATCGCCTTCGACTGTGGCTACGCCAGCCCGAGCGCATTCGCAGCCATGTTCCGGCGCCACTTCGGCGTCTCGCCGTCCAGCTTCTATCTATAGAAAGAACGGAGAAGGCAGGCACGCGCCCACCGGGCCGCGACGGCATGCATGCACCTCCATGGCCCGGCACCCCGCGCACGAGATGGGTGCGGCGAGCGCCTGGTTTGCACCGAATTAATGCAGACGAGCAGGTTCAAGCGGCCGCCGTTGCCCCGGAACCCCGCCCGGACGCCGCCCTGCCCGTAGGCAGCCCGCTGGCACGAAAAATGCGATTCCTGTCGTGCCGATGGAGATCAACGACGACCTCGCCGGCCAGGACAAAGGCGTCCGCAACTCACCCAGCGCACTGCGTTGCCGGGTTCGTTGCGGGCGCCTTTGTGTTTTTCCGAACCGTGAGCGCGGCGCACGAGCAGGCCGCGCTCCCTCAACAAAAAAGGATGCCGCATGTCTTGCGCGCCCCACACGTCCCCGCTGAAGCTGCTGATCGCCGGCAACGGCATGGTGGGACACCGCTTTGTCGAGGCCCTGATCGAACGCCATCCCGACCTGCCCGCGGCGGGCCTGGAGGTCACCGTGCTGGGCGAGGAGCCCCGGGCGGCCTATGACCGCGTGCATCTCTCCGAATTCTTCAGCGGCCGCAGCGCGGAGGATCTGTCGCTGGTGCCGCCAGGTTTCTACGACCGTCCGGGGCTCACCCTGCGGCTGAACGCGCGCGTGGCCTCCATCGAGCGCCGCAACAACACGCTGAGGCTGGCGACGGGGGAAGAGCTCGCGTACGACAAGCTGGTGCTGGCCACCGGCTCCGTGCCCTTCGTGCCCGGCGTGCCGGGGCGCGAGCGGCCGCACTGTTTCGTCTACCGCACCATCGAGGACCTGCAGGCCATGCAGGCATCCGGCGCGCGCTCCAGGAGCGGCGTGGTGGTGGGCGGCGGCCTGCTGGGCCTGGAGTGCGCCAAGGCGCTACGCGACATGGGCCTTGAGACCCACGTCGTGGAGTTCGCGCCGCGCCTGATGATGGTCCAGGTCGATGAGGGCGGCGGGCGTGTGCTGCGCAGCAAGATCGAAGCGCTGGGCGTGCACGTGCACACCGGCCGCAACACGGTCGAGATCACCGACGGCGCGACGGCGCGTCACCGCATGGTGTTCTCCGACGGCACCCATCTCGAAACCGACATGATCGTGTTCTCCGCCGGCATCCGGCCGCGCGACGAGCTGGCGCGCCAGTGCCTGCTGGCCGTCGGACCGCGCGGCGGCATCGTCATCGACGACCACTGCCGCACCAGCGATCACGACATCTACGCGATCGGCGAATGCGCCGCCTGGCACGAGCAGGTCTTTGGCCTGGTCGCGCCCGGATACGACATGGCGCGCATCGCCGCGGCCCATGTATCGGGCCTGTCCGAACCCGCCTTCGGCGGCGCCGACATGAGCACCAAACTCAAGCTGATGGGCGTGGACGTGGCGAGCATTGGCGATGCGCAGGGCAAGACACCGGGCTGCCGCAGCTTCAATTTCACCGACGAGATCGGGCAGATCTACAAGAAGATCGTGGTGAGCGCCGACGGCAAGCGCCTACTGGGCGCCGTCCTGGTGGGCGATGCAGCCGAATACGGCACGCTGCTGCAGATGGCGCTCAACAGCATCGCATTGCCCGATTCACCCGGGCAGTTGATCCTGCCGGCCAGTGACGGATCCGCCAAGCCGGGCCTGGGCGTGGACGCCTTGCCCGATGGCGCGGTGCTGTGCTCGTGCAACAACGTCAGCAAAGGCCAGCTGTGCGCGGCGATCGCCGATGGCGCGCACACCATCGGCGAGCTCAAAAGCTGCACCAAGGCCGGAACCTCGTGCGGAGGGTGCGTGCCGCTGGTCACGCAGGTGCTCAAGGCCGAGCTCAAGCGCCAGGGCGTGGCCGTGAACAACCACTTGTGCGAACACTTCCCGTACTCGCGCCAGGAGCTCTACCACCTCGTGCGCGTGGGCAAGATCAGGACATTCGCCGAGCTGCTGCACAGGCACGGCAGCGGCCATGGCTGCGACATCTGCAAGCCGACGGCCGGCAACATCCTGGCGAGCTGCTGGAACGACTTCCTGCTCTCGCCGCAGAACGCGCCGCTGCAGGACAGCAACGATTACTTCCTTGGCAACATCCAGAAGGACGGCACCTACTCGGTCGTGCCGCGCGTGGCCGCCGGGGAGATCACGCCGGACCAGCTCATCGTGATCGGGCGGATCGCCAAGCGCTACGGGCTCTACACCAAGATCACCGGCGGCCAGCGCATCGATATGTTCGGAGCGCAGGTGCACGAGCTGCCGCTGATCTGGCGCGAGCTGGTCGATGCCGGTTTCGAATCAGGCCACGCCTATGGCAAGTCGCTGCGCACGGTCAAAAGCTGCGTGGGCTCCACCTGGTGCCGCTATGGCGTGGACGACAGCGTGGGACTCGCCATCGAACTGGAGAACCGCTACAAGGGCCTGCGCTCGCCGCACAAGATCAAGTTCGGCGTTTCCGGCTGCACGCGCGAATGCGCCGAGGCCCAGGGCAAGGACGTCGGCGTGATCGCCACGGAGAAAGGCTGGAACCTCTACGTGTGCGGCAACGGCGGCATGAAGCCGCGCCACGCGGAATTGCTGGCATCCGACCTGTCCAGGCAGGAACTGGTGCGGTTGATCGACCGCTTCCTGATGTTCTACATCCGCACCGCCGACCGCCTGCAGCGCACCAGCACCTGGAGGGACAACCTCGAAGGCGGGCTGGACTATCTCAAGGCTGTGGTGATCGACGACAGCCTGGGGCTGGCCGCGGAACTGGAGGCCGAGATGTCCCACGTCGTCGGAACCTACGCCTGCGAATGGAAGAAGGCCGTGGACGATCCGGCCGTGCTCAGGCGCCTGCGCACCTTCGTCAACAGCGATGCGGGCGACGACAACGTCGTCTTCGTCAACGAGCGCGGCCAGATCCGGCCTGCGACCCAGGCGGAGAAACTGCAGAACTTCAAAGGCATTCCCGTGGTGGCGGACGCCATTGCCTGACCCAACCTTCCGGAGAACTCCCCATGAGCGCCATCGCCTTCGCCCTTGACACCCCAACCGCCGCGCCCGCCTCCGACACGGGATGGCAGCGCATCTGCCCGCTCGACGAAATCTGGCCCGACACCGGCGTCTGCGCCCTGATCAAGGGCCGCCAGATCGCCGTATTCCGGCTGGCGAGCGGCGAGCTGTACGCGATCGACAACCACGATCCGCACAGCGGTGCGAACGTCCTCTCGCGCGGTATCGTGGGCGACCTCGCAGGCGAGCCGGTCGTTGCCTCGCCGATCTACAAGCACCACTACCAATTGCGCAGCGGCGCCTGCCTGGAGGACGCGGACACGCGGCTGCGGACCTATCCGGTCGAGATGCGCGAGGGCGCGGTCTGGCTCCAGGGCTGAGAACGTGTTCACGATCTCCTCGCGCCGCGACAGCGGCTTTGCG